>DAOTZM010000075.1:0-23241 GCA_034434035.1 Anaerolineales bacterium
AACTCGGTCGAACCCCAAACCAGCGACGCGCCCACCGCCCCAACCAGCCCCGATGCCCAGTCGTTCGCCAGAAACAGCGAACCGGCAATCAACAAAATTCCCAGCCCCATTACATACGGCCACCACAGGCAGCCAAAATAGCGCTCGCCTCGAATGACCCATACAAAACCCAGGCCGATGATGAAAAAGGTCGCAATGCCGATGAAAATGCCGAAAAAGTTCATGCCAATATCCAGTAATCAGTGTTCAGTAATCAGTGTTCAGTAATCAGTGTTCAGTAATCAGTATCCAGTGTATGCAACGTTCGATGCCCAATCCGAGGGTCGAGCAGCGCAGCATATCGAGACTCGCAGCCATAGGGCGGTTATCAGCGCCCAGCAACCAGCCTCGCCGCTTCGGCAGCGTCCACCGGGCGGCCAACAGGGTCGCGGCCAAGCAAATCCAGCGTCGTCGCGGAGGGGTACTCGGCCAGAATACGCGCATGGCGCGGGTTGGCCGGGTTGGCCGGGGCATGACCGATTTTGACGCGCTTCTCCTGGCGGTAAAACTCATAGCCATCCCACAGCAGGGTCACGCCGAAAATACCGAGCGCGGCTGAAAGCGGCATCCAGTCCGTCAGCAGCGCGCCCGTCCACATTCCCAGCCCAAGTAAAACCGCGATTATCATCGCCGGGCGAATATCGGCCAGGCGCGCTTCGAGTACGCGCACCGCCACATGTCCCCACCAGATTCCGAGAAAAGTCGCCAACGCCGCCGCCAGGCCGGTCAGGTTAATTTCCATTATGCTGTCTGCCTCTCGAAGAGTTTCCCCAATTATAAAATCCCCGCCCGTGTTTGCCCAAATTCTCAACAAACTCTTAACCGAACTTATCAAAACCTACATTAACTATTCGCCGCGCTTCTAATAAAATGAAACCATCCTGTCAGAGGGAGCCATCCTATTTTTACGGAGCGGCTTTTTTTATGTTCGATGTCATCATCATCGGCGGCGGAATCACCGGCCTGAGCGCCGCCTGGGAACTGCAACAAACCCGGCCCAACACCACCTACGCCCTGCTCGAAGCATCCAACCGCTGGGGCGGCAAAATCGTCAGCCGCAGCGTCGAAGCCGAAGGCAAAACCTTCCTCGTCGAAGGCGGCCCCGATACCCTCATCACCCGCAAACCCGAAACCTGGCAACTGACGGCAGAACTCGGCCTCGAAAACCAGGTCGCCGCGCCCGCCGCCGAGACCAAAAACATCTACGTGCTCGATGGCGGCCAAATCCAACCCATCCCGCTCAGCCCGTCGCTCTTTTTCAACACCCCGCTCCTGACCTGGCGCGGGCGGCTTCGTTTAATGGCCGAACCTTTCCAGCCTGCCCGCCGCGACAACGGCGACGAATCCCTGGCCGATTTCGCCACCCGCCGCCTGGGCCGCGAAGCTCTCGAAAAATTCATCGGCCCCGTTCTGGGCGGCATCTACAACACCGACCCGGCCCGCCAGAGCATCCTGGTCTCCTCGCCCATCATGCGCGAAATGGAAAAGGAATCTGGCAGCCTCGTCCTGGCCGCCCTCTCGCGCGCCTTCAAAAAGCCAAAAGGCCCCAAAAAACCACGTTTTATTAATTACAAAAAAGGGATGGGGCAACTCCCCGACACCCTGGCAGCACATCTCATGGGCACCTTGCGCCTGAACGTTACCGCTTCGCGTCTCGAACGCACCGACGCCGGTTTCGCCGTTAAATTGACATCCGGTGAAACGCTGCAAGCGCGTACCGTCATCCTGACCACCCTCGCGCCGGTTGCCGCCGACCTGCTGGCAGACCTGGCCCCGGCCTGCGCTACCCTGCTCAAACAAATCCACCACGAAAACATCGGCACCCTCTCGCTCGTCTACCGCGACGAAGACATCCCCGCGGAACCCGTCATCAACGGCCTGATGATTCCGCGCCGCGAACAGCGCGCCATCGACGCCGTCACCGTCTCCTCGCGCAAAATGCCTGAGCGCAGCCATCCTGGCTACACGCTCCTGCGAGTCTTCTTCGGCGGCGCACAGCCCGAACTGGTCACATCCGACGACGAAACCCTGCTCGCAACCGTCCGCGCCGAACTGCGCGACCTGCTCGACATCCAGGCCGAACCCCTGGCCCACGATATTTACCGCTGGCCGGCCGGATTCCCGCAAGCCGAAGTCGGCCACCTTGAACGCATCGACGCCATCGACGCCAGTTTGCCCGCTGGCATCGTCCTGGCTGGCAGTTCCTACCGCGGCATCGCCGTCCCCGATTGCATCAAGCAAGGGCGCGAGGCGGCAAGAAAGATTGTTTCATCGCCGGTCGAGTAGCCCCGACAGGGGTGTATCGAGACCAAAATGATGGTCTCGATACGCCGCAAAGTACACGGCTACTCGACCATCGACAGCATTCCACCCCAAGGAGTCTTCCCCATGCCCCGCATCCTCAACAACCTTCGTCTGGCCCTGTTCCCAATCGCTTATGCCTTTAGCGGTGTCTTGATAGGCAGCACCCTCAACCGCATCATGATTGCCGAGTTGGGCTATGCCGCCACGCTGGTGGCGCTGTTCTTTGCCATCCCGTCGGTCATTTCGCCCATCCGCATCTGGATTGGCTACCGTTCAGATGGCTTCCCCATCCTCGGCAAACGCCGCGAGCCGTACATCCTGTTCGGCGCGCTGCTGATTGGCCTGGGCGTGGCTGCCATCTCCAGCATGATTACCTCCGGCAACTCGGCCTTCATCTTCGCAGGCGTGGCGCTGGCCTTCCTCCTGTTCGGCATTGGTCGCAACATCAGCCACAACACCTTCCAGGCCCTGGTGGCCGAGCGTTACGACGGCCCGTCCCGCTCGCGCGCGGCAACGATGTACGAGGTCGCCACAATGGTCGGCATGGTCATTGGCGCGGGCATCATCAAAGGCGCGCTCAAAGTATACGAACCGGAACGTTTGGTGACCGTCTCGATTGGCGTTGCCGCCGCTGTGATGGTTCTCGCCTTCCTGGGTGCCACCGGGCAGGAGCAAAAAGGCAAAGTGACCGAAGTCGCCGCCGAAAAAGCGCGCGAGGTCAAATTCAGCGAAGCCTTCCGCAAAGTGGTACTTGGAGACCCGCAGGTGCGCCTGTTCTTCCTGATTGTGGTGCTAACCTTCATCGGCACACTCGCCCAGGACGTTTTGCTGGAGCCGTATGGCGGCCTGGTGCTGGGCATGGAAGTCGGCGAAACCACAGGCCTGACCCAGTACTGGGGCATCGGTGTGCTACTCTCAATGCTGGTCAGCGGACTCTACCTGCTCAAAGCCTTTGGCCCAATGCGTGTCATGCGCGCCGGAATGCTGGTGGCCGCGCTATCCTTCATCGGCCCGATTATCGCCGGCATGACGGGGAACGTCGGCCTGTTCAAGGGCATGGTCTTCGTCATGGGCCTCGGCACCGGGCTGGCCGGGGCAGGCATGTTGAGCAACGCGATTAACTTCACCACCAAAATCCGGGCCGGGATGCTGTTGGGTGTTTGGGCGGTTGCCAACATGACCGGCAATGCCCTCGGCTCGGTGGTCGGCGGGGTCATTGTGGACAGCATCCGCATCCTGACCGGCAACATCTTCATGGCCTATACAACCGTTTTTGGCCTGGAAATCATCGTCTTACTGGTTGCCTTTGGCCTGACTTTCCGCCTGCGCATGGAAACCGCCAAAGCCAGCCTGGAGGAACGAGACAAATTGTTCCTCGCGGCGGCAGATTAGCAAAACCCCAAAAAAGCACATCGCCTGAATACCAGCGAGGTGCTTTTCTATAATATGAGACTCACTTAAGGATATACAAGCTCAGCGATTGGGGCGACAAGGTTAAAGGTCCATCAGTCAGGAAGGGTTGCATCCCCAAGTCAACAGCCTTATGTTCTGGATCGAGCAGGATGAGCGAGGCAGCCGCGGGCGCGCCCCCGGCAACTTCCAGCCTCACGCGCTTTTCCTCGTCTGCCAGGTTAATCACAACCAGGGTCAAGGCCCCATCTTCTCGCCGGGCGGCATAGATGGAGACATCCGCCCATGCACCCGGCGGGTTGAGCCTGTCGCGCAGTCCCCGCAGGGGGAAACACGGCCAGTTTGGCGCCGCCGGAGGCAGGTTGGGATGGTTCCAACCCTGTCGAAGGAATGCGGTGCGTAATGGCCAGTTTGGGCCGCTGGGAGACCGCGCCGTTATCGGATGTCTTGAAGTTGAAGCGGTCGTTCAGCTCGGCCTCGGTCTTCAGCAGCAAGCCATGGTTGGGAAAAGCGCCGCTCACCCATGCCTGCGCGCTGGCCGGGTCGAGCGCCATCTGTTTTTCGACCCCCAACGGCTCGTCGCGCGCCACCTGCATCGAGCCGATAGCCGCACTTTCGCCGTCATTCGCGCCGGGGGAGGCTTCGGAACAGTTTTTATTCCAGGGTACAATCGGGCCATGCGCAACACGTCACCCACATCCAACCCATCCCACCCCTCCGGCTCTTGTGCCGGTCAGGGTATCGCGCAGGACAGGTTCGCCCAGGGCTATGCCCTGGCCCTCGTCAGCGCCGCGTTCCTCTCAACCACCGCGCCCTTCATCCGCCACCTGACCCAGACTTACGAGATTCCGCCGCTTATTTTGGCAATGTGGCGGAACTTTTTCGTCCTGCTAATACTGCTGCCAGCCCTGGCGCTCCTGCACCCGACCTTACTGCGCGTCTCGCGCCCACACCTGCTTTACCTGCTTGGCTACGGACTGCTGCTGGCCGTATTCAACGCACTCTGGACCACCTCCGTCGCGCTCAACGGGGCTGCGGTTGCCACCGTGCTGGCCTACTGCTCCGCCGCCTTCACAGCCCTGCTCGGCTGGTGGATCCTCAAAGAACGCCTGAGTTGGGTCAAAATCGCAGCGGTCATCCTGGCCCTGGGCGGCTGCGTACTGGTCGCCGAAGTATTCACTCCCGACGCCTGGCAGACCAACCTGGCAGGCATCGCCGCCGGTATCCTGACGGGCCTGGCCTACGCCATCTACAGCCTGCTGGGACGCTCCGCCTCCCAGCGCGGATTGAACCCCTGGACAACGCTGCTCTACACGTTCGGATTTGCATCCGTCTTCCTGCTGGCTGCCAACCTGCTGCCGGGCAGATTCTTGCCTGGAGCCGCCGCCACGCCTTTGGAACTGTTCTGGCTGCGAGATTCTCTCGCCGGGTGGGGAATCTTGTTCCTGCTGGCCGCCGGGCCGACAATTGGCGGATTCGGGTTCTACAACGTCAGTTTGAGTTACCTGCCCTCCAGCATCGTCAACCTGGTCGCCACCCTCGAACCGGCCTTCACTGCCCTGATTGCTTACATTTTCCTCGACGAGCGTCTGACCCTCGTGCAAATTATCGGCAGCCTGCTGATTCTATCCGGGGTGGTCTTCCTGCGCCTCTACGAAGGCTGGCTGGCAAATCGTACCGAAAATAGTCTTCAAATAACACAGATTTCACAGACTTAAGCCCAATTCTGTGTAATCTGCGAAATCGGTGGACGCTTCCAGACAATACAGGAATCCCCGTGTCCCCATTCGCTTCTCCCCCCAACCCCAAAGTTTTCCAATCCCAAATCTGGGACATCGCCCGGCAAATCCCGGAGGGCAAGGTCTCGACTTACGGGCAAATTGCCTCGATGGTTCCCCCGCCCGGGACGTTGACGCTCAAGGATTACGAAGCCTTCGGCGCGCGCTGGGTGGGCGGCGCGCTGGCCGCCTGCCCGCAGGATGTCCCCTGGCAGCGAGTTGTCAATTCGCAGGGCAAAATCAGCCCGCGTCCCGGCGCAGCCTTGCAGGTCGAATTACTGCGCGCCGAGGGCGTCTTTTTCAACGAAAAAGGCAAAATCGACTTCGAGAAATACGGCTGGAACGGCCCCGACCCCGAATGGTGCAAAACGCGCGGATTGCTCATGCCCAAACCGCTCAGCAAGGGTCAGGCAAAACTATTCTAACAAAAGAGGAAACGCGAAGGTCTGTAAAATCTCATCCGGCGAACCACTGGCTTGCAGGCGGCCATCTATAATCACAGCCATGCGTCCGGCCAGTTTGCGCGCCTCGCCCAGGCCCGCGCCGACCAGCCTGAAAACGTCCCGAAGGCTCGACGAGGAAAATGCAGGCGATTCGAACCAACCTTCGGGACGGTTGTTAGCCTTTCAACAGCCACCAGAGGGCAAGCAGGGTAAAAATCCCGGCCCAAAGCCAGGCCCAACCGCCCTGGTCGGAGGCGCCATTGCCCAGGCCGAGCGGGTGGAAGCGCAGCAGCGGCAGGCCGGCGCTCCTCGCCATCAATTCATCATCGGGGATGCGCCAGGGGTTGCAGCCCTCGAAAAACCCGGCAAACCCGGCGTTTTTGAGTATCTGGCGGATGACGACACGGCGCGTTGCGGGGTCGGCAATCTCTTCGACATGGGCAAAGACCGCCCCGCCGGGCAGAATCAGTTCCACATCGGGTGTTGCCAACAGGTTTTTGTACCAATCGGAGGTCTTGCGCCCGCCGGAGACGCAGTAGATGTCGCCTTTGTAAATGGCGTAGCTGACCGGCGCGAAGCGCATTTTGCCGCTCTTGCGCCCGATGACTTTCATTACCATGATGTAGCCGGAAAAGGGATTGCCGAACAGCGGGCCGAGTCCGAGCCGGAACATGGGAACCATGAAAAATTTGTTGACGAACCAGAAAATGCGGCGCATGAGTGGGGGCATGGGGAACTCCAGTGAGCCAGTAATCAGTGGTCAGTGGGTAGTCGAGCAGGGTCGAGACAAAGTCCGCGGACGAGGAGGTCGATGGCGCTGGAGAGGGCGCGCTCGAAGGGGACGGTCTCGGTCGTGACCTGGAAATAGTTGTTGAGATACGGCAGCAGTTGGCTGTCGCCGAGGGCAATCATCCAGGCGTTGACGGCGCGGGCGGCGGCTTCCAGGTCGAGGTCGGCGCGAATTTCGCCGCGCTCCTGGGCGGCCTGCAAAATCTCGAACAGGGTCAGACGCATGGCATCCGCCACCGGTCGGACGACTTTTTCCGCCATCAGCGGGTCGCCCTGGTAAGCGGCGCGCCCAAAGAATTGGATGAGGCCGAGCATGGTCTGGCTCCACTCCAGGCCGCCGGTCAGGTAATAGGTCAGCGCTTCGCGCAGCGGCAGCGCCGCCAGCATGGGGCGAAACTGGTCGAAAGCGGAGGTCAGCAGGCGGACGCACAACCGGGTGGAAAATTCCAACAACCCAGCGCGGCTGCCGAAATACTGGTAGAGCGAACCCAGCGCCACCCCGGCCCGTTCGGCCACTTTTTTGATGTTGATGGAGGCCGGGCCTTTTTCCAGCGCTTCATCGAGGATGGCCTGAACGATGACCTGCTGACGCTCCGGGTCGAGGCGGCGAAAGGTGCGCGTGACAACCCCGTCCCGTTCCAGTTCGAGGATGATGGCGTGAATTTGAGTCCATTCAGGAAGCATATTTTATGAACCTTTAGTTCATATTTTATACAAACGCAGGTACGGAATCAAGTCGATTTGCTGATAGGAAAACGGGGATGGATAAGGGGAAATGAAAACATCTAAAGTTTCATTTTCCTTGGAAGAAACGTCCCGAAGGTTTTTCACCCAACTTTGGCTTTTTTGGTGAAGCCTTCGGGACGGTTTATAAAGTTTGGGCAGTATAGCAGGAGGAAAAACGAGAGTCCACAGTATAATCAGACGCTTTCAGGATTCTCTTATGCCCCAATCCCCCAATTTTTTCCAAAAAATCGGCGCGTTTTACCGCGACCCGGACTATTTCCGGCAGGTTTTGCACATCGCCGTTCCGATTGCGACCCAGCAATTGGTCATGTCGTCGCTCAACATGGCGAGCGTGGTCATCATCGGCCAAAAGGGCGAGGTGGCGGTGGCGGCGATTGGGCTGGCGAACCAGATATTTTTCCTGCTCAACCTGGTGTTATTTGGCACCGGCAGCGGAACGGCGATTTTTACGGCGCAATTGTGGGGCAAGCGCGATGTCCCAAATATCCGCAAAGTGCTGGGGCTGGCGCTCAAGCTGCAGGTGGGCGCGGCGCTGTTGTTTTTTGGGCTGGCGCAGTTGATTCCGGCCCAACTCATCGGCATTTATTCGACCGACGCGCGCGTCATCGAATCTGGGGCCGATTACCTGCGCGCCTTCAGTTGGTCGTTCATCTTTTTCGCGGTGACGTTTACATACGCCTTCACACTGCGCAGCACCGGGAACGTGCGCCTGCCGGTGGCCGTTTCAATAGGCTCGCTGGCGATTGCGGCGGCGCTGACCTACGGGCTGGTCTTTGGGGCGTTTGGGCTGCCGACGCTGGGGGTGCTGGGCGCGGCAGTGGCGATTAATATCGCGCGCGGGCTGGAGATGCTGGCCCTGCTGGTGATGACGTACCGTCAGGCCGATTCGCCGGCCGCCGCGACGCTGGCCGAGTTGCGTTACTTCGACCTGGCCTTCACCTGGAAAATCATGAAGCCGGTTCTCCCGGTGGCTTTGAACGAGATACTGTGGTCGTTCGGCATTACCACCTACAATATCATCTACGCCCGGATGGGAACGGAGACCATCGCCGCCGTCAATATTTACAGCACGGTCGATAATATCGCCTTTGCGCTGCTAATTGGGTTGGGCAATGCGACAGCAGTGTTGGTGGGCAACAAAATCGGCGCGGGCGAGGAGAAACTGGCCCACATTTACGCCGGTCGCTCGATTGGGCTGGCAATTGGCTTTGGCTGGCTGATTGGGGGCATGTTGCTGCTCATCCGAACGCCGGTGCTGGGGCTGTACAACGTCTCGCCGGTCGTCATCGAGAATGCCTATCGCCTGATGACGGTTGCCGCGCTGGTTATCTGGATTCGCGCCGCCAACATGATTATCATCATCGGCGCGCTGCGCTCCGGCGGCGATACGGTCTTTTCGCTCATCCTGGATGGGTTGGTCATCTGGGTGGTGGGCGTGCCGCTGGCCGCGCTGGGCGCGTTTGTGTTTGGCCTGCCGCTGCAATTTGTGTACCTGCTGGCGTTGAGCGAGGAAATCACCAAACTGATTGCCGGGCTGTGGCGCTATTTCTCGAAGAAGTGGATTAATAATATGACGCAAGTGGTGGCAGAATCATAGCGCGGAATAAGTTCCGCGTTACCGTGTGTTCCACCTGTCACAAATATTAGCGTTTTATTAGAGTTGGAAAAGGTGCTTGACTTCCCCCTCCAAATTATTGTATAGTAGAAACCGATTACCCATCCACTCTGGCACCGCCGCCTTGCGCTGCTGTGCCTTTTGTTTCGTCAATTTCCAACAACCGGGAGATTGCATGATTAGAGTCAACGAACTATCCAAAAATTTTGGGCTGCGGAAGGCTATCGATAACATCACCTTCGAAGCCCGCCAGGGAGAAATCCTGGGATTCCTGGGACCAAACGGGGCCGGAAAAACCACTACAATGCGCATCCTGACCGGCTATATGCCGCCCTCCAGCGGCGAGGCCACCATCGCAGGATACGACGTGGTCGCCGATTCGCTGGAAGTGCGCAAACGGGTCGGCTACCTGCCCGAGACCGTGCCGCTCTACACCGATATGACCGTGTTCGGTTATCTCGAGTTCATGTCGGACCTGCGCCACCTGCCCAACAGCGAGGAACGGGTGGAGGAAACGCTCGAAATGGTCGGCCTGCTCGACCGCGCCGACGGCTACATCGGCAACCTGTCGAAGGGCATGCGCCAGCGGGTCGGTTTGGCCCAGGCATTGCTGCACCGCCCCGAAGTGCTGATTCTCGACGAGCCGACCATCGGCCTCGACCCGGCCCAAATTATCGAGGTGCGCAATGTCATCCGCGAGGTGGGCAAGGAGCGCACAGTGCTGCTTTCCACGCACATCCTGTCGGAAGCCCAGCAACTTTGCGACCGCATCCTCATCATTAACAAAGGCAAAATTGTCGTAGAAGACACCCCCGAAAACCTGCAAGCCCGGCTGACCGGCGCGGAGCGGGTGCATGTGCGGGTGCGCGGCGAGGCGGGGGAACTGGTCGAAAAAATCGGCCAGATGAAAGGCATCCAGGATGTCCAACCCAAAGGGGAGGACGCCCTCGAATTCCAGTTTGCGCCCGGCCAGGACTTGCGCCCCGATGTGGCCCGCCTGGTCGTGCAATCAAAATATGATTTGCTGGAAATGCGCTCGGTCAGCCTGAGTCTCGAAGAAATCTTCCTGCAACTGACCCGCGACGATGCCGCCGCGGCAGTCAATGAGGAGTAAGCAATATGCGCAACATTTGGACAATTGCCAAGCGTGAGTTCATCAACTACTTCACCAGCCCAATTGCCTATACCATAGCGTTCCTGTTCCTGACCATCATCGGGCTGATTTTCATTCTGAACATCTTCGCTTACACTTCCAACCCCTTAGGCTTTGGCGACGCGCCCGATACGCGCATGGTCACCGGGCCGATGGCCTTCCTGCTCATCCTGGCCATCCCCGCCCTGACCATGCGCTTGCTGGCCGACGAAGTCCGCATGGGGACGATGGAACTGCTGCTGACTGCCCCGGTGCGCGATTTCGAACTGGTGGCCGGGAAATGGTTTGGCGCGTTCCTGTTCATGCTCGTCCTGATAGCCATCACCCTGGTCTTCCCCTTCCTGCTCGACCAACTGGTGCGGCCAGGCATCGACCAGGTCCTGATGGTCTCCGGCTACCTGGGAATTATCCTGACGACAGCCGCGCTGCTGGCGTTGGGCGTTGGCTTTTCGGCAATGTTCAGCAACCAGGTCGCGGCTTTCTTTGCCACGATTTCGGTCTTTGTAGTCTTGTGGTGGCTGATTGGCGCGCCAGCCGGGATTTTGCCGGTCGGCGGTGACTTCTTCCGCTATCTGGATTTGAGTTCCCAGGTGTACGATAACTTCAACGCGGGAATTATCAAACTCTCCAGCATTGTTTACTTCTTAAGCCTGACCGGCCTGGGCCTGCTCATCGGCGCCACAGCCGTCGAAATTCGGAGGTGGAGATGAAAACCGGCCCGCGCCGTTTCGCTTTCCTGGGACTCGTCCTGTCCCTGCTGGCCCTGCTGGCCTTCGTCGGATTCTTGCTGGTGCGCGGGTTGACCGCCGCCGGGCTGGTGACAGCCGACCCGGATATCATCCAAAACGGCCTGCTCATTTCCGGCTTGAGCATCATCCTCGGCCTGGCAGTGACGGCCATTATCGACCCCGAAGGCGCGCGCCGCTTTATGGTAGGGCGTCATGCCCAATATGGCAGCAATTCGTTGATTACATTCCTGGCTTTCGTCGGGATTCTCGTTTTCGTCAATGTGCTGGCTTACCAGAATCCGAAAACTTGGGACCTGACCGAAGACAAGAGCAACACCCTGGCCCCCGAAACCATCGAAATCCTGAATTCGCTCCCGCAGCCCGTCTTTGCCCGCGCCTATTTCACCACGCGCAATCCAAGCGAGGATACCCGCGCGCTGCTTGACCGCTTCGTCCAGAACTCGAACCAGAAGTTCAGTTACGAATTCATCGACCCCGAATTCAACCCGATTTCGGCCCAGACCGACGGGATAGAGCGCGATGGAACCATTATCCTGTTCATGGGCGAACAAAAAGAGCCGGTCACGTTTGCCACCGAACAGGAACTGGATGCCGCCCTGCTGCGGTTGATGAATCCTGAGACCCGCGTCATCTACTTCCTGACCGGGCACGGGGAAAACTCCATCGAGCAGGCCTCCGACATCTCCCTGACCCTGGCAGCCAACAGCCTGCGCAAGAAAAATTACACCGTCAACCCGCTAAACTTGCAGGGCGCAGGCAAAGTACCGGGAGATGCAAAAGTGGTCGTCGTAGCCGGGCCGCAAGTCCCGCTGGCCGAGTCGGAAGTCCAGGCCCTGGAAACATGGCTGGACAATGGCGGTTCACTCGTTGTGATGTACGAGCCCCATCCGCTCACCCGCTTTGGCGATACGCCCGACCCGCTGGCCGGTTTACTGGCGAAGTGGGGCATCACCCTGAACAACGACTTCGTGATTGACCCCAACGTCAACCCGGTTTCCTTCGCCGTTTCGGACTCTGCGGCGTATGCCCGGCATCCCATCACCGAGAGGATGATGGGACTCAATTCGGTCTATCCCACCGCCCGCTCGATTACATTGGGCAGCGAGACAGGCGGCGCAAGCCTGACTCCCCTGGTCGCAACCGGCTTCAATGCCTGGGGAGAAACCGATTTCACCTCCATAGACCAGAACCAGGTCAACTATGTCGAGGGCGAAGACAACGCCGGCCCGCTCACCCTGGCCGTCGCGGCAGAAAATTTGACCAGCAAGGGACGGCTGGTTGTGTTTGGCGACTCGGAATTTGCCGCCGACGCGCTCTACGAGCGCGGCAATGGCGACATCCTCATCAACGCCATCGACTGGGCAGCCGAGCAGGAAGATCTTATCAACCTGACCCCCAAGCCGACCATGCCCCGTACTTTTACTGCGCCCGGCACGTTTGGCTTTATCGGCATTATCCTGACCTCGCTGTGCTTCATCCCGCTGATGGTCATCGGGGGCGGGGTATGGGCCTGGCTCTCGCGCCGTCGGAGGGGCTAAAGCGATGCGCCGCTCCACGGTTATTATGCTCGTCCTCCTGGCAATCCTGGCCGGGCTGTACTGGTACATGCAGCAGCCAGGAAATATCATCCAACGCGCCATCCAACCCACGCCAACCGCAACGCCCATTAACCTGGGAACCCTGATTGGCCCTGAAAAAGGCCAGGCGGTACGCATCGCCATCGCAGGTTCCGGCGAGGAATCCGTCAGCCTCGACCGGAGCCTGGGCATCTGGATGCTGGCGACCGACAAGGACAGCGTCCCAGCGGACCCCAACATGGTCGATTTCGCCGCTTCGGGACTCTTCGACTTGCGGATTCTGAATCAACTCGACTCGGTGCCTGACCCGGCCTCCATCTTGCTCGACCCGCCTGCTTATCGAGTTTCCATCTCGATGAGTGATGGCAGCAAGGTGAACTTCAATGTTGGCGCAAAAACTGTCACTCAGAGCGGGTATTACGTCCAAACCGCCGATGGGAACGTATATGTCATAGCCGCGTATGGCATCGACTCACTCGTCAGGCTTGTTTCCACGCCGCCCTACCTGCAAACGCCCACGCCCTCACCGCTCCCGGCCACCGAGACGCCCCTTCCAAGCGCAACTCCTGAAACATCGCCAACCCTGGAACCCACTCCAACGCCATGAGACCGCTGCTTTGCGGAATTGACAATAGCAAAACGATTTCAGGTATTGAATTAAGCCTCGAAAAAGAGTATCCTGATTTTGATTTTACGAATGAATAGGAAACCAAACGAATGGATGAACCTCTACTGATTGTGGAAGAGGAAGAAGAATACTCCCCCATTGCGCGCCTCATCGAACTGGGGCGTCAAAAGTCTTACGTCACCATCGATGACATCCTGCACTTCTTTCCCGAAGCCGAGCAGGATGTGGAACAGTTGGAAGAAGCCTTTGCGGCGCTCTTGAGCGCAGGCATCCCCTTCATGGAGGACGCCGCCGTAGTCGAACCCACCGAAGACGAACTGACCGTCCCGGAAGAAACCGCCGAAGCGGAACCGGAACTGGACATCGACGATTACCTCGCCAATATTGACACCGACGACACGATTGGGCTTTACCTGAAAGAAGTCAGCCGCGTGCCCTTGCTGACCGCCAGCGAGGAAGTGCAGCTGGCCCAGCGCATCGAAAACGGGCGCATCGCCCGCGAAGAACTCGCCAAGGGCAACGCAAGCCCGCGCCGCCGCATGGAACTGCGCGCGTTCATCGAAGACGGCTGGGCCGCCCGCGAGCATCTCATCACCGCCAACAGCCGCCTCGTGATTTCGGTTGCAAAGAAATACATGGGACGCGGCGTGCCATTCCTCGACCTCATCCAGGAAGGCAACATCGGCCTGATTCGCGCCACCAAAAAATTCGACTACCGGCGCGGACACAAATTCTCGACCTACGCCACCTGGTGGATTCGGCAGGCCGTTACCCGCGCCATCGCCGACCAGGGCCGCACCATCCGCGTCCCCGTTCACATGGGCGACCAAATTAACAAACTGCTGCGCGTCCAACACCAACTCACCCAACGCCTGGGACGCGACCCATCCGTCGAAGAACTCGCCAACGCCCTCGAAGTGCCGCCCAAGAAGGTCGAGAACATGATTCAAGTGGCGCGCCGCCCGCTCTCGCTCGAAACGCCCACCGATGATGAAGAAGACTCGGTACTGGGTGATTTCATCGAAGACGACGAAGCCGCCCCGCCCGATGACACCGCCACCTACAACCTGCTGCGCGAGCATCTGGGCGAGGTGCTGAACAGCCTGCCGCCGCGCGAAGTGCGCATCCTGCAATTGCGCTATGGCCTGCTCGACGGGCAAGCCTATACCCTCGAAGAAGTAGGCCGCAAAATGGGTGTCACCCGCGAGCGCGTCCGTCAAATCGAAGCCCAGGCCCTCAGCCGCCTGCGCCACCCCTCCGTTCGCCGCAAATTGCGCGATTATTTGGGCGAATAACCTGACATGAATAAGAAAGCCCATTCCATAAGCGAGTGGGCTTTCTTAATTTCTCACACGCAGGCAACAATGCCGAAAATCATTCTCTCCCCAAAGTTGTTTCGCATCTCTTTTATTGCGATACTGATTTCGCTGGCGCTTTTATACGCCGCGCAATGGACTATTTCTCAATCTGACAAAAGCGGGGTGGAAGATTTTATTATCTTCTACACTGCTGGAACAGTTGCAAGAACGCGCGGCTTCGATTCTGTATATGACATCGAACAGCAACTGGCAACGCAACAGCAAATTCTCGGCGCGAAACTAACAACAGGAGAGATGCTGGTATACAATCATTTGCCCAGCCTCGTTCCTATTTTTTACTTACTCGCGCATCTTGATTATGCGCAAACCAGGATTCTATGGGGTATTTTTCTTGTCATTCTCTACGGCAGTTCAATTTTTTACCTGCTCAAATCTACCAATAACCTGCCCGCTCACCTTAATAAGTCTGTAGCGGCTGCCATCTTTTTGTTTTATCCGATATTTGTTAGTTTATATCATGGACAAGATACCGCCTTTTTGTTTCTTGGCCTGGCCTTGTGGTATGCAGGGTTGGAAAAGAAACAAGAGAATCTGATTATCATCGGGGTGATGCTCTCCACGTTCCGCCCGCACATCGCATCAGGCATCATTATAGCTTATTCCATCTCCCACCCCAAACAACTTTGGAAACTCATCGTCGCCGGGTGCATTTGGGCAACCATCAATCTGGCGATGGTCGGGCCACAAGGTATGATTGATTTTATTCGCATCCTGTCCTTAAGCGCGGAGGGGGCACAGCTCAGAATGAGCGATGGGGCTATGCTCAACCTGCTCGGATTGCTCAATCGGGTATTCGATACTGCGCCGGCCTCCCTGCTCAGGGCCATTGGCTGGGTTGGGTATTTCATCGGAATTTTCATTTCGACTTGGGCATGGATGATTAAAAACCGGCCAGAAACCTGGGCTATGTGCCTGAGTATCTTGGCTGCCTTGTTCTTTGCGCCACATTTGCACTATCATGACCTGGCAGTCGCCGCCATTCCGCTTGTTTTTGCCCTGACGCAAAGCAATTCTATGACTCAAAAGTACCTGTTGCTGAGTATTCTCCCCTTATTTTCCCTGTTCACCTTGCTTACGCCCGCATGGTACCATGCCTGGCCTTACTTTCTTTACAGCCTCCTCGTAATTGCCATCTCATTCATCGTAAAAAAAGTATCTTCTCAATACAAACCCTAACCCAGACAAGCCGAAACCAAAAAGGCTGAAACACGAAGAACGCAAAGGAAAACCTTTAGAAACTTTGTGTACCTCGTGTCCTTTGTGCTTGAAATTTTTGCGCAAAAAACGAGAAGATAACTTTAAAGTTCCTAAAGGTTTTCCTGTTTTATCAGTTTTTTTGCCAGCCAGGGAAACTGTGCCATTGCCGTCTTCAAACCAGCCTGCTAATGTTAGCGCGCCCTATGCGAAAATTCCACTCCTGCCAAGCAATCTGCGCCAGAATTGCAAGGGGAAGAACCCAGGCAAACCGCATAGCGTTTTCGCTTTGCCAGGGATATGCAAGCAGCCAGGCATACGACAAAACAACATGCCACCACTTAATTCCAAACATCAAAAAAAGAAGGTAAGAATACACGCCAAAAAAAGGCGTAGCGAGTACTGAAACCAAAATTGCTGTTTGAATGCGCTTTTCACGACCACGAATAAAAAAAGGAAGGGGCAGCAAAAAAATGCCAAAGCGCCAGGTATCTAACCCAGCCAGCCGCCAGGCGTGAACCGGCAAAGACTGAAGAGCATTTTCAAGCCACTTCAAAGGCCACTCCACCCCAAAAACGATAAGACTCAAAGCAAAAACAAGCACCGGCGAGACAAAAACTTTCCAGCTTGTCCCTCGTCGCTCATCCAGCAATGCCACTATTACCGCCAAAAAACTCAATTGTGGTTTGATCAATGCCAGCGTAATGCCAACCCCGCGCCAAAACGAGTTACGCGCCAGCGCAAGGATTGCTATCCCGATGCAAACTATTACATCAATTTGCCCAAGCCAGATTTGACCCAACAAAGGAAAGACAATAAAAAAAAGCAGGGGGCTAACCTTCATCTTCGCCGCGACCACCATAAAACCGAGCAGGCTCAAAATCACCCAAAGCGGCCAAGCAAACGGATATCCCGGAAAAACCAACAAAGGCGATAAAAACCACTGAGAATAATAAGGGACAAAGCCACAATCCAGGCATCCCCTCGCAAAAGGAATATAATACCGATATAAATCATCGCCGCCAGGCAAGAAAAAACTGGCAAACGACAACCCAATCACTGCGCCAAGGGCCGCTGCCCGCTCAATTTTTCCCCTGCCATTATTGCCTGCCTGCCACGCTTGAAACATAACCACCTCCACCTAACCCGCTTCCATGCATAAAATCTTGGAGTAATTTTACATGCAGAAGTCAACGATACTTTCAAAATTGTCCTTGCTCGACTGGGTGCTCCCTATTCTGATATTTTTTTTGCTCTCACGCACGCCATCCGATGCCGATATGTGGTGGCACCTGCGCGCCGGAAAAGAGATGTGGGACAGCGGACAAATCTTACTCACAGATACCTTCAGCCACACCAAAACCGGAATGCCCTGGGTCAATGCTTTCTGGCTCTCAGAAATTTTTCTGTACGCCGCCTATCTTCTAGGCGAATTTTTTGGGCTCGCCCTATTCGTATCAATCATGGGCATGGTGACGTTTGGCTTCATCTACTTTCGAGTTCGCGCAGAAGCGCCCTTCGCTGGCGCGCTTATCATCATTCTGGCGGCCACCGCCGCCGCTCCAACCTGGGGACCGCGCCCACAACTCTTCTCTTTCTTTTTCCTGGCAGTACTCGATTTTATCCTATCACGCCCCAACCAAAACCCTCTACGCCTGGTCATTATCATCGGCGCTCTATTTGCGCTATGGGCAAATGTACATGGCGGGTGGATTTGGGGCATCCTGCTACTGCTCGCCCACCTGGTCGGAGATGCGTTCACCACAATCCAACAGCAGGCTCTATCTCGAAATGCCTGGCGCCAAATATTGCGCCAGGCCGCGCCAACCGCAACCGCAATTTTCGCCATCGGATTAAACCCCAACGGCCTCGCGCTCTGGCAGCTTCCCTTTCACACTGTTGATGTTTCGATGCAAATCCAGGAATGGCTTTCACCAGATTTCCACCGAAGCGACTTCCACCCCATGTTATGGCTCATCTTCCTACTCATCTTTTCCCTCAATTTTTCAGAACGGCGCATGAGTTGGGCAGAGATTTTCAAAATTATTGGGTTTACCTACCTCACCTTTGTCTCTCAAAGAAATATCGCGCCATTCTCCATCCTCATTGCGCCCGTTCTTGCGCTCACAGCACACTCTGCTTTGCAAAAATTTGGCATCCAAGCCCTCACTCGCAAACCAGCGCGCAACCAAACCGGAAACATCTTAAACGCCATCCTTATCATCACACTTTTCGGCATCTCCCTGCTCAGGCTTGATGGACTATCTACCACTGCATTAGCAGAGAAAGAATACCCAGGCAACGCCGTCGCATGGCTAAAAAACCAGAAAATAGACGGCCTTCTCTTCAACTCATACAATTGGGGCGGATACCTTGCCTGGAAACTGCCCGAAAAACCCGTTTACATTGATGGAAGAGCCGATTTATACGGAGATGAGATAGTCACAGAATGGCATTCAATTGTAAGCGGCGCTTCGCAAGGCATGAACGCCCTGCAAAAGAGAAACATCCAAATCATCCTGCTCGAACCAACCTGGCCAATCGTGCCTTTGCTGCCCGCGCAAGGCTGGCGCGAAGCCTACCGGGATGAAACAGCCATCATTTTTATCCGCTGATTAACGCGCTGCCGCCTCGAATACCAGCGTATCCTCGCTCTCATACACCAACCTGAGCCGTTCGTCCTGCCGCAAGCCCGCTTCCACATACGGGAAAGTACGCGGCGGGTCGAGCGGCTCGAAATGTTCGGTACGCAGGAAGCGTGAGACGTAGATATAGTCTACGGGGGTATCCTGAATGGATTCCAAAACGCAGGCCGCGCTGGTCGAGAGACAATCCTGCGCCCGGGCGGCATTCCGCACCGCAACAGAAAAACTCTCGCCTGCCACCCACTCCAGACCCTGGACAGTGTACACGCTATGGCGTTCCGCCAGGGCCGGGAACCACTCTGGCAGCGGGTCATAAGAGACAGAGCGGGAGCCGGTCAGCACCAGGAACCGCGCTTCGGGGGGCGTGTTCTCCCGAATCCAGCCGATGGCCGCCTGGTCGCCTTCATAGACGCGGACGGTGGAAATCTGTCCGCCAAAATAAACCGCTGAAAATAGCAAATATAGGAACAGGTAGAAGAAAATCCCCCGTTCGATGGGCGTGACGCCTTCACCTGTTTGCGCAGGCCGCAGGGCAGCGAAAATGACATCCACAAGCGCAATCGCGGCCAACATCGAAAGGGGAATGACGGCGGGCAGGTGCGCGCTGCGTCCCTCGACGATGAAAGGCAGCACCAGCCAGAGCGGCAGCAGCCATTCGCGGCGGCCTACCTGATGAGCCAGCCCGACCAACCCAAGCACGGCAACCAAGGTAGCGTAAGGCTCCTCGGTAAAATAGAAAAATAAAAGGTGTAAAAGCGCCAGCCATTTCTGGCCGGTAGCGGCGGCAGCCAGAATCGTCTCCAGCCCGTGATGCGCCAGCACAGTAACCCACCAGGGCGCGGAGAGCAGGGCCACCAGCCCCGCAACCCCCACCGAGTACAGGAAGGACTGCCGGGTGCGTCCCAGCATGAACCACAACAGCAGGCAAGAAAACGCGGCGTGGACGGCGGCTTCGGGGTGTGAAAGCACGGCCAGCGCGCCCCACAATCCGCTCCACAAAACGTCCCGCCGCCTGCCGCGCCGGTAAAGTTGCGCCACGCTGGCAAAAGTCAATAGCATGAAGAATTGCGCCGGGCTGCGGGTGATTCCGCCGCCTTCCACAAACCACGAAAAAGCGCGCGGCGTAAGCGCGAAGAAGAGCGTCGCCAGGGCGGCGTGCAGGCGGGCAGGCAGCAATCGCGCCGCCAACAGGTAGAATGCCCCCACCGCCAGCGATGAAAAAAAAGCAGGCAGCCAGCGCGCCACTTCCACAGTGTTCCAGCCGGTCAGGTCGGCCAGAATCCGCCCCAGGTAAAAACCGAGCGGCGGGTAGGCATACGGCAGGCTATCCAGGTTGTAGGAAGTAAAGACCGGCAGGCTGTAAGCACTGACGCGCAGGTCATCCACCATCACAGCGAACATCCCGCCATCGTTAATGGGGAACCCGGCCATCATGGTCGGGAAAAAGCGGATAACCGCACCGGTGATGAGCGCCAGCGCCAGCACCAGGGCAGCAAATTCATTACGAGAAAACGATGTTCGCGGCATAGCGCGATTGTACCAAAGGAACAGGCTACTCGATGGCCTCTTTCAGCCTGCGCGCCAGGCGGCCAAAATGCGGGGTGTAACGCATTTCATCTTCTCGCGGACGGGGCAAATCCACTTTCAAATCCAGTTTCACCTTGCCGGGGCGGGCAGTCAGCACCAGCACCCGGTCGGCCAGGAAGAGCGCCTCGCTGATGGAGTGCGTGACCATGACGACAGTCTTGCCTGGCCCGCCCTGACTGGCAGGCTGGCGCGCCTGCCAGATGCGCGAAAGTTCCATCCACATCCGCTCACGGGTCAGGGCATCGAGCGAGCCGAAGGGTTCATCGAGCAGCAAAATGTCGGGGTCATGAATCAGGGCGCGCGCCAAAGCCACGCGCTGGGCCATGCCGCCCGAAAGGTCGCGCGGCAGGCTGGACTCGAACCCTTCCAGCCCCACCAGTTCCACCATCTCGGCGGCGCGCTGGCGGGCGGTCTCCGCCGGGACGTTATCCACTTCGAGCGGCAGGGTGATGTTCTCCAGCACCGAACGCCAGGGCATCAGGTTGGCCTGCTGGAACACGAACCCAATGCGAGGGCGCTCCCCTCCGTCAAAGATGATTTCGCCCGATGTGGGCGCCAATAACCCGGCCAGCGCGCGCAGCAGGGTGCTTTTGCCGCTTCCCGAAGGCCCCAACACGCACACAAACTCACGCGGGCAAACCGAAAACGTGACCGCGCCAAGCGCGTGCAAGCCGCCGTTTCCATCAGGAAAAAGCACGCTCAAATTGCGCACAGACAGCGCAGGGTGGGTCGGTTTGCGGGTCATGTTCAAGGCAGGTAATCGTTGCTAAAGGCTTGGGAAACATCCACCGGGTTGGGGTACATCCCCATCTCCAGCAGCAAGGTTTGCATGTTTTCCCAGGCAGCCGGGTCAGAATAACCTGGGGTGGGCGTCACCCACATCGCAATCGAGGCTGCCAGAACCTGTTTTTGCACGCGTTCGTCGGCCTGGGCCAGGTTTTCGACGAATTTTTTGCAAATCTCGTAGGCTTCATCGGGGTTCTCGATGGTATCCTTCAGCCCGCGCAGGAAGGCGCGGTTGAAAGCGCGCACCAATTCAGGGGTGTCCTTTAGGACAGTTTCGTTGGTCAGGATGCCGTTGGAAGCCAGCTGCACAAAATCCGACACCCGAATTTCGTTGACAGCGTATCCTTTGGCGCGCAGCACGACCGGCTCATTGGCAGTGTATCCGACAACCGCCTGCTCCTGGCGCGCGGCAAGCGCTTCCACCTGGTTGAAACCAATCGAATCAAGAGTGACATCACTCTCTTTCAGCCCGGCAGCATAAAGCAGCGCGCGCAGGCCGACATAATTGGCCCCAAACAGCCCCGGCAGGCCGATTTTCTTCCCAACCAGGTCGGCAGGCGCGACGATGTTCTCGTCAACGTGTGAAACAATTGAAATAGGGTATTGCTGGAACCAACCCAACACATACACCACAGGAAGCCCCTGGGCGCGGGCCAGTAAAACCTGTTCGCCCGAAACCAGCGCAAATGGGAGCTTATTCGCGCCCACCAGTGCCATGCCATCGGTCTCGAAGGAATAATCAAATTCGAGTTCGATGCCCTCGTCTGCAAAATAGCCTTTCTCAACGGCGACATAGAACGGCGCATACTGGACATTGGGGATATACCCCATCGGGAGTTTAATCTGAACCGGGGCAGAATCCGCCTTTTCTGGGCTGGAAACCGCTCCCGTTGAACAAGCGGTTAGCAACACTGCAAGAACGACGACCAAAAAGATATTTCTCTTGAACATAATTTCTCCTCTGATAACTGTCTCACTGATTACTGATTACTGATTACTGGTTACTGGTTACTGATTACTGATTTTGCCATGCCAACAGGCGGCTTTCCAGCAGGATGACAATCCCATACAAGGTCAACGCCAGGACGACCAGCGTAATGATGGCAACGAACACCAGCGCCGTGTCATATTGCCCGCGCCCAACATTGATGAGGAAGCCCAATCCCCGGTCTGCCCCGACGAACTCCCCAACGACCGCCCCGATGACCGAGAGCGTCGCCCCGATGCGCAACCCGCCCAGGAAAACGGGCAGCGCGGCAGGGATTTCGAGCAGCCTGAGCATTTGGGCGCGGCTGGCGCGCAGGGAACGCATCAACTCGTAGAGCGAACGCGGCACGGCGCGCAGCCCCACCACCGTATTGACCAGCACCGGGAAGAATACAATCAGCGCGCAAATCAAGACTTTCGAGAACATGCCCGGCCCAAACCAGATGACCAACAGCGGCGCAATGGCAACAATCGGAATGGCCTGGCTGGCAACCAGGAACGGCGAGACCAGCCGTTCGAACAGGCGGCTTTTAGCGATGGCATATCCAAACAACAGGGCGGCGGATGCTCCCAAAAACAACCCCAGCAACACCTCCAGCAAGGTAAAGGACGTGTGACGTAACAAACTTCCATCGCCCAGGGCGCGCAGGAAACGCTCGGCCACCAGCAGCGGCGAGGGCAGGATAAAAGCCGGCAATCCGGCCAGCCACACGGTCAACTCCCAACCTGCAACAGCAAAAACCATCACCACAATTGGAACCAGGTAAGGCAGCGTGGAAACTTTCGCGCTGGAGGCAAACTCCAGTTTTCGGGCCAGGTTCAAATCCATCGTCATATCTCTCTAGAATTATTGTGACATTTGTGTTGCCTGCGCAAATGGTATCTGCGCTCTTATAGATTGCGGAATGAATTCCGCATTACGCTTGGGACAAACAAAAACGCCCCGGTAGTTATCCAGCGGGGCGCAAAGAGGATTTGCCGAAACAAAACCCCGAAAACGCGGACGTTTTCGGGACATTTGCGACAAAACAGACCCAGAAATGGGTCTTGACCTTCTTTTATCCGGACTATACCGTCGGCCTCGGAATTCACCACCGCGCTGTGTCTTGCACAGTACGGGCGTCACCGGGTCATGCCTGTCTTCAACAGATGCCCTGCTTTCTCAAAAGAGAAAGGCGCACCAGCCCAACAGGCTCGTGGGCTTTACCACCGATCGGGAATTCACTCACACTGCAATTTCGCAACGCGGGTGTCACCCTGCCCCGAAGGTTAAATATTCAGTTGTCAGGATTATAACGCTATTTCCAGTAAACGGGTAGAGGCGGCAGGCAGGGTCGTCCTTGCCCGCCGCCACGTGATTGCTTACGCCTTGACGATGCAATCGACCGGGCAGACGGCGACGCACTGGGGCGCATCATAATGACCGATGCA
>DAOTZM010000076.1:0-4169 GCA_034434035.1 Anaerolineales bacterium
TTGCGCGTGGTAGATGACCAGGTTGGCAGCCCCACCTGGGCGCGTATGCTGGCCGAAATGACCTCCCTGGCGCTGATGCAGGCCAAAACGCGCGGCCTCGATTGGCTGGCCGAGCGCAGCGGCCTCTATCACCTGGCGGGGAGCGGGGCCGCCAGCCGCCTGGAGTGGGCGCAAGCGATTTTGGCGCTCGATTCCAATCGAGATGAACAACGGTGCAAGCACCTGGAGCCTGCCCAAACGGTCGATTTCCCGACCCCTGCCAGGCGGCCGGCTTACTCTGCGCTGAATTGCGAGAAGTTTGAGCAAACGTTTGGCCTTGCCCTCCCCCCTTGGAAAGAAAGTTTGCAATTGGCCATGGACGCCGGCCAGTTCGCTGGATGAAGTAACGGATGAAAGGCGCGCGCTCGGCAAAATTTCCCTGCTTTTTTCCCATCCTGGCGTTCTTTCTTGCTTTCCTGCTTGCAATGCCGCCCATTCCGGGCCAGGCCAGGCCGGGTGCAGATTCTACACCGGATGAAACGGCCACCGTTCCCGACCCGGGTGAATCTACCCCACTGCCCACCGAATCCGAATCGACGCCTTCGGCAACGCCTTCCCTGGCGGTTAGTCCCACTCCCACCCATACGCCACAACCAACAGACATCCCCTACGAAACGCCTGGCGAACAAACGCTCCTGCTGGTGGGCCTTGCCAGAACGACCAGTGTGGAGAGATTCGAGGCCAGCATTCACTACCCGATGGTCGATATCGGGTTGGATGCGTTGGGAATCTATGCCATCCGGGTTCCGGAAGCGCAAGCCGATGAAATTATGGGCAGCCTGTCGAGCCGGCCGGAGGTGCGCTTCGCTGAACCCAACTACACCGTCACCGCGCAGGATACCATCCCAAACGACCCGGCGTTCGCGTTCCAATATGCCCTGGTCAACATCCGCGCCCCGCAGGCCTGGGATATCACCACCGGCTCGAGCGCGGTGACGATTGCGATACTTGACAGCGGCGTGGACCTTTCGCATCCCGAACTGGCCCCCAAACTGTTGCCCGGTCATGATTTCGCCAACGGCGATGCCATTCCGCAGGATGATAACGGTCACGGTACGCACGTTGCCGGGATTGCCGCCGCGGCCAGCAACAACGGCCTGGGCATGGCGGGCATCACGTGGGGGGCGCGCATCCTGCCGGTCAAAGTATTGGACGAGTTCAATACCGGCACATACGCCAGTGTGGCAGCGGGCATCGTCTGGGCTGCGGACCGGGGCGCGCAGGTGATTAATCTCAGTTTGGGCGGCAGCGGCAACTCCGCCACATTAGAAAGCGCCGTCAACTATGCTGCTTCGCGCGGAGTGGCGTTAACAGCGGCGGCGGGCAACACCGGCGGGGCCGTCCTCTACCCGGCGCGCTACCCATCGGTCATTGCAGTTGCCAATACCAACGCGCTCAATCAACGTGTTTCCACTTCTGCTTTTGGGCCAGAAATCGACCTGGCTGCGCCCGGCGCGGGCATTTACAGCCTGGCAATTGGCGGCGGGTACACCACCCTGGGAGGAACTTCGATGTCGACCCCGCACGTCTCCGGCGCACTGGCGCTGCTGCTCAGCCTGCCAGGAGTCAGCACCGGACAGGCGCGCGCCTATCTCGAAGCCTCCGCGCTGGATATCGATGCTCCCGGTTGGGATGTCTTCACCGGACATGGTCTGATTCAACTCGATGCCGCGCTCCTGCTGGCAATCCCGGCCCCCACGGTAACATCTACGCCAATCCCTGGCCTGACCGCTGCTGCCGGACAGAATCCCACTTTTGCGCCGGGCTTTCCTCCTGGAATGAACACGACCTTCACTCCTTTTCACACAACTTTTCCAAGCACTCTTCCATCTTTGTCGCCAACCGCCTCTGCGACCCTGATTGCGTCCATCTTCTTCACCACAACCCCAACCAACGCCCCAAGAATCACATCCACCCCCTCCCCGGCAAAATCAATTGCAAAGTCCGGGCAGATTCCCTGGATGCCCTGCCTGGGAGTCTTGCTGATTTTGCTCGGCTTACTGCTGGCTATCCTGGCCCGCCGCAAATGGCAAAAAAGTACTACCTGACCGTTCCTCTCCATTTTGTAAAGGATTGCGCTTGCCAGGCGGGTTATAATTTTATTAGTTCCTCCCAATTTTCACCGCCGGTACGTCTCACAGCAGCGCTTCGAAACTTTGCCGCAGGCAATCACTCCACGCTTCCGCGCGGTGATGCCGCACAGTCCCCAGCCTCTCCCAATCGCCGTTCCAGGCTTGTTGCGTACCTAATTTAGAATTGTTGACCCCACAGGAGTATTCCCATGAAAATGCAGATGTTCGACCTTTCCCGCAAGTTCTGGCGCATATTGAGCGCCTTGTTACTCCTTACCCTGGTCCTTTCGCCGCTTGGCCCAGCGCAGGCCGGTCCCGTCTCGCAACCTGCAAACATCGAAAATCTGGAAACAGGCGGACAGGGTGAAGACGGCTCATCGGCCCCGGTTTTACAACAAACCAGCGCCTTCCTGGCCGGCAAGGTGGCAGTAGGGCTGGTGGCTATTGAGAGCAGCACATCAGTGATACCGAATCAAGAAAACTGGGAACCAGAAGAACTGACAAAGGTCAGGGATGAAGTATGGGCGGGCCTGCAAAAGTGGGTGGCCTGGAAACCGGCCTCGCTCAACCTGGAATTCGTGGTAGACATCGACGGCAATGGCCTGGCGAATAATATGACATCCGATACGATTAGCCCGGTTGTAATTAATACTTATGAACCAATCGTCGAATCCAGTGCAATTTATAACATCTGGACGAAGGATGCGTTGGGCGCGATGGGCTATACCGCAGCCAATGTCGAAGCGGCAGCCTACCAATATGCCAGCGACTTGCGCGCTCAAAACAATGCCGACTGGGCTTTTGTCTTCTTCGTGGTGGATAGCAGCAGCGATAATGACAATACGCCGGGCGCCTTCACTGATGGCATGTACATGCGGATGACGACCTTCGGGCCGGTTGCGGTGATGACCTACAATAACGGCCTGCTCGGCGCGGATAACATGAAATGGGCGACTGCCCAACTGGTGGCGCGCGTGTTTGGGGCAGGGTTCCAGTATGCGGACCCGCTTTTCGAACTTGCAGGTTGTCCCAACACGACCCAAAAATTCGGCTATCTTGGTATTCCCAACACCTACTGCGGAGTTGGCGTCCCATCAGGAGAGCCGAATCCGCGCCTGATGTATCACGGAACGGGCGACCCCGACAGCACAACCAAACTTCAAGTCGGCTGGCGCGATACCGACAGCGACGGCATCATCGACCCGCTAGACACCCGCCCCTCGATTGTGTTTTCGCCATACCCCTTCAATCCCACAACCGACAATCCCCTGACCTATATCGAAGGCGGAACCAGGCAGTATCGCGCCTACGAAAACCCGCTCAGTCCAACGGTTTGTCTGAATCGTCCTACCGACCAATGCTTTCATTCATACTATCACGATGTCACGCCCGGCAACCCGGCTGTGACCATCAACAAAATTCAAACTGTGGAATATCGAATCGATGGTGGAACCTGGAGCGCAGCCACCCTAACCGGGCCTGACCCGGATTACAAAATCTATTCGTTTACCACCCCCACCCTGGCAGGCGGCAAACGCAAAATCGAAGTGCGTACCCAGAATTCGGTGGGAGTATATTCGCAAATCAAATCAGACACGGTCTCTATCGCGGACCCGCCGCTGAACGACCTGTTTGCCAACCGAATCATCATTCCCGCCCTGGCATACAACCATGCTGTCAACACAGCGGCGATTGCACAAGAAGTCGAAGATGACCCAACCGACCCATTGCCGCTTTCCGATACGTGTACAAACCCTCAAAAAGGAAAACGTTCCGTATGGTATGAATACACTGCCGACAAGAATGAAGAGATTTACCTGGATACTTTTGGAACGGACTACACCACTGTCCTTTCCGTGTGGAAAGACGAAAACAGCAATGGCGCTATTGCCGATAACGAACTGGTTGCATGCACCGATAGCAGCAGCGGCCAACATGTGAATTTGTCTTTTACCCCAAAAGCCGGCATAACATATTACTTCATGATAAGCGAGTACAACAATATCGCCGGTTCCATGGAGGGAGCTTTTGATGATGTCGGCGGGCAGGCGGGCGGAA
>DAOTZM010000077.1:0-39498 GCA_034434035.1 Anaerolineales bacterium
TATCTTATTCTTGTCATTTCGAGCCGCGCAGCGGGGAGAAATCTTGCGCACTGGGAGAAGATTTCTCGCTGTCGCTCGAAATGACAAACTAACACGAAGTTTGTCCGGTAGAGAATCCCATTCAAAGGCAATGTTGTGAAGCGAATATTTGACGTTTGCCATAAGAGTATAGCAACTTGAATATACTTTGTCAATACAAAATTGAAAATTTAGTTCATCAACAAACGAAGTGCTTCTACAAATATCCCGACCATTTTCTCCAAATTGATTTCCTGGGCCACCACCCGGTACGATTCCGCGCCCATGCGGCGCAGGCGGGAAATATCGCTCAAGGCGTCTTGCAAGGCAAATAATAACGCAAAATCGTCATCCGGCGCGATTTGCCAGCCGTTTTCGGGGCGCACCAGGTCATCCTGCGTGCCATCTCCGCGCGCGACAATCACCGGCAGGCCGTAGGACATGGCTTCCTGGACGGCCAATCCGCCCGTGCCGGGCAGGACGAACAGGTCGGCGGCGAGAAAGTAGGGGGCCAGTTCCGCGCCGTGTTTGGCGCCCACGAATTCAGCGGAGGGATAAATGCTTTGGGCAAGAGTCCGCACATTGTCCAGTTCCGGCCCCTCGCCGACAACGATTAATCGGGGCTGGAGATGCGCGGGGAGTTCAGCGCAGGCTTTCAGCAGCGCAGGAACCCGCTTCCTCGCCTGGATACGGCCCACGAAAAGGACAACCGGCTCCAGCGGGGAAGAATCCCGCTTGGGCAGGGGATGTTTGGGGGCCGGGGCCGCCGCATTGGGGGCGACGAAAATCCTGTCGGCAGGGAATCCACAAGCGGCATATTGCTCGGCCCCGCGCGCCGAATACGCGATGAGCGCGTCGAACTGGCTGAGGAAGCGATTCCGCAGCGCAGACAGGACTCCGCGCGAAGCAGGCGCGCCCAAGCCCCAACCGATGACCGGACGCCCGCGCCGTTTCATCCAACGGATGGCAGCGGGCGAGGAGAGATAGCGGAAATTGGCTTCCACAATCAACGCGGCGGGGTTTTCGCGCTCCAGCCAGCCGGTGACTCCGCGCTGGTAGCAGGCATAGAGGGGAGATGAAACCGAACCAAAATGAATGTTGCGGGCAAATTGGTAATTGGCAATTCGTAATTGGGCGGCGGTGACAATGGCTTCATCGGGGCGCGGCTGACCGGCAAAGAGGGTCAGACCACCGGCGCAGGCAGAGGCCAGCGCGTCGAAAAACGGGACGCGGTAGGAGGGGAGCACGCGCTGGAGGAGGGCGAGGCGGCCAGGGAAGGACATGGTATTTGGTTATTCGATATTGGTTATTCGATATTGGTTATTCGGTATTCGATTATCGAATTATCGAATATCGCATCCCGCTATCACATAGGCTTTCCAGCCGAGTTTTTCGGGCGTGGCGATGATGGGATAGCCGGGAGACATTTCGTGCAGGGTGTACCCGGCGGCGGTGAGCGTGCGCCAGGCGGCCTGTTCGGATTCGGGGCCGTGCAGTTCGAGGAACAGGAGCGGATGATGCTCAGACAGAATCCGTTTCATACCGGGCAGGGCCAGCACCTCGCCGCCTTCGATGTCCATTTTGACGGCGTCGGGCGGGGGGTTGCCCTGCTCATAGACAAATTCGTCCAGCGAGAGGGCCGGGACTTTGATTTGGGCCTGGTACTGCTCCTCGCGCCGCCCGGCGGACCCGGCAGCCTTGCCCATCCCGACCGATTCGTGGACGAAGAAGGAGATTTCGCCGCCCCGCTCGGCCACCGCCGCCTCGATGAGCGTGATGCGGTTTTCGAGGGCGTTCAACGCTGCGTTGCGGCGAATCCGCTCCGCGTTGGCGGGCAGGGCCTCGAAGGCGAACACTTTGCCATTCGGGCGGACGTGATGCGCCAGCAGCAGCGAAACGTAGCCAATGTTCGCGCCCACGTCATAGACGGTCATGCCGGGTTTTAGGAAAACGCGCGCGGCCTCGGCCAGTTCCGGTTCGTAGGTGCCCAGCCAGCGGCTTTTTTCGGCCTTCAGGTTGAGCAGGATTTTATAGC
Source organism: Anaerolineales bacterium (assembly GCA_034434035.1). Taxonomy (GTDB): domain Bacteria; phylum Chloroflexota; class Anaerolineae; order Anaerolineales; family Villigracilaceae; genus UBA5195. The sequence continues at coordinate 2,054 of DAOTZM010000077.1, forward strand.
CCTTCAAATCCCCGGCGGCGATTTCGACTTCGCTCAGGCCCGTTTCGACCGCCGCGTTCAGCGAGCCGCGAATCAGCCGCGCCAGCGGCGGGAAGCGGTAGAGAGCCTGCTTGACCGGCAGGGGCAGGATACGGGCCAAAAAAGAAAAAAGGGATAGAAAGAATTTTTTCAAACCAAAACCCTTAACTACTTGAGTTTAGAGTTCAATTTGGGTCAAACCCTTTTCGTACACGGATACTTCGACAGGCTCAGTACAAGTTTCACGGATTCGACAGACTGCCCCCTACGGGGGCGCACGGATTTTTTAAGAAAAACCAGTGAGATTCCGTGTAATCTATGTATTCCGTGTACAAAAGGTTTTGATTGCAAACGAACTCTAAACTCCAGTCAGGCGGCGCAAGAGGAATTCTTTAACTTCATCTTCCATAAAAACAGCCCTTCAGAAAAATTCAAATATCGAACATCGAATCTCGAATAATGAATTACCAATTACTCCAGCAGCGCCTCCAAATACTTCTCCATCATCACCCCAACATCAAAGGCCGACTCGGCCCTGGCGCGCGCCCCGGCCCGGAATTTCTCCCGGTTCTCCAGCATATTCACCAGACCATGCGCCAGCGGCGCGGCTTGCGGCGGTTCCAGTTTCCATGGATTCGCGCCATACGGCGCAACGACTCCCGCTTCGGGCGTCACCAACTCGGCCAGAGAGCCGGTATCGTAAGCCACGACCGGCAACCCGCAAGCCAGCGCTTCGATAACCGAATTGGGGCAGGCCGGGTGGACATCCGCAGAAAACAGGGCGTGAGCCTCGTTCATCAAAGCCGGGATAGCCTCCCGGCCTGCGAGGCCTGCCCAGTGAATCGGGACGGCGCTTTTGGCCGCCCACTCTGCTTTGAGGGCGTCACCCACCTCGCCGACCACCACCAACTCCAGCGGCTTCGAGACCAATTTCGAGGCCGCCTCGGCCAAACGGACGGCATTCACCAACCCGCCCTCATAACCGCCGCCCAGTGACCCTTCCACAACCAGCAACTTGTAGGCCAGGTCTGAGACCTGTCCCAGGGGTTTATACACATCCAAATCCACGCCATTATGCACAACCGAGAACGGCTTCTCCAACCTCCCAAACCAATCATCCCACCAGACCTTCGAAAACGCGCTCTGGTACACAATCCGATCAGCCAGGAAGCGCCGCACCAGGCTCAAGACGAAGTTGCCGTATTCCGCCCGAAGCGCATGTTTCAACGAAACCGGTTTTCGGCGGTGAATCCAGTTGATTCCATCCAGCCGCTGGACGATTCGCACGCCGCGCTGTTTGGCCCGGTAGAGCGAGGCCAAATCGCGCGTACCGCCAATCACCAGCACCGCGCTGTAAGGAGTATCGGCCAAATCGTTCGTCACCTGCACGCCCCGTTTCTCCACAGCCGTCGAAAACTTGTGGAGAAACGACACCATCCCCCCCACGCCGTGAACTTTGGGGACAATGCAAATGCGTGATTGATCATTGCTAATTGGTGCTTGGTAATTTGTCATGGGGTAAGGTTGTCCAGTTATCCGGTTGTCCAATTCATCCGTTGTCCAAATCCGCTTCTCCGTTTTGGCCGCAAGCCATCCGTTCCCGAATCCGCTTCTCCGCTTTGGCCGCAGGCCCATCCGTTCCCGAATCCGTTTTACGCACGAGCCCCAACCTTCTTTGCCGGGATTCCGGCCCAAATCTCGTTTTCGCCGGTCGAACCCGTCAGCACCGCATTCGCGCCGAGGACGGTTCCCCGCCCAACGCGCAGGATGCCATCATCGCACAGGATTTTGGCCCCGGAGCCGAGAATCACGTCATCCGCCACGACAATCCCCTCGAAACGGGATTCGGCGGCAGGCCGGTAGACATCCGCCCGGCCCAGCGTCACCCCTGGGTAGATGCCGACGTTCGCGCCAATGGTCGTCTTCGGGTGAATCACGACTCCTACCCCGCCATGATGCAGCAGGAATCCGGGGCCGATTTCCACCGAACGCGGAATCTCCACCCCCAACAGTTTCAACAGGAAATAAGCCAGTTTGCCAAACCACCGGCTTTTGCGCGCATACACGAGACGTTCATAAATCGACATGCCGCTATTATAACGATTTTCGATTTCCGAATTACGAATTACGACTTACGAATTATGGTATCCTTAACCATCTTTTCCCGGAGAACCGCCGCATGTACATCGCCATCGAAGGAGTCATCGGGGTTGGCAAGACCACCCTGGCGCGCCTGCTCCAGCCGCGTTTCGACAATTCGGAACTGTTGCTCGAAGTGTTCGAGGAGAACCCGTTTCTCTCCGATTTTTACAGCGACCGCGCCCGCTACGCCTTCCAAACCCAGATATTCTTCCTGCTCAGCCGCTACCGCCAGCAAAATAGCACCGTCCCGGCCATTTTGGATACCGGCAAGAGCCTGCTGGCCGATTACACCTTCGCCAAAGACGCGCTCTTCGCCCGCATCAACCTGCGCGGCGACGAATTGACCATGTACCACCGCGTCCACGAAGCCCTGGCCGAGAAAATTCCCCTGCCCGACCTGACCGTCTACCTTTCGGCCAGCGTCGATACGCTCATGGCGCGCATCGCCCTGCGCGACCGGCCCTACGAGCGCGCAATGGAACGCAGTTACATCGCCGAGTTGGCCGCCGCCTACGATGATTTCTTTGCCGAAACCAAAACACCCAAGCTGGTCATCGACTCGAACCTGCTCGACTTTGTGCGCCACCCCGAACACCTGAACCTGATTGAAAACAAAATCCGCGCGGCGCTGGGGATTAGCCCCTACCAGCCCACGCTGCTCGATGGAGATTGACATGCGCATCACTCGCGACCTGCTGCTCAAACTGGCCCAGGACTTTACCCAGAAACGCCTGATTCCCGACCGCAACGTGACCGCCGTTTTCCTGGTCGGCTCGCTGCGCCCCGAAGACGCCCCCCTGCCCCCGATACTCGACATCGACCTGCTGGTCATCTACAACGGCGAACCGCCCCGCACCCGGGAGATTGTCAAACTCTCCAACGAAATCCACCTGGATGTGGCCTACGAAAACGTCCGAGACTACGCCCAGCCCCGCGAGCTGCGCGGCGACCCCTGGCGCGGCTGGCAGATGTGGGACCCGCGCCTGCTGCACCAAAAGGGACGCTTCTTCGAGTACACCCAATCCGTTGTGCGGGCCCAGTTCGACGACCCCGAAAATATCCTGAAACGCTGCCGCGCCTTCTCGGTCCCGGCGCGCGAGGCCTGGAACGAGATGATATTCGACCCGCAAGCCGCCTCACCGCTCAACATCCTGACCGCCGCCGGAAACGCCGCCAACGCCCTGGCCACCCTGGCCGGACCGCCGTTACCTGAGCGGAGTCTCTTCTCCGGCTTCCCGGCCCGCGCCCAGGCACTGGGACTGCCCAACATGACCGGCAAACTGCTCCAGGTCATCACCGCCAGCCTGGACGTGAATCTCGTCCGGGAATCCCTGCCGCAGTGGGAGGCCTGCTTCCTGTCCGCCGCGCAGGCCCCGCTCGATTTGCGCATCCACCCCGCCCGGCTGGGCTATTACAAGGCCGCCATCGAAGGCCAACTGGAGGGCGAAATGCCCGCCGCCGCCTTTTGGCCCCTGCTCCAGACCTGGGCGCTGTCCATCCAGGGCGGCATGACCCCATCCGAAGGCGAAGCCGCCTGGCAGGAATTCCTGGCTAAAATCGGGCTGGATTCTGCCGGGGCGGGGGAACGCCTCGAAGCATTGGACTCCTTCCTCGATACAGTGGAAGAAACCTTCGAGCGGGTGGCCGTTGAAAGCGGGTTGGGATAGCCGGAGCGCTAAATCTCCCGCTTTTGCGCCGAAGTCAGAGACTTCGGACTCCATATTTAGGCATTGCAAAATCGTATCAAAACCATGAGAAGCCTCCAGATTGCCACAAAACTGTGGATAACTGCCGCAAAACTGTGGATAACCGACTCGGTCTGTGGAGAACCCGCTCACTTGTTCCAGAAATAACAAAAACCGTCACCCCCATATCTGGGGGGGCGTTTTTTTATCTCCAAAATACTGGTCGGGGTCAAAAATAAGCCTAAAACAGGACAGGCGGCTTTCCCGTAATTATCCACAGGCGCGGCTTCTACTCTTTTAACGAGATACCGCCAGATGTTGGGTTGTTGCCGGGTCGAACCCGGCAGGGATGGCGGTTTTCTTCCCTTATCCACATATCCACAGGTACTACTACGACTGCTAGTTAAGGATATTTTATAATAATAAGCCAAGTCAATGATTCTCCAGAATAAAATTCATTGCATTAAACTGTTATAAATGGCATAATCATCCCATGAATTTTCCCCGTATGCTCATTTCCGGCGAATAACAAATTCTTTCGGGCTTCCGCAGTCTTCAAGACTTCGGAAGCCTTTCTGTAACCACCCAAAGGAGAGAAAAATGCCCACTGACCCCCAATCCCCTTACCTGCCGTTTGGAGAAAATAAACATGCAGACTGGTATGGCAAAGATATCCTGTCAGTCAAACAATTCAACCGCGCAGATTTGGAATATGTCTTCGGCGTGGCCCACGAAATGCGCGGCATGGTCGAGCGCATCGGCACGTTCGACTTGCTCAAGGGCAAAATCCTCGCCAACCTGTTTTACGAACCATCCACCCGCACCTCGTCCTCCTTCACCGCTGCAATGGAGCGACTTGGCGGTTCGGTCATCCCGATTAACGAGGTGAAATACTCCTCGGTCTCGAAGGGCGAAAGCCTGTCCGATACCGTCCGAACGTTGGGGTGCTATGCCGATGTCATCGTGCTGCGCCACCCTGAGACCGGCTCCGCCGCCATCGCCGCCAAAGCCGCCAAAAAACCGGTCATCAACGCCGGCGATGGGGTGGGCGAACATCCCACCCAGGCGCTGTTGGACGCCTTCACGATTTTCGAGGAACTTGGCGAAGGCCAAATTGACGGTATGACCGTTACCATGCTCGGTGACTTGAAATACGGGCGCACCGTGCACTCGCTGGCGCGCCTGCTGTCGCTTTACAATGTCAAACTCAACTACGTCTCGCCCGATATCCTGCGCATGCCCAGGGAGGTGATGGACGAAGTGGCCGAAAAAGGCATCCCCCAGGCCGAATATGCCACCCTCGAAAAAATCCTGTCCGAAACTGACGTGTTGTACGTCACTCGCGTCCAGAAGGAGCGTTTCGAAGACCCCGCGGACTACGAAAAGGTTAAAGGCGCGTATGTCATCGCCCCCGAAATCATGAAAGCAGCCAAACGAGAAATGATTGTCATGCACCCCCTGCCGCGCGTCGGCGAAATCAGCCCGGATTTCGACGACGACCCGCGCGCCGCCTACTTCCGCCAGATGGAATATGGCCTGTATGTGAGAATGGCCCTGCTGGCGATGGTGTTGGGGAAGGCGTGATGGAATCTTTCTTCACTTTCCTCGAAAAACGAGTCGACGACTGTTCCTCGCTCCTCTGCGTAGGACTCGACCCGCACGTCTCCGACCTTTCGACAGGCTCAAGGCAAGCCTTCGGACAACCTGCCGCCGAATCTGCCCTCGACTTTTGCCTGAATCTCGTTAAACAGACCGCTCCCTACGCTGCGGCTTTCAAGCCCAACGCGGCCTTCTTCGAGCAGTTTGGCGCCGAAGGCTGGACCGCGCTCAAGGCCGTCATCGAGGCCATCCAGGAGCAATCCAACCGCCTGGGTTCGATGATTCCCGTCATCCTGGACGCCAAGCGCGGCGACATCGCCTCCACTGCCGAAGCCTACGCCAAATCGGCTTTCGAGACCCTCGGCGCGCACAGCATCACCCTCAGCCCCTATCTTGGTAAAGATTCGATTGCCCCATTCCTGGAGCATAAAGAAAAGGGCGTGTTCCTGCTGTGTAAAACTTCTAATCCGGGCGCGGGGGATTTGCAAGACCTGATGGTAGGCCATAGACCATTGACGATGGGCGATGATTCATCGTCAATGCCCTTGTATGAACACGTCGCCCGCCTGGCTCAAACCTGGAATGTCCGCAATAATATTGGCCTGGTCGTCGGCGCGACGCAGCCCGAAGCGTTGGCCCGCGTCCGCGCCGCCGTTCCAGACTTGTGGTTTTTATCCCCCGGAATCGGTACGCAGGGCGGCGATTTGGAAGCGGCGCTCAAGGCCGGGCTGCGCAAGGATGGCAAAGGGATGCTCCTGCCCATCTCGCGCGGTATTTCACGGGCCGAGAATCCGGCCTTGGCTGCCGCAGAGTTCCGGGACGAAATATTGAGCATCAAACGAAGGCTGAACCTATAAAAGGCGGGATGCGGATACCGGCCGCATCCCGCCTTCCCTGAAACACATCCCGGGGTTATTTATCGCGTGGGTCAGACTGCCGCGCCGCGCGGCGTGTATTTTGCTCAATATCGAGCAAAATCAGCAGCGATTGGGCCAGGATGTGCAGCACGGCCAGAATCATCAACCCCTGGAAGGGACGCCCCAGGTTGAGCAGCATGTAAAACCAGTCGAGTGGGTAGCCGTTGGCGAGGTTGTTGTACAGGAACATGCCGATATCGTACAGGTATTGCGCAATGTAAATGCCAAAAATGATCCAGCCCAGGATGCGCGTCCAGCGTTCCAGGCGCAGGACGCCATCGCGGTCGAAGTAGGTTCCCGGGAACGGAGTCGTTTTGTTGGGGGTGGTCATTATTCCTCCATGCGGTTTGTTTTATAATCGAACATTATCCCTGCGAAATTATACCCTCCCAGCCGAAAACCGCCCCGAAGGGTATCGAAAAGTAAAACGACTTGCTCAAAAACCTTCGGGACGTTACCGCTCAAAAAGGATACCATGATGGATACCAGCACCCTCTCCCGCATTCCCGCTTTCATTCGTGAGGCCGTCGAAGAAGACTTAAAAAACGGGCGATTCCACTACGTCCGCACCCGCCTGCCGCCCGAACCGAACGGTTACCTGCACATTGGGCATTGCAAGGCCTTCTTAATTGACTTTTTTACGGCCAAAGAATTTGGCGGCGAACTCTACCTGCGCTTCGACGACACCAACCCGGCCAAAGAAGAAACCGAATTTGTGGAGGCGATTGAAGCGGATGCTGCCTGGCTGGGGATTCAGTGGGCGAAGGTCACTTTCGCGTCCGATTATTTCGACCTGCTCTACGAGTGGGCCGTGCGCCTGGTCAAAATGGGGCTGGCTTACGTCGATGACCAGACCCAGGAGGAGATGAGCGCCAATCGCGGCACCCTGCCCAAAGGTACGAAGTGGAGCGAGACCGAATCTGCCATTAAACCGGGGGTCGATTCCCCCTGGCGTAACCGCTCAGTAGAAGAAAATCTCGACTTGCTGGAGCGCATGAAAAACGGCGAATTCCCTGAGGGCAGCCGCGTCCTGCGCGCCAAAATTGATATGGCGCACCCTAACATCCTGCTGCGCGACCCGGTCATGTACCGCATCATGCACGTCCACCACCACCGCACCGGCGATAAGTGGCACATCTACCCGATGTACGACTGGTCGCACGGCCAGAACGACTCGATGGAAGGCGTGACTCATTCGCTTTGTTCCAACGAATACATCATTCACCGCCCGCTCTATGAGTGGTTCCTGCAAAAATTGGAAGCCTTTCCCTGCCGGCAAATTGAATTCTCGCGCCTGAACCTGACCTATGCCATGATGAGCAAACGCAAACTGCGAAAACTGGTCGAAACCGGCGTGGTGCGCGGCTGGGACGACCCGCGCCTGACCACCCTGCGCGGCCTGCGGCGGCGCGGCGTGCCGCCCGAAGCGATTATCGATTTCGTCACCGGCACCGGCGAGACAAAAAACGACAGTTGGGTCGAAATGGCCCAGTTCGAGGCCGTGATTCGGGATGTTCTCAACAAAACCGCCCTGCGCCGCATGGCCGTGCTGAAACCGCTCAAACTGGTCATCGATAATTACCCCGAAGACCTGGTGGAAGAACTCGAAGCCGTCAACAACCCCGAAGACCCCGCCGCCGGGACGCGCAAAGTGCCGTTCTCGAAGGTGCTTTACATCGAGCAGGATGATTTCCGCGAAGCGCCGCCGCCCAAATACTTCCGCCTGTTCCCGGGCAACGAGGTGCGCCTGCGTTATGCGTACCTCGTCCGCTGTACCAGTGTCGCCAAAGACGAAGCCGGGAACGTGACCGAAGTCCATTGCACCTATGACCCGGCCACGCGCGGCGGCGACGCCCCCGATGGGCGTAAAGTCAAATCGACGATTCACTGGGTCTCGGCCCGGCACGCCCTCCCCGCCGAAGCGCGGTTGTACGAGCAACTCTTCACCACCGAGCGCCCCGACGACGGCGAACTGGAGAACATCATCAACCCCAATTCGCTCGAAGTTCTCGAAAATGCCTTCGTCGAACCGGCCCTGGGCGAAGCCAAAGTCGGTGACAGGTTCCAATTCGAACGCACCGGCTATTTCTGCCTCGATCCGGATACCAAACCCGGCCAGCCGGTCTTCAACCGCACAGTGACGTTGAAGGACAGTTGGGCAAAAATCGAGAGAAAAGGCAAGTAGCGGGCAGGCTGTCCAAACGAAAAGCCAGTAACTCCCAAAACGCTGTGTCTAAATTGACACAGCGTTTTTTGTCTAAAAAACGTCTATTTTTCAGGTAGAATAAACATGTTCCTGGATGAAGTCACTTTTTTCATCCGCACCATTGAAAGGGAAAACCATCATGTCGCAGAAGACTCCTTCTTCAGATGAAAGCGCCGAATCCGGCTCTGCCGGGCCCAAGCGTTCCCCCCAAACCACCCCGCCAGCCTTTGTCAACCAGCGGCCCCCGGCATTAAGCGTAACCAACTACCGCAAGAAACAGCAGGTTGGGCCTTTTGTCATTTGGACGCTGGTCATCGTGTTGGTTGTGGGCGGCCTGGTTATCCTGGGTACCTGGCTGTTCGGTGCGGATGGCCCGGTCCAGACCATGCTGGCGACCGAAACCCCTACGGTTACGCCAACCTCCACCCCAACCAATACCGCCACCCTGACCAGCACGCCGACCGAGACATCGACCCCGACCGAAACGCTGCCCCCCACGCCTTCTATGCCGTTCGCGTATGAAGTCCAGAGCGGGGACACCCTGTTTGGATTGCAGGAACGCTTCGGCTTGGGTGATGATTTCTTGTGCACCATCGCCATTCTCAACCCAGGAATCGACATTAACAACATTACTTTGGGTCAGAGAATCATCCTGCCCAACCCCGACTTGCGCTGCCCAACCCCCACGCCAATTGACTTTACCGCCTTGCGGCGCGGCGCGGAAGTTAACTACACCATCCAGATCGGCGATACCATCGCAGCGATTGCTGCCCGCTTCAACAGCACCATCGAGGACATCCTGGCAATCAACAATATCACCGACGCCAACCGGATTTTTGTTGGGCAGGTCATCAAAGTGCGCGTCAACCTGGTGACGCCGACCATCACGCCCAACCCTGTCATTACACCCGGCCCGACTGCCACGCTTGGCCTGCCGCCCATCCTGCAATCGCCCACGCCAGGGGCAGCCGCTACGCCGACCCCCTGATTCGGTCTGGACAAAACCAAATCCATCGGGTACAATTCCGCCCCGCTGTATAAGGATAGTTTTTTCTCGGAGGAAGTACTTTGGCTAATATCAAGTCCCAAATCAAGCGCAATCGTCAGAACGAGGCCCGCCGCCTGCGAAACCGTGTCTTCCGTGGTTCGGCCCGCGCCGCTGTGCGCGCCGCCCGCGTCACCATTGACTCTGGCGCGCCCGATAAGGCCGCTGTTCTGCTTGCCATCAGCCGCCTCGACAAGGCTGCCGAAAAAGGCGTTATTCACAAGAACAACGCCGCCCGCCGCAAGAGCCGCCTGATGAAGGCCCTCGCGGCTGCCGAAACCAGGTAACCCCTGGCTTGTGACCCTGTGCATCAAGCGGGAGCGCCATACGGCTGCTCCCGCTTTTGTGCTTGTAACCGGAGAAAATGATGGAAACAGGAACGATGCTCTTCCTGAACGGAGCATCCCGTTCGGGCAAAACCACCCTGCTGGAAACTTTTTGGTGACTTCTTCAGGCGTACAAACCCCAATCCAGCGCGGAGGGGTCTTCCATCATCGAAAAATCCCACACTTCCATGCCCATTTCGACCGTCACGGGCATTTTCAAGCCTTCCTGGGCCTTTTGGCGGGTCATATCGACCATGGCCGGGCCGTAGGGGCAGAAGGGCGTGGTCAGAATCATTTTCAGGCGGGCGGTCGTGTCTTCTACGGTGATGTCGCGCACCAGCCCCAGCTGGATGATGCTCATGCCGATTTCAGGGTCAATCACCTCAGACAGTTTCTCGCGGGCCGGCTCCACCATCTCCGGGTGGGTGTCGTGGATGGTCCACTTGACGATATTCAGGGATTCATCGCTCATTGGGCGTTCTCCAAAGCAGTATTTTGAACAACATAAGTGCAGTGCGTTGCCCCGCTCAAGATGCACTGGCTTTTGTTGACCGGCAGGGCCAGCATTTTGGAAATCAGGGTTTGGTCGACGGTGCAGACTTCGGGGTGCGCCTGGCCGACCTGCAAATAGGGGCAGGTGATTTCGTGGATGTGATACTCGCCGCCTTTTTTCTCCCACTCGACGACAAACCCCTCCGCCGCGAGCAGTTCTTTGACCGTTTCCAGGCGTTCTTCCACGCTCAAGCCCTTCAACTGCTCCCGGTGTTCTTCCGCCAGGCCGGCTGCCACTTCCTTGAACAATTCTCCAACCACCGGGCCGGGGAGCGTTTCCTTCATCTGGGTGAGCAGGCGGGTGGTCAGGCGCAGGTAGCGGGTGGGAAAGCGCTCCAGCCCGTCTTCGGTCAGAAAATAGACCAGGCGTGGGCGTCCAACCCCGTGCCGTTCTTCTTCGGCATCCACCAGCCCTTCTACCTGTAAATTGGTCAGATGGTGGCGCGCTGAAATCGGGTTGATGCCGACTGCTTCAGCCAGGTCATTGATGGTTGCACGCGGTCGGCGCAGCAAGGTTTGTAAAATCCGGTCGCGTGTGCTTTTCATACTCTCTCTGGGGTGATTACTCTAGAGGAGTATATCAGTCCCGTTTGGGTTTGTCAATAAAATAGATAAATATCATAAATATTTCACCGATTATCCGTTCATGAACCAATACGCGCCGTAAATGTTGATGACAATGCTGAGCAGCGTCAGGAGGATGAAATGCCAGGGAACTTTTTTGCCCACGCCAACAGCCAGCATCATAAAAAGTGGCGTGATGAAGTCCAAAACATAACGATACCCAAATTGGTGCGCGCCGGTATTGGAGTAAAGACTCAGCATAACCAGGTTGCACAAGACGGCTGCCCAGGCGCCCAGTATCCACCATTGTTTCGAATAGCGCCGAAAAAGGTAAAGGAAAACCGGCGTGGTTGCAAAAATACTCATACCGGTGGTCGTTGGGTCGATTGGCCAGAGCGCCCCTTTTGGCTCAACGGGCCAGGGGGTTCCCCAGTTGATTTGGGGTAGTTTTAGGAACATGACATACAGGTTATTTGGCACAAAGTAGGGTGAGAACAACCCATATTTTTGCACATTCCCCACAATATCTGGCCCGGCATTGACGGTGGTGTACCCGAAATCGCGGATATCGTCAAATCGCAGGTAGTTATAGGTCATTAAGGTCAACACAGCCAGCGCAACCGGGATGGCCGATTTCAGGCTCCAGGAAAAAGCCTGTTTCCAGGAGGCTTTGCCCTCGTTTTCACGCAAGATTTGCATGGAGATGGCAAAGACCAACGGCCAGGTCATCAGGCTGTTGGGGCGAGCGAGCATGGCCAGCCCAAGGAAAGCGCCCACGACCCAGGCGGGCCAGGCGCGCAGGGCTGCATAGACGGAGAGGGCCAGGCTAAGCACGGTCAAAATCTGGCTGACGTACCAGCCGCGGCCGCTGATGCCTACCCACAGGTGTGGTGTGCCAAACAGGAAAACCACCATCAGCCAGAAAATGCCATTCCACGATAATTCCAGCCATTTACGCTGGGCAAGCGCGCGCAAAATCAGGAAAACCAGCGCGCCGTTGATGGCGCTGTAGACAATCGACAGCAGGCTGGGGTTGATTTCTTCTACCCCAAGCAGGTACGCAATTGGCAGCATGACAAACGCGGGCAGAGGGGGCATTGGCACATACCACTTCCCGTTGTAAAGAGTCAGGTCGTGAGTATAGGGTGGGTTTTCGATGTAGAGCTTGCCCTGCAAGAGTTGAGCAGCCAGCAGATCCCAGAAGGCATATCGGCTTTTGTTAACCCAATTAATCAAGAAGGCGACCTGCCAATACAAAAAAATAGTCAGGCAGAACAGGCCCAGGCTGCCAAAAAAAGTATCGAGACGAGCGACCCAGCGGTCTTGCTTCAATGACTCGGCTGCGAGGTAACGCAGCAGGATGACCAGCAGTAAATCGGCGATGAAAACCCAGGTCAGGAATCCGCCCAGCCGGATATACGTAGATTCCAGGAACCGAAACGGGCGCAGGACAGGGGGCTGGTTGAAGAGCAGGAAAGCGCCAATCAGGAATAACCCGGCATACAAAATCCCCAAGATGAGCGCCTGACGCGGTGCAAAAACAGCGAGCGCCTTTTGCTCGAAGCCTTTTTGCCGGAACAGGAGCCAGATAACCCACAGGTTGAGCAGCAACAATCCCAACCAGATTGCTGCCAGGAGCAGGCGGGAGGCCGACAGCCCAAACAGCAATTGGTCGACAGGTTTGGAGCGCGGGATAACAAACTGGGCAAAAGCCACGAAACCGCTGATGGCGCTGCCCGCGAGGAATAGCGTAACGATGAGTTTCTTGCCTGGCTGCAACTTTCGAAATAAATCGGACATAATTATCCTGTCAGAAGGCATTCACCAGTTCAAATCCTGCTCGTAATTCCATTTCACCAGCACCTCCCCGGCGGCTTCCTTGAACACCCCCCGGTCGCGGGTGGTGAACATGTTGCGCCAGTTGCCGGCCTTGCCTTTGGGCAGGAAACTGGCAATCTCGCCTGCCCGCCGGGCCTGCCACTCTTCGTCGAGGTTTTGGCCCATCTCGTTTTGGACTTCGGCTTCGAGGGCGGGGTCAACCTGAACGCCGAGGAAGGCCCATAGTTTTTGCATTTCGTCGAACGGGTGGGCCAGCAAGTCCTCGTAGCGCAGGGAAAAGTAGTTTTGTCCGTATAGCCTGTGGCTTTCCGAATCAATCTCGTTCACATCCTCCGCCCAGCGCTGGGCAATCTGGCGGATGAAGGTGTCGGTGAAGATGCTGCGTGTTCCGTCGGTGAAAGGAGTCTGGTCGCGTTTCAGGTCTTCGATAATGCGGCGGTCTTCGGCAGTCAGGAATTTGGAGTCTTCGACGAAGTTGCGGAATCGCTCCGAAATCAGCACATCCCGCCCATCGCGGACGATATAAATGAGTTTGGCGTCGGGGTAAACGGCGTGGGTATCGCGCACGACCTGGCCGTGAATGGTGGACGAGGGGCTTTTGTCGCCGACGATTTGTTTTCCCTCGCGGGCTGCGTCGCGCTCCATGATGAAGTCGGCGGCGGCGCGCATCACCAGCGGCGACAGGTCGCGGCCCCCGTTCCAGCGGTTGGATTTGCGCGAGAGCCAGTCGGCGGCTTCGGGGGTCTCGACCAGCGATTTGAGCATCGGGGGGCGGGTGAAGAAGTGCGCCTGGTAATTGCAGTGGACTTCGGGGTGCAGGCGCGCCAGGCGCATCAGGATGGTTGTGCCGGAGCGGGCATGACCCATAATAAAAAACTTCTCGCGCGGGAAGAATTGCCGGATCTCGGCCACTTCCTCGGCGGTGATGGCCGGGATTGCGGCGCGTTTTTTGCTAATCGCTTCTCCTTTGAGCAGGAGGCGGGCGGCAGATTTGAGACGGGAAAGAAATTGCATAGACTTCTCCACGAATTCACACGAAGTTGAGTTCTACCGTTTCCAATTCAACATCACCAGCCCGGCCAGGCAGACGAAAATCTCTGATTCTGCTGTTCTTTGTGGTTTTGCTGGTTTTCCCTCGCAATACCCTTGCGGGCACGCGGGTCGCCAAGAACGCCAGGTTTTCGACCTTTTTTGCGCCTTTGCGGCTTTGCGTGAACCTTTTTCCATAGCAGATTTCAGAAACCACAAATTCTGCCAGAACCAGGAAAATCCCAAGCACGTTGACCCACGAGATTTTATCCCTGAAAAAGAAAATCGCCACAGGCAGCAGGATGAGCGAGGCGGCCACGTTGACCACCACCGCAGCGATTCCCAGGGTCCAGCCGGAACGGTAGACCAGCAGGAAGCCAAACTCGATACACGCGCAAACTTCAAGCATTATACAACGGCTGGAAACAGCCTGCCGTTTCCAATTCAACATCCAGCCTGTTTCACCCTATACGCTTGCTTAACTGTCGTATAATTCACTTCCTGCCGCATGTATCGCAAGAACGTGACGGCGCGCGATAACTTTTATTCAACCACCGGCGCAGGGGCTGAGGCCGGGCAGACTCTACCACTTTTGGAGGGTACCCATGTCTACAACCAACGTTTTTCCTTCTATTCCTGCGCGGAAGAAAGTCACCACGCTGACCTTCCGCCAGAAAAAAGAGCGCGGCGAGCCGATTACGATGCTCACCGCCTACGATTATCCTGCCGCGCTGGCGATGGACCAGGCCGGGGTCGATTCCATCCTGGTCGGCGATTCTCTTGGCATGGTGGTGCTTGGCTACGAAAACACCCTGCCCGTGACGATGGAGGAGATGCTTCATCATGCGCGGGCCGTCTCGCGCGGCGCGAAGAATGCCCTGCTGGTCGGCGATATGCCCTTCATGTCATACCAGGTTTCCGTAGAAGATGCGCTGCGCAACGCGGGCAGGTTCCTCCAGCAGGGCGGCATGGACGCCGTCAAACTGGAAGGCGGGCGCGAGCGGGTCGAGGCCATCCGCGCGATGGTGGGGGCCGGAATTCCGGTCATGGGCCACCTGGGGCTGACTCCGCAGTCGATTCACCAGCTGGGCGGATTCCGCGCCCAGGGTAAGACCGCCTCGGCGGCCAAACGCCTGCTCGAGGACGCGCTCCTGCTCGAAGAAGCCGGGTGCTTTAGCCTCGTGCTGGAATCGGTCCCGGCCCGGCTGGCGGGGTTCATCTCCCAGCGGATTTCGATTCCAACCATCGGAATCGGCGCGGGGGCCGGAACGGACGGCCAGGTGCTGGTGACGCACGACCTGCTCGGCCTGTTCGACCGCTTCACGCCCAAATTCGTTAAAAAATACGCCAGCCTGCACGCCGAAATGCAGAAGGCTTTCATGGCCTACATTGCCGATGTGCAGGAAAAACAATTCCCGGCGGAAATGCACACGGTCGATATGGCGGATGAAGAGTGGGATGCCTTCCTGGGCGAGATGGAACCAAGCCAGGCGGTGTGACATGAAAAAGGTGTTGATTGTTGGCACGGGCGCGCTGGGGACGCTGTTCGCGGCGCGCCTGGCCGCTTCTGGCAATTCCGTGACAGTGCTGGGGACGTGGAAAAACGCCCTCGAAGCCCTGAACCGGGACGGGGCCCGGCTGGTGACTGCTGAGGGGGCCGAGATGCGTTTCCCCGTCCGGGCAACGGATGACCCGGCAGGCTGTACCGAGGTCGATTTGGCGCTGGTGCTGGTCAAGTCGTGGCAGACCGAACAGGCCGCCCAAAAACTATCGGCCTGCCTGCCCGCCCCGGCGCTGGTGGTCACGCTCCAGAACGGACTCGGCAACCGCGAGATTCTGGCCGGGGCGCTGGGCGATGCGCGGGTGCTGTTGGGCGTCTGCACCTACGGGGCGACCCTGCTCGGGCCAGGGCTGGCGCGTTCCGGCGGGGAAGGCGTCCTGTCACTCGAAGCGCACCCCCGCTGTGGGGAGGTGGAAGGCCTGTTGCGCGGGGCCGGGTTCCGGGTGGACATCGTCCGTGATGCAAATGCCCTGGCCTGGGGCAAACTGGTTATCAACGCGGCCATTAATCCGCTGACGGCGCTGCTGCGCGTGCCGAACGGGGACTTGCTCAAGCGCCCGGCGGCGCGGCTGGTGATGTCGGCGCTGGCCAGGGAAGCGGCGGCTGTGGCGGCGGCGGGCGGCGTGAAACTGCCCTTTGCCGACCCGGTAACGGCGGTGGAAGATGTGGCCCGGCGGACGGCGGCCAACCGCTCCTCGATGTTGCAGGACGTGAAGCGCGGCGCGCGCACCGAAATCGACGCGATTTGTGGGGCAGTGACGCGCGCAGCGCAGGAACACGGCGTGCCTGCGCCGGTGAATTGGACGATGTGGCAACTGGTGAATGCCTTGCATGGGGCATAAAAACAGGCCCGAATCATGGTAATATCCGCACAGTTTCCTTCGCGGAGGTCTGAATGCGTCGTGTTATGTGTTTGCTGCTCGTGTTGGCATCCTTACTGCCCCTTCCTGGCCTGGCCCGGGCGCAATCGGCGGTGGTGTTCGAGAGCCTGAATGTCCAGTTCTGGCCGGATTTCGACCAGCCCTCGGTGCTGGTGTTGTATGATTTCGTCATTGCTGCTGAAACCCCGCTCCCGGCTCAGGTCAACATTCGGATGCCTGCCGGGGCGCAACTGTTTGCCGTTGCGAGGGCCGAAGCCGGAGAGTTGATGAACGTAGAACATGCGCCGCCCGTTCAGGAGGGAAATTACAGCGTAGTCACGTTCGTTGTGACGGACCGGCTGACGTATCGGGTGGAGTTTTACATCCCGTATGTTCAGCAGGAGCAAAAGCGCACTTTTATTTACACCTGGCCCGGTGATTATGCGGTGGCTTCGTTCAGGATGGTCTTGCAAGAGCCAACCGGCGCAACGAATGTGATGACGGAACCGGATATGACCAGCCTGGGGACCGGCGCAGATGGGTTTGTGTATCGCGCGCTTTCGGCCCAAGACATAAAATCAGGTGAACAGGTTGTACTCAAGGTCAATTATGACAATCCTCGTTCGTCGCTGTCTGCGGACCGGCCCAAACCAAGCGCTTCGCTGGAGTCTTCCCCGCCTTTTATGTCATTCCTGCCCTGGGTTTTGGGCGGCATGGGACTGATTCTCATCCTGGGCGGGGGAGCGTGGTACTGGTTTTCGGGTCGCTCCAGTGGGTCAGGCCGCGCGCGCAGGCGGCATGCTGCGCAGGCGGAGGAGGATGCGACCGCTTCGGCATACTGTTCCCAGTGCGGCAAGCGCGCCCAGACCGGCGACCGTTTTTGCCGGGCTTGTGGCACAAAGTTGAGGATGTAAATTTTGCAGGGCTTTTCGCAGAAAGAATTCCGCGTTACGAAAGCGTCCCGCCAGGGGCGTTTTTTATTTTTGGTGCTGCGTGATAACTTGCGTGCATGGAATTTGATAAGTATATCTAATGTGTTTGGATTACTTTAGTCTTTTGATGTAATGACAGGCAACACTTGTGATGTTTGTCATTTGTCATTACCCTCTATCTTGATACCCAAATCTCAATTTACATGGGAGAGTGCGAAATGAAGAAACTTGTTATGTGGAAGTCAATAGCCGTCTTTGGATTGGCGCTGCTCTTTGTTGCCGGGCTTGGCATCCTGCTGGCGGCCCCCAGCGGGCCGGCCCAGGCGGCGGAGGCGCAGCAGGGCAGCCCGGCGGATGCCTGTGTGAACTGCCATGCAGATGTGTACACCCGCTGGAGCCAGAGCAAGCACGGCGCGGAGGCCGCCAACTGTTTTGCCTGTCATAAACTGGGCGAAGGCCAGGGAGCGCATCCGCAGGTCAATTACCTGAACCTGCCCGAAACGGAAACCTGTGACGTTTGCCACGTCGATATCAAAGACGAATGGATGAGCAGCAAGCACGGTGAGCGCGGCATGGGCTGTATTACCTGCCACGAGCCGCACTCCCAGGCGCAAAAACTGATTGGCGAGAACAAAAGCACCTGTGAAAACTGTCACCGCGCCCAGGTAGATGCCACCCATGGCTCGACTCATGGCGCAGCAGGCCTGACTTGCTTCGATTGCCACATGGGCCCTAAGGTGGGGCATACCTTTATCTCTGAAATCTCTACCTGCCAGTCCTGCCACTCGGACATTCACGAGGCCAACAGCCTGGTGCGCGGCGTTTCAATCACCCCGGTCTCGCCGGATGTCAAGCCGCGCGTGGTCGAACCCGTCCAGCCTGAGCGGGGAGGCGTTAACCTTCCCACCTGGCTGTTCTTCATTATCGGCATTGGCATGGGCGGCGGCGCGGCCTGGGTGTTGATTGAGCGTGAACTGGATGTCAACAATGGCAATGGCAAAGCAGCCAAAAAGGAAGAAGAAAGTTCGGAGGCGCGCGATGAAAAAGACTCCATCCAAGAATAAAGCGCAAAACGAAAACGCCGTCTCACGGCGCGATTTCTTGAAACTGGCTGGCGGCCTGGCGGCGACGGTCGGTTTGACCCAGTTTATCAGTGTCGATTCGCTTGCCCGTCCGCTCGAAGCCGGGGGCGGCGGGGGAGGCGGCGTCAAATGGGGCATGTTGATAGACATCCAAAAGTGCATTGGCTGCAACTATTGCACCTATGCCTGTCAGGCGGTCAACAACCTGGCCGATGACATGCGTTACAACGTAGTTATCACGGAAACGACCCAAAACGGCGCCGAGTATTTCCTCTCGCGTCCCTGTATGCAGTGCGCTGAAGCGCCTTGCGTACAAGTTTGTCCGGTTCAGGCGACGTATTACCGCGAAGACGGCATCGTTGCAATGGATTACAGCCGATGCATTGGCTGTCGCTACTGTCAGATAGCTTGCCCGTATGACGCGCGCGTGTTCAACTGGCGGGAGCCGATTGAAAAAAGCGAACTTGCTCCTATCTTTGGGGTGCAGGAAGTTCCCAACCGCGACCGGGGCGTGGTGGAAAAATGCCATTTCTGCTCCCATCGCATTGACAACGGCCTGGCGCGCAAGTTAACTCCCGGCGTGGACCAACAGGCGACCCCGGCTTGCGTGGTGGCCTGCCCGACCGGGGCGCGGGTCTTCGGCGATTTGAACGACCCCGCAAGTCCCATTTCCAGGGCGCGCGAGGAAGCCCGCGTCACCCTGCGCCTGCGGGAAGAACTCGGTACCAAGCCGCGTGTGTACTATATCCCATCCGATTCGGCCTATAAACCGCCCTTTCAGATCAATACCGGAGAATAAGCCATGCAACAGGCCATTGTTCATTACCCTAAAATTCGCATTGGGAAATTCTCGATTGATATTTTCCCCTATTGGGTTGCGCTGCTGCTTGGTTTCATTGCGTTTGGACTGGTGGGCGCATACGTTGTCTTAACCCAGGGCTTGCATGTGACCGGACTCTCCAACAGGGTTCCCTGGGCGTTGTGGATTGCGATTGACCTTTCGTCCATTGCCCTGGGCGGCAGCGCCTTTGTCTTTGGTGTGATTGTACACTTGCTGCGCATTCAACGTTTCGAGGCGGTGGGCAAACTGGCCATCCTGCTCGGATTTCTGGGTTACTCTGCGGCAGGCCTGGTGCTGTTCTTCGACCTGGGCCAGCCGTTCCGTTTTTGGCATCCCATCGTGTACTGGCAGCCGCACTCTTTGCTATGGGCAGTTACGATGTGCGTGATTTTGTATTTGAGCGTGCTGATGGCGGAACTGCTGCCAATTGTGCTGGAACACCCCGCTTTTTCAAGCCATCCCTGGCTAACTCGTTTCCCCGTGCTGGGAAAAGTGATGAATCTCATACGTCAATTGGCTCACCGGCTGCATGGCTGGAGCCCGGTTTTTGCCGTGATGGGGCTGTTGATTTCTCTGCTGCATCAGGCGATGTATCCGGTGCTTTATGGGCGTGGCTTGTGGTTCAATCAGTCGGCGCCGGTGCAGTTCGTGCTTTCCGCCGTGGCTGGCGGTGTGGCGCTTTTGTTCGTCCTGAGCATTATCGTTTTCCGCATCATGCGCCCTGGACAGGTGAAGGATGATGTGTTCTACGACCTGGCGCGCATTGCCGGCGCGGCGACCTTACTCTTGACCTATTTGTGGATCTGGGACTGGGCCGTGACCAATTACTATAGTTTCAACCGCGAAGGAATTTCTCTGCAAACCCAATTGCATAATACCATTGCTCCTTACTCGCTGACCTCCTGGCTGGGGCATGCGATTCTACCGGCTCTTGCGGGCGCGCTGCTCCTGGCCGCCAAGCGTGTGCGCAGTTTTCGCATCCTGCTGGCGTTGGCGGTTGTTCCTATTTTCAGCGCCATCCTGATGCGCTGGAATTACAACTTCTCCGGGTTGATTGCTTCGATTTCTTACGACCCATTTACGCCGACCGTTATCCTGAACTCTTACACTCCCACCTGGGTCGAGTTTGCTGTGGGCGGCATGGCCATTTCGTACTGGCTGTTAATGTTCTCTCTGGCGGCGCGCTGCCTTCCTTTCCAACATGCGCACGACGGGGAACATCAATCCCATTAGGCGCATGTAAACCCAAGCGTCTCAAAGGCTTGCTCTTGAACGGTTTCTTGACCGACCAAAGCCTTCGGGACGTTTATATTTTTTTGCTGGATGACCCGCTGGCGGGCAAGCCTGCGGGTCAGTTTTATGGCAAGGGTGAGAGCAGAATCGCCCACCAAATTGGGACAAAAATGATGAATTTATATGACATTTATCATTACATGCATTCAACCCTTTTCAGCAATCCTTAATCTAATTGTGTAGAATATTAAGTATTCGTAATACTTATTGATTACCAAAGGAGTGAAACATGGCCCAATCCCCGCGCACCAAGTTCATTCTGGGCGGCGCCCTTATCCTGGCAGCGGTTGTTTACCTGATTGTTTCGTCGACCCAGGCCAGCGCCCAATATTTCCTGACCATCGACGAGTTGAATGCCAAAGGAGAGAGTATCTACGGCAAAAACGTGCGCGTTTCCGGCGCGGTTCTTGGCGAGACCATCAACTATGACCCGCAAGCGCTGATGCTCTCGTTTACAGTGGCGCATGTCACCGGCGATAATCGGGAAATAGAAGCCCAGGGCGGCCTGGCGGAGGTCTTGTACCAGGCCACCATTGACCCCAACCGCTCCCGCATCCAGGTCGTTTATCACGGTCCCAAGCCCGACCTGCTGCGTAACGAAGCGCAGGCCATTATGACCGGCAAAATGGGCGAGGACGGCGTTTTCTATGCCGATGAACTGCTCCTGAAGTGTCCCACGCGTTACGAAGAAGCCCTGCCGGTGCAATCCGAAGGCTGAGGAGAAATCCATGTTAGCCGATTTCGGTTTTGGCGTCCTGGTCATTACTTTCGTGGCTGCGCTGTATAGCATCGGCGCAGCCCTATATGGTCATTTTTCCAAACGGCAGAAGTGGGTCGAGAGCGCCCGCCTGGCAATGCTGCTCACCTTCCCGCTCCTGGCCCTGGCCTCGCTGACCCTTATCTACCTGCTTGTCACTGGCGAGTTCAATGTGAAATTTGTTTACGAAGTCACCAGCCGCGATATGCCAACCTACCTGAAAGTGACCGCGCTGTGGGGCGGGCAGTCTGGCTCGCTGCTGTTCTGGTCGTGGCTGATGGCGGCCTTCGCCGCCGCCGTCACCTTGCGGAAATGGGAACGCGACCGTGAGTTTTTGCCCTGGGTGATTGTCGTTTCCAGCGTGACCATTGCTTTTTTTCTTCTCCTGAACATCTTCTTCGAGAATCCTTTCCAGCGTTTCTGGCAGACCTTCGATAATATCGAGGCTTACACCTTCCGGCCTGCCAATGCGATTCCGTTCACGGCGCAGGATGGACGCGGCCTGAACCCGCTGCTGCGGCATCCGGGCATGATTATCCACCCGCCCATGCTCTACCTGGGATTCGTGGCTTACGTTATCCCCTTCGCCTTTGCGATTGCGGCCCTCATCACCGGGCGCGCCGATGACCGCTGGATTCGCCTGACCCGCCGCTGGTCGCTGGTTGCCTGGTTGTTCCTCTCGCTCGGACTCGTGCTGGGCGGACGCTGGGCCTACGATGTCTTGGGTTGGGGCGGCTATTGGGCCTGGGACCCGGTCGAAATCGCGGCCTTTATGCCCTGGCTGACCGGCACGGCGTTCCTGCACTCGGTCATGATTCAGGAAAAGCGCGGAATGCTCAAGCACTGGAACATGATTCTCGTCATCCTGACCTATTCCCTGGTCTTGTTTGGGACATTCCTGACCCGTTCCGGCGTGCTGTCCTCCGTCCATGCCTTTGCCCAGAGCCAGATTGGGCCAGCTTTCTTCATTTTTATCGGCTTCTCGTTTGTTGCCTCGGCTGCCCTGCTCATCTACCGCTGGGATTCGCTCAAAGCCGAAGGCCAGATGCACTCGATGTTCTCGCGCGAGGCCCTGTTCCTGCTCAACAACCTGCTGTTCATGGGCATCCTGGTCATCTGTTTCTGGGGCGTGATTTCACCGCTGATTACCGAACTGTTGACCGGCCAGAAAGTGACCGTCGGCCCGCCCTACTACGAACGCGCCGCCGGGCCGTTGTTTGCCCTGCTGGTTTTATTGATGGGCGTTGCCCCGCTCTCAGCCTGGGGACATACTGCTATCAAAAATATTGCGGCCCAAGACGGCGTGGCAATGGAAAAACGCTACCTCAATGCCCTTGCCAAACTGATGTGGAAACCCGCCATCCCTGCCGTGTTGGTGCTGATTGGACTGCTTGCCGCAGGAATTACCAACATCTACGCCCTGATTGGCCTGACGTTTGCCGCGCTGACGGCCTCCATCACGCTCTATGAGTTCTGGCGCGCCGCCAGCGCCCGCGGCCGCGCCCAGGGCGAGAACCTGTTCCTGGCCTTGTGGCGGTTGGCCGGGCGCAACCGCCGCCGCTATGGCGGGTATACCATCCACCTCGGCGTAATCCTGATGGCCGTTGGCATCATCGGCATCGAAATGTTCCAGAGCGAGACCCAGAAAAGCCTGGCGGTTGGCGAAAGTATCCAACTGGCCGGTTACACTGTCCAATATGACTCACTGGCGCAGTTCCCAACCAGCGATGGGCGCTGGGTGACACGGGCGGTTATGAGTGTCTTCAAGGATGGGCAGTTCGTTACCGAGTTGTACCCGCGCTACGATGTATACTCTGACGGCCAGCCCATGACCATTCCCGGCGTGCGCTCCACCATGGCCGATGACTTGTATGTGCTGCTGATTAACTGGGAGGGCGTGACCTCGCAAATCGCGCCGTTCAAGGTCTATCACAACCCGCTGGTCAACTGGCTGTGGCTTGGTTCGTTTGTGTTCATCCTCGGCACGCTGATTGCCGCCTGGCCGGAGCAAGAGCGCGAGGCCGTTCCGGCCCAGGCCCGCAAGACCAAAGCGGTTTACCAACCCGGTGGTTGAGTCAGTATTCAGTGACCAGTAATCAG
Organism: Anaerolineales bacterium; assembly: GCA_034434035.1. GTDB lineage: Bacteria > Chloroflexota > Anaerolineae > Anaerolineales > Villigracilaceae > UBA5195. The sequence goes on from DAOTZM010000077.1 coordinate 25,402, forward strand.
TATTCAGTAATCAGTAATCAGTAATCAGTATTCAGTATTCAGTGTAATGCGCCATAAAGAATGCTCCAGAAGTGATATTCCTATGAAAAAGACCGTTGTTGTTTTGATGTTCTTGCTCCTCGCCACCCTGGCCTGGGTGGGCAGCGCTGCCGCCCAGGACGCCAACCCGCCCACAGATGACGAGGTCAATGCCATCGCCAAAGAGTTGTTCTGCCCGGTCTGCGAGAATACGCCGCTCGATGTCTGTCCGACCGAGGCCTGCAAGCAATGGCGCGACCTGATTCGCCTGAAACTGTCCGAAGGCTGGACGGAAGCCCAGATTAAGCAGTATTTTGTAGACCAGTACGGCGCGCGGGTGCTGTCGGAGCCTCCCCGCCAGGGCTGGTACTGGCTGATTTACATCGTGCCGGTTGTGCTGCTGCTGGCAGGCCTTTACGTCCTGGCTCGCGCATACCAGTCGATGCGCGCAACCGCTACAGCGGAGAGAATCCCCATCGAAGCGGCGGAGCAGATTCCGGTGAGTCAAGATGGTGAGTATCTGCGCCGGATTGAGGAAGAACTCAAAAAACGGGATTAAACCTGAACATCTCGAAGGCTTTTTGGTATCTACAGAAAAAAAGCCTGCGGGACAGTTCGTGGATAGAGGAGAAATCTATGGATGAGACGAATGTTGCGCCGCGCCGGGGGGATAGCCCCGCGAAGCCTTTGCGAAGCGGGGTACCGGTTTGGGCGCAGGTGATGGTGTGGATAGGGTTGATAGGATTGCTGGCAATTGTGGCGCTTGGTTTGCGCCGCGCCCAGCAGGGAACCATCCAGCCGGGAGAGACCGTTCCCGATTTCGCGTTGACGCTGTTCAGCGGTTACGAGTATGAAGGCCGGGGCGAAATCAAATTCTCCGACTTTCGCGGCAAGGTGGTGGTGGTCAACTTTTGGGCTTCGTGGTGCAAACCCTGCGAACAGGAGGCCGCCGAACTGGAAGCCGCCTGGCGCTCGTACCGCGAGAGCGGCGAGGTGATGTTCCTGGGCATCGATTATGTAGATACCGAACCCGAAGCGCGCGGCTACCTGACGAAGTTCGACATCACCTACCCCAACGGCCCCGACCTGGGGACGCGCATTTCGCAATTTTTCCGCATCAAGGGCGTGCCTGAAACGTATTTCATCGACCGCGAAGGAAAACTGGCCTATGTGCAGGTTGGGCCTTTTACCTCCGAGGCGCAAATTCACGCCATCATCACCCCGTTGTTGAACAAATAGAGGCTTCATGGAACCTGGCGCAATTTTTCTCATCCTGGCTGTGTTTGTCCTGGTTGGCCTGTTCGTCAGCCGCCCCTTTATCGAAAGCCGCCGCGCGTATGCGATTTCGGCGCAAGAACACGAAATCTCACACCTTCTGGCCGAGCGCGACAGCCTGATTACCGCTTTGCAGGAACTCGATTTCGACCACGTCCTGGGCAAAATCCCGGCGGAAGATTATCCCAACATGCGCGCCGCGCTGCTCACGCACGCCGCCGATGTGCTGCGCCACATCGATAAGCTCCAGCCGCAGAAAACCGCCGCCGCCGACGCTGAAAGCCGGGTGGAGGCCGCCATCGCCGCCCGCCGCGCCGACGCTTCTGCGAAGAAGCCCCAGGCCGCTGCATCCGTCCCCGTCCCGCCGCGCGAGGCTGAGGATGACCTGGAAGACCTGATTGCCGCGCGCCGCGCCCAGCGCAAGGAAAAATCGGGCGGGTTCTGCCCCAACTGCGGCAAACCCGTCTTACGCTCCGACCGCTTCTGCCCCTCCTGTGGCAAGGCAGTACGATAATCCACACTTCATCACTCGTTACTCATCACATTCCCCATGCGCCTTTCTTTTTTCCTCTTTCTCTCTTTCCTATTCCTCCTCACCGGCTGTATTTCGCTGGCCGAGGATGTCACGCCGCCCCCCGGTTTTGTCGCTGCTACGCCCGCGCCGACCCTGGCGGCGGATATTTTCCCGGCCTCCGCGCCGGACGTGGACAGCGGGGCCGTCACCTACGCTGAAAAATGCGCTCCCTGTCACGGCGACACCGGCCAGGGAGACGGCTCCCAGGCCTCGGCCTTGCCCCTCGCCGTCCCGCCGCTCGGGCAGGCCGATTTCGCCTTCGACAAATCCCCGGCCCGCTGGTATTCAGTCGTCACCCAGGGCAGCCTGCAAAACTTTATGCCGGGCTTCGCCAATCTGAGCGACCAGCAACGCTGGGACGTGGTCGCATACGCGCTCTCGTTGAGCGCAAGCGCCGAGCAGGTGCAGGCTGGCAAGGCGCTCTACGAGGTCAACTGCGCGGAGTGTCACGGTTTGGATGGGCGAAAATTGCCCAACGCCAGCCTGGCCGGCCAGGGCCGCATGGCCGCGCTCTCCAACCAGGAGATTGCCGTCCTGAGTCAGAAAGGCATTCCGCCGGCCATGCCCGCCGCCAATCTTTCGGATGTGGATGCGGCCTATCTCGCGGCATACGCGCGGACTTTTACATTCGCTTCCTCTGGCACAGCGGCGGCCGCTCCCGCTTCCACCCCGCAGCCTGCTACCGAGACAGCTGAAGCCGCCTCCACTGAATCCGCTGCCCCCGCCCCTGATGCGCAGCGCGGCACGATTAGCGGCCTCATCACCAACGGCTCCGGCGGGGACGTTCCAGCCGGGTTGAAAGTCACCCTGCACACCTTCGTCCACGACTTCGCCACCCAGCAGTTTACCGAGGGCGAAACGCGCGAGGAAACCGCCTCGGCGCAGGGAACTTACCGGTTCGACGACCTGCCGATTTCGCCGGGCGATGCATATTATGTCTCGGTGGAATACGGCGGTGTGACGTATGAATCTGCCCCTGCTATCCCGGCCAACGACGGCTTGCAGGAATATGACCTGCCCATCACCATCTACGAGACCACCACCGACACTTCCGACCTGGCGATTTCCACCGCCCACATCCTGCTGGATTATTCCCAGCCGGGCATTATCCAGGTTGTGGAGTTTTTCGTCTTTGCCAACATGGGGAATCAAACCATCGTCGCCGCTGAAGCGGGCCAGCCGGTGATTGAAATCCCTCTGCCGCAAGGCTACCAGAATTTGCAATTCGAGAATGGCGTGCTGGGCGGGCGCTTCTCCCAGACGGCAACCGGGTTCGGCGATACCCTTCCCATCCCTCCAACCGGCAGCCAGGGTCAGTATTCCATCGTGTTTGCCTTCGACATGCCCTACCCGACCGATTCTTCGCCGCTGGCCGGGCTGTTTGGCGGCCAAAAATTTGAACTGACCCAAACCTTCAACATCAAAACGGGCGCGCTCAACCTGCTCGTGCCGCAGGGCGTCGAAGTAGAAGGCCAGAACCTGGTGGATGGCGGCACGCAGAGCATGGGCGGCGGCTTCACCTTCCAGCTGTACCGGGCAGGCAGCCTCGAGGCCGGGCAGACCTTCAGCGCTAAAATCTCCGGCGCGCCTGCCACGACTGCCTCCACAACTCCCCAATCCGGCGATTCGAGCCGCAACCTCATCGTCGGGATTGGCGCGTTTGGCGTCGTCCTGATTTTTGCCGGGGTCTTTTTCTACTGGCGCGACCGTCAGAAGGAAGAAGACGAAGACGCTTTGGAGGAAGAGGATGACGAAGGCGAGGAAGAAATGAGCGAAGATGACATCCTCGACGCCATCATCACCCTCGACGACCAGTTCCGGACCGGGAATCTCTCCGAAGAAGCCTATCAGGAACGCCGCGCCGAACTCAAGCGAATGTTGCGTAATTCGTAGTTCGATATTCGATATTCGATATTCGAACATCGAGTACCGAATATCGAGCATCAAATATCGAGCATCGAGTACCGAGTATCAAAAATGATCGAAGTGAGAAAACTCGTCAAACGCTTCGGGCTGAAAAACGTCCTGCGCGGGCTGGATTTCGATGTCCAGGCGGGGGAGTTTGTGGCTCTGCTGGGGCCAAACGGCGCCGGGAAGACCACTTTCCTGCGCATCCTGGCCTCGCTCTCGCGTCCCAGCCTGGGGCAGGTTAACGTAGCCGGATACAAACTCCCGGGCCAGGCCGCCGCCGTGCGCCGTCGTTTAGGAGTTGTCTCGCACCTGCCGCTCCTGTACGGCGACCTGACTGCCGAGGAGAATCTCCAGTTCTATGGGCGCATGTATGACCTGCAAAATCTCGAATCGCGCATGGCCGATGTGTTGGACATGGTGGGCCTCTCGGCCCGCCGCCGCGACCTGGTGCGCACCTTCTCGCGTGGGATGCAGCAGCGCCTGGCGATTGGCCGCGCCGTGCTGCACGACCCGGACGTGATGCTGTTCGACGAGCCGTACACCGGCCTCGACCAGGAGGCATCCGAGATGCTGGATGAAGTGCTGAAAAACGTGGCCGCCGCCGGGCGGACGGTGGTGATGACCTCCCACGACCTGGCCCGCGCCGAAGACCTCGCCACCCGCTTCGACGTTCTCTCGCGGGGCGTCATTACCGCTTCGGCCTCCCGCGCCGAACTGGAACACTCGAACCTGTTGACCTTCTACAAGCAGGCGCTGAATTAGACCATGGACGATAGACTACAGACCACCCCAAAGGTTTTATCGTCCGTTGTTCATCGTCCCTCGTCCGGCTGCTTTCGCGCCGTCCTTGCCGTTGCCTGGAAAGACCTGGCCGCCGAACTGCGCTCGCGTGAACTGCTCTCGGCCATGCTGGTCTTTTCGGTGCTGGTGCTGCTCATCTTCTATTTTGCCCTCGAACTGGATGTCAAAGCCCGCATGGACATCACCGCCGGGGCCTTGTGGGTCACGTTCGCCTTTGCGGGGACGCTCGGCCTGAACCGCTCGATGGCAATCGAAAAAGACCGCGGCTGCCTCGACGGCCTGCTCCTGGCCCCGGTCGACCGCTCGGCTATTTATTTTGGAAAAACCATCAGCAACCTGGCCTTCATGCTCGTCGTCGAGGCAATTGTCCTGCCGCTCTATAGCGTGATGTACAATGTCAACTTGTTCCATCCCGGCCTGCTTGGCGTGACCTTGCTTGGTTCGGTCGGTTATGCCGCCGTTGGCACGCTGCTCGCGGCCATGTCGGTGCAGACCCGCACCCGCGATGTGCTGCTGCCCATCCTGCTCTTCCCGGTCATCATCCCGGTGCTGGTGGCCGCCGTCAAAGCCTCGAGCGGATTCCTGAACAGCGCGGAATGGAGCGAGATTGCTCCCTGGGTCAACATCTTGCTTGTCTATGATGTTATTTTTATCGCCGCCGCTTTCATGGTCTTCGATTTCGTTGTGGAAGAGTAAAGGAATGCGAAATTCGTAATTCGTGATTGGTACCGCGAATATCGAGTATCTTTAAGGAGTCCCATGTCCCCTCAGCCCCGTCTTTTGCAAGCCCTGAATGTTCTTTCTGTCCTCCTGCTGGCTGCCGCCGCCGTCATGGTTTTTGCCTATGCGCCCATCGAACGCGTCATGGGCGCGGTGCAGAAAGTATTCTACTTCCACGTCGCCACCGCCTGGGTGGGGATGATTGGCTTTATCGTCGCCGCCGTAGTTGCCATCATCTACCTCGTCACCAAAGACCTGAAGTGGGACGCCATCAACGTCGCCGCTGTCGAAATCAGCCTGGTGTTCTTCTTCATTGCCGTTGTGCTTGGCTCTATTTGGGCGCGCCCGGCCTGGGGAACCTGGTGGACCTGGGAACCGCGCCTGACCACCGCCGCCATCCTGGAGATGATTTACCTGGCCTACTTGCTCCTGCGCCAGGGCATCGAAGACCCGGAACGCCGCGCCCGTTTTGGGGCGGTCTACACCATCGTGGGCGGGCTCAGCGTCCCGCTGACCTTCATCTCGATTCGCCTGTTCCGCACCATCCACCCGGTTATCATTGGCGGGGGCGGCAGCGAGAAGATGAACATGACCGGCGAAATGGTGGCAACCATGCTGGTTAACATTGCCGTGTTCTCGGTCATTTTCATCACCCTGTTCTGGCACCGCATCCGCCTCGGGCAGTTCGCCGAGACCGTCGAACAACTCAAGTTGAAACTGACCCGCTAGGAGAGAGACATGGAACCCACGCCCGATACTGTTAACTACATGATAGCCGGACACGTTGTCTTTGCCATCGTGATGATTGCTTATGTCGCCAGCCTGGTTTTGCGTTGGAGTGGTCTCAAGCGCGAAGAAATCGCGCTTAAGGAACTTGAAAAGTAAGCCAAATAGGAACCATCCCGAAGGGAGGTGGAACGGATTCGGCTGTTTTGAAACATCCTTCGGGGGTATCTTCTCAAAAAAAATGGGGAAACGTCCCGACACTTGCGCCTGCGCGACAAGTGCAGGTGAGGCTTGCTTGAAAAACCTGGTTGAGCCGTTCGAACCGCTCGGCTGAGCGCTCGCGGGACGGCGCTTCTCTCCCCAAAATATTGAGAAGATACCTTCGGGACGGTTTCGAGTTGCCTTGTGCGCCGGAGTACGCTATACTATTTTGTGTAACGTACTCCTTATCGTTTGGGTGAGCGGTTGTCATGACGAAATCAAAACTCGGGTGGATTTTCGTTTTTGCCATTGTCCTCAGTTTGGTACCCTTGTCAGGCAGGATGACCGGTCCCGGGCCGGTTCAGGCTGCTCCGGCCCCTATCAATACCCCGCCCGGGCCGGACCGATTCACTTATATCAACGTAGATATTACCTTGTACGAGTGGTGGATGATTGCCTGGAAGGATAATAACATCTATTGCGCCCTGTGGGTTGACCACGAAGGCCTGCCGACCGACAACGAATTGTCCTGGGCCTGCGATGAACAGGTGTACAAAGAGTGGAAGGCTTACTCTTCTCCTTGCGCGGCTGAAAACATCCGCGCTTGCCCCGGCTACTACCTGCAAAACGTCTCCAGCAAACCATCTACAAAAGAAATCACCGTCAAACTGCCGCCGCCCCAGGTGTGGGTCTCGGTCGAAAATTGCAACCCCGACCCCGATGGCTGGTGTTCCACCCAGCCCAAACTGGTGCTGACGGGCGAAGAACCGCTCCCCAACGAGTCCATCACCAGCATTCAGGGTTACGCCGGGAGCGATGCGTTTTCCTGCCAGGGCGGGCGCTGCGAGTTCAGCCTGGAAAAAACGACCTCCGAAGGAATAGAACTTCAGTTTTGGGCCTATTCCACCTACGGCGATTCCAGCGACGCATTCACTGCCCTGGTGCGCGTGTTGACGCAAGGCGGCGAAAGCGACGGGCAACGGCTGGTCAAGCGCTGGTATGTGGATGTGCTCAGTACGCAATGGATAGGCGCGCGGATTGCCTCGTGCGCCATCAGTTGGGATGCATTCCCGCCGACCGAGGGCCTGCCTGATTGGCTGACCACTCCCGAATCTCCCGAAGACCTGACCTCCAGCATCCCGTATACTTACCTGGCCGGGAACCTGATTGCCCAGGGCGTGGTGGATGTGCGCTCCTGCGCCGATGGCGGGTTGACCGCCGAAGGAACGGCCTCCCCCTGCGGCCTGGAGGCCGCCCAACCGGCCGTGGAACAATGGCAAAACCAGTTCGACTCTTTAATCTATGATATTGCCCTCAAGACCGACGTTCCCGCCCAATTGCTCAAGAACCTGTTCAGCCGCGAGAGCCAGTTCTGGCCGGGCGTTTTCCGCAATGGGGACGATGTGGGACTGGGGCAACTGACCGAAAACGGAGCTGATACCGCCTTGCTGTGGAATCGCGCCTTCTTCGACGACTTTTGCCCCCTGGTGTTGGATAAAACAGCCTGCGAGAATAATTCGTATAGCGGCTTGAGTGAGTCGAACAAGAAATTGCTGCGCGGCGCGTTGGTTGCGAGCGTGGATGCCACCTGCGCCAAATGCCCATTAGGAATAGACCTTTCGCGCGCCAACTTCAGCGTCTCGGTCTTTGGGCGCACCCTGTTGGCAAACTGCGAACAGACTGGCAAAATCGTCCAAAATGTGACGGGGAAATCTGCCGGGCGGACGTTGGATTACGAGACTTTATGGAAATTGACCCTGGTCAACTACAACGCCGGGCCGGGCTGCCTGAGCGAGGCTTTCGAGCAGGCTTCTCAGGCGGCAAGCACCGAAACACCCCTCGGCTGGGACCTGGTGGCGCAAGCCCTCGACCCGGCCTGCCGCGGCGCCATCGGTTATGTCGAAGATATCAGCAAGCCGCAGATTGTCTCAACCCCTGCCCCGGATGCCGGGGAGTAGTTGCCTTGCGATAGCGGTGAGCTGCCTGAGGGCTGTCTAAAAAGCCTGTTTTGCAACGCAACGACTGCCAGCAGTGGCGGTCGTTGTTTGATTCTGCCCCAGATGCAGCGGCAAGATAATATCTTGCCCCACTTTTTAGACAGCCCTTCTTTTTTGCAGTACGCCCAAGATGAACTCCGCTGTGCGCTGGCCGGATGTGCCATCGGTGTAGGTGATTTCGTCTTCGATGAACCGGCGGCGCTCGGCGGAATCGAGTTGGGGATTTTGCAGGTAGGCGTTGAGGGCATCGCGTAATTCGAGTTCGCTGGAAGCAACCCTGCCCGCTTTCGCTTGCCGAAAACGCAGGTGGGTGGGCCAATTCCCAATGTCTTTGAGCGCCAGCGAGAACTTGCCGGGGATGTTCCAGCCGCCGGGGGTGTCGATAACGGCAGCAATCATCGGCGTATCGTGGACGGCGCATTCGACCAGCATGGTCGAGTAGACCGTCACCATCACGTCGGAATAGGCCAGCATGGAGGCCTTTTCGGGCATGTCCTCGCCGCCGTAGTAGCCGAGCGACCCGCCGAGCGGCACCGGCTGGACGACGTGGACGTGTGGATATTGTTTTTCCAACTCGAAAACGCGCTTGCGTTCGTCGGCAAAAATCTGGGGTTTGTCCTGGAAGTGGCTGGGGTGCAGGCGAATCAGCAGTTGGGAGGGTTCGGCCAGCGAATCGGACGATATCAGCCGGGCCAGGGCTTCGATATTGGGGAAATTGGGGGCAAAGTGGACGAAACTGCTGGCGTAGGAAATCAATTTGCGCTTGGGGTCGAGGGTATGGAGTTTGAAATATTCCTCGCGCGGTATCAGCCATTCGCGGCGCAGGTAGCCATCGTAGGAGGGAATGCCGCCGATGTGGACTTTTTCAGGGTTCCAGTCAGAACCATTGACGAGTTCATCCTTTTGCAGTTGCGACCAGCAGGCGGCCCACTCGACCGGCGCGCCGGAAACGTTGTAGCTGGAGGAATTGTCCCAGCCGACGATGACGGTTAGGGTGGGAATGCCTTTTTCGGCGGCTTCACGCAGGAGATAACGGTCGATGCGCCAGCCGGGGGTCGAAGCGATGACTAAATCAGGCTGGTATTTTTCGAATAAATCGGAATACAGATTCGGCGTGAAGCGCGTCTGGGCGTTGACCAAGGCTCTGCGGGCGAGTCGGCTGGAGCGCAGGACCAGGGCCGCCAGCGCGGAGGGAATCCAAATCCCCAAGCGGAATTTCCACGAATTTTCGTCCCAGACTTCCCAGATGTGGCTGTCCATGGCTTGGGTGTTGATGCGCCACGAGCCGCCGACGCGCCGCAGGTAGGCCAGCAGCCATTGGATGCGCGGCTGGACGGTGTTGGCGTATTTTTGGGCTTCTTTGAGTTTCAGGCCTTCAAAGGTCAGGCCAGGGCGGGCATATTTGGCGGCGATTTTGTCTTTGGTGTCGTCATCGGTCAGGACAACTACCTGCACGCCCGCTTCAAGCAGGGTAGAGACAACATCGGACTGCAAAAAGTAGATGATAGCCATGCCGTGGTCGGCGGAGATGAAGATGCGTTTTGTCATATTTTCCTGTGGGACAGGTCTGGAGACCTGTCCTACGTGTAATACCACTTGAAAATCTGGTCGTAGACCGCCAGTAAGGCCCTTTTGATGGGCGCGAACTGCGCCAATCGCTTAACCAGGCCAGGGCGTTGGATGGCGGGCTGGCCTTTGGCGTAAACGCCCTTCACATAATCGGTTGTGTTCGAGAGATTCATCACCAGCGGGTTACTGACCATCAGACGGAGATAACCCGCCGCATTCATGCGCTGGTCGAGCTGCTTGACCTGACCCATCGGTTTGTCCATGTCGAAGGGCAGGAATTGGGCCAGGGTGGATTTGTAAGCGACGAATTGCCAGTGGGAGGCGCCAATCATCGCCGTTTTGCCCTGATAGTTGATTTTCCAATCCTGGGTTTCGGCGTAGATTTTCCGATTTTCCTCTTCATCCTGTCCCAGCGAGCGGTTGAACTCCCAGAACGTCTCCCAGGGGATGAACTGACCCTCTTCGAGCGCGGCGTTTTCCTGCGCCCACTGGCGGGTGGCGGTGTGATAGTCGGGATTGGTGCGGAAGGGGCGCGCGGTGACCATGCCCACGTTGGGGAAGGTTTCGAGCAGTGCCACCGAGCGGGAGAGCCAGCCCGGATAGTAGAGAATGTCGCTGTCGGAATAGGCGATAATCTCGCCCGGTGCGCCGGCCAGGATGATGTTCCAGGCCCCGCCCTTGCCCAGGTTTTTCTCGGACAGGAGCAGGTATTGGATGCGCCCGGCTTCTTTCTCCGCGATGAGCCACTCGCGCACTTCGGGGCAGGAGCCGTTATCGAACACCATCAGGTCGAAGGGCAGGCCGGGGTCGACCCGCATGGATTCGAGGCTGACCTTTAGCACGTCCAGCCCTTCGGCGTAGAATCCGCTCAGGAAGGGGATGTAGTTCAGCACCGCAACGGTAATCCGTTCCGGTTTGGCGACGGTTTTTGCAAATTTGGCGGGGTTTTGGCCTTTACGCATGTTCGATACTCGTTATTCGTTATTCGGGATTAGTTATTCGATACTCGTTATTCGTTACTCGATATTCGATACCCGTTGATTGATAGTCGAATATCGAATTATCGAATATCGAATATCTTCTTCAACTGCCACAACATATTCGACAGGCGCGCCGACCCCAGTGCCAGCAGCGGCCAGGCTTCGATTTTGCGCCACAGACGGGCGGCGTTGCGTTTTTGGGGCAGGATTTGGCCGTTTTCCAGGCGTTTGTCGGTGTCGAGCAGGGTGAAGCGGGTCATCGGGCGGCCGCCGGCCAGGCGGATGTTGGTCCCGGTTTCGGGGTGTTTGTAATGCGGCTTCCCACCCGGCAGATGGGAATAGTCGTGGTTCTGGTGGACAATCATCACATCGGCAGTGGCGTCGATGGCCGGGAAGCCGCTCTTGCGGGCGTGGTAAATCATCCAGTTATCCCAGCCGGCGCGGCCAATGATGAAGGGCGGGAGTAATTGGTAAGTGGCCATTGGAAAGAGAAAGTAATCAGAACCGGCAGGGCGGTGGAGGTTGCCCTGACGATGGACGATAGACCGCAGACGATTTTGCCAGCCTTCAGAAAAATCGAGTGGTTCGGTGATGTCTATGTCCCAACGCTGACCCATCAGGACGAATTTTTCCAGCCGGGCTGAAACGTTTTTCGCCGCCTGGGCAAAATCATCGAACAGGATGATGTCGGCGTTGACGATGGCGTAGAGCGGCGTGGGGCTGGCTTCCCTGGCGAAACGGAACATGGCGTCCATCAGCGGCGCGCCGCTCTCGCTGCGCGGAATCTCGCGGATGTGGGTAAGGCCCAACTCCGAGGCGGTTTCAGCCAGGCCGGGTTCGTCGCCGAGCAGGACAATCTTCACATCCGGCAGTTTTGTCCAGGAGGTGATGGCGTTGCGCTGGAGGACGGCAATGCGCGGGTCGGTGAAGGGCTTGGGGGCAGAAAAGATAGTTATCAGCGGGGCAGTCATCAGTTATCAGTAATCAGTAATCAGTAATCAGTGTTCAGTCATCAGTGTTCAGTCATCAGTTTATCTTACTTACTTGCTTCCCTGCTTCCTTGTTGACTCTCTCGTCCACTTCGGTCATGGTTTTGTGACGCACGGCGGCGTTGATTTGGGTCAGTTCAGGGTGTTTTTGAACAATTTCGAGCACATCGTACCATGTAAAGTCGGTTTTGTTGCCCAGGCGGGTGAAGATTTCACGCATGAAGGCCAGGTCTTCGGGAGTGTCCACTGTCCAGCGCAGGGAACCATAATCAGGCGTGTGATGAAGTTGGGCGATGCGGAAGCCGCGCGGGGAAGTTCCAGTGGATAGTAAACAGGAATCAGTAATCCGTTTGGCAGGAGACAGGGTAACGTTCTCGTACAAAAACGGCATGACGTGTTCGCGGTGGAAGGTTTCGGTCGATTCTTGCCAGGCGCGTTCGAGCGCGGCGAAGGTGCAGGCTTCCACGTCCAGGCCGATGGGGAAGGCGCGGGTGAAGGGGGGCGGCAGGCGGTTGCAGGCGAAATCAGCAATGAATGACGAGTGATGAGTGACAAGCCGAACCGTTTCATCAATGACGGCGGGGTCAATCAGCGGGCAGTCGGCGGTGATGCGGACGATGACATCGGCCCGCTGGGTTTTGGCAGCCTGGTAATAGCGGTCGAGGACATCGCGCAGCGAACCCCGATGGCAGGGAGCCTCCATCGAGGCGGCGAAGGCGGCTACCGGGTCGTCGGATGGGTCGGTGGTGGTGGCGACGAGGACCGAATCCACCGTTTGGGCGCGTTGGACGCGCTCGAACACATGCTGAATCATCGACTTCCCGGCAAGGTCGAGAAGCACTTTGCCGGGAAGTCGGGAGGAGCCCATGCGGGCCTGGAGGATGGCAACCGTTTGCAAGTTCACCTGTTCAACTGGTCGATTAAAAATGCTCCGTTAATTGTAAACGTTTTTTCCCTGAATTCATAATGGAAAAAGGTCTTCCAAATCTGGTTGCGCGCGCCTTGCTTGTCACACTTCGACATTTGCATAACGGGCAGGAAGCCGCCAAAGTCGATGATGGCATAATCTTCCTTTTTGCGGTACTCGACCGAGTTTATGGTCAGTTTCGTATCCCACAGGGCGTTGTAATACGGGCCGTAATACTTGATGCCCAGGTCGAACAACATTTGCAGACCGATTTGCATATCGCGCAACTTATCGCCGGTACGGTGTCGCTGGGAGATTATGGGGATGAGATCAGGGTTGCCGCAGGCGTCGGCGCGGCCAGGTTCCGGCACAATCAGGTAAAAGACGATGCGCGATTTGAGCAGTTGGGAGACGGTTTCGATAGGGGTGGGAACGAGGCTGGGCGTTGCAGCAGGTTCAAGGAGTTCCGAGAAGTCGCCGGTATCGGGCAGGCCCCTATCGGGAAGTTGTTTTTTTGCGGCCTGCGACGGGGCGGAACCACCCAAATCGCCGCCGGCGTTGGCAGGCTTGCCATGCGTGGGTTCAACGGGTTTTTCCTGGAGGCGTGTCGGCGTTGTTGTTGGGGACTCGGCTGCGGGAGTGAATGTGGCGAACGGAATTGCTGTGGAAGTTTGGCTGCTGGCGATTGTGTTTGTGGGCTGCGCCACTGTTGCGGGACCATCGAGCGTGGAAAATGGGTCGACAGATACTCCCACTGTTGTCACAGCGGTGCACATGGTAAAGAGCGTCAAAATTCCCAAAGCAAGGAGTTGGAGATTTTTCATTGTCAGCCTGTAAGGTCGGGAGAATGGTTTTCGGTTGGGTTGGGGCATTTTCCCTGGCAACCGCCGGGAAAATGCCTGCCTTCCTGCCCATCTTATGGACAGCGTGAATAAACTCCGCACAACGTTTTTCGCTCATTTTTCAAAGACTTGGTTTGGACGCAGGCGAGCGCGGAAAAGGCTGGATTTAGCCGGATTTCGTAACTACCTGCCACCCTCACCCCCAACCCCTTGCCTTCGGCGCGCTTCGCAGTCCCGGTGGGAGGGGGGAGAAATCTCGGACGAAATTGTCGTTTTCGGCATGAAAATCCGCTTTTTGTATCCGTTTCCCTCCCCCTTTGGGAGAGGGGCAGGGTGAGGGTAGTTACAAAACAATACAGTTTGGCTTTGCGTATTTTTGAAAGCACCCTCCCCTGTTTAATCGGGCAAATTTTCCTGGATTTCTGCCGGGGATGGGGCTGGCGCCGGAGACTGGCGGGCCGCCCGCTCGGCTTCCAGTTCTTTGACTTTGCCTTGCAAGGTTTCGACGCTGGCCTTGAACTTCTCCACTTCTTTTTCCAATTCGGTAATGCGCTTGCGCTGGCCCGAACCCTGGAAACTGTGCTTGA
>DAOTZM010000078.1:0-10350 GCA_034434035.1 Anaerolineales bacterium
GGGGACGCGCAGCATGTCGCCGTAGGAGGTGAAAATCACCTCGGGGCGGGAGGCAATCGCCAGGGCGCGGTCGATTTGTTCGAGCGGGGTGACGCAGACCGGGCAGCCGGGGCCGTGCACCAGTTCGATTTCGGGGGGCAGCAACTGGTCGAGGCCGTGCCGCACAATCGCGTGGGTCTGCCCGCCGCAAATTTCCATCAGCACCCAGGGACGGGTGACGGTGCGGCGGATTTCGTCCATTACGCCGCGCACCAGGTCGGCGTCGCGGAAGGAGTTGGTGAAGTCGAAGGAGGTCATTGGGAATTCGTTATTCGGTATTCGATATTCGGTATTCGATATTCGGTATTCGATATTCGATATTCGATATTCGGTATTCGGTATTCGATATTCGGTATTCGATATTCGGTATTCGATGTTCGGAATAACAGGTTACTGATTACTGATTACTGATTACTGGTCACTGATTACTGATTACTGATTACTGATTACTGATTACTGATTACTGATTACTGGTTACTGGTTACTGAATCGCTGCCCACTTCCGGCCCTAACTCCTCGCCCAGGTCGATGATTTCCTGCAAAAGGGCCAGGGTTTCTTGTGCTTCCTGTTCGCTGAGCAGGTTGAGCGCGAAACCGACGTGGATAACCGTCCAGTCGCCGGCTTTGGCTTCGGGGATGTAGGCCAGGCAGCATTCGCGCAGCACGCCCGCGCCAAAATCGACTTTTGCCATTTGCAGGCCGTCTTTTTCATAAATTTCGGTAATTTTTCCGGGTACGCCTAAACACATGAGAACCTCGTTATTCGGAATTCGTTATTCGTGATTGGTCATTGACGGTGAATGTTGAACGTTTAAGACCTGGCGTTCAACTGGTATCCCGCAATGGCTGCCTGGCCGAGGGAGAGGCCGCCGTCGTTGGCGGGGACCTGGGTGTGAATGTAAACGGTAAAGCCTTCTTTTTCGAGCAAGGCCAACGTTCTACGCAAGAGCAGCATATTTTGCCAGACTCCGCCCGAAAGCGCCGTTTCCGCAATATCATACTGGTCGCTCAGGCGCAGGCAGGTGGTTTTGACCATTTCGGCCAGGCCATTGTGGAAACGGGCGGAGATTTTTGAAACGGAAACGCCGGCCAGCACATCGGCGATTAGTTGTTCGATGGCAGGCCGCGCACTGATAACTGATGACTGATAACTGAACGGATACTGCCCCGTCTCCTCCGGGTCGGCCAGGGCCTCGAACTCGATGGCGGCCTGGGCCTCGTAATTGACCTGCTGGCGGACTCCCGCTAAAGCGGCGGCGGCGTCGAACAGGCGTCCCATGCTCGAGGTGAGCGGGGAGTTCAGGTTGTGCTGTAACTGCGCCCGGATGGCCGCGCGGTCATCATAGCGCAAATCGGCGTGGGTCGGGAAGGCGTCGTCCCAGTCGATGCCCAGGGCGTGGAGCAAGCCGAGGGCGGTACGGGAAGGCCGCCGGGTGGCCGCGTCGCCGCCAGGGAGCGGGAAATAGTCGAGGTGGGCGGCGCGCTCGAAGCGGGCATAATCCGCAATCAGGAATTCCCCGCCCCAGATGCTGCCATCCGCGCCGTAGCCAGTGCCGTCGAATGAAACGCCAATGACCGGATGCGAACCGTCCAGCCCGTGTTCGGCCATCACAGCGGCGATGTGGGCGTGGTGGTGTTGAATGTTGAAGATGGGCAGGTTCTCGCGCTCGGCGCGTTCGAGGGCGTAGCGGGTTGCCAGGTAATTGGGATGCAGGTCACAGGCAATGGCAGCCGGTTTGACGCGGAACAATTTCTCGAAGTGGCTGATGCCCTGCTCGAAGGACTGGAGCGTTTCGTAATTCTCCAGGTCGCCAATGTGATGACTCAGGAAAGCGTACTTGCCGTTGGTGATGCAAAACGTGTTCTTGAGTTCCGCGCCGGCTGCCAGCAGGGGCGGGACTCGCCAGGGCAGGTGGACGGGAAAGGGTGAGTAGCCGCGCGAACGGCGAAGGGGATAAGTGTTCAGTGATAAGTAATCAGTAATCAGTGTCTTGTTCGTGTCTGGTACTGATGACCGATGACTGATGACTCTTACCACCGAATCATCCGTCCGCATGTGAATATCGCGGTCGTGCATGAGGAAGGCGTCGGCCAGGTCGGCCAGGCGGGTGCGGGCCTCGACGTTGTCGGCGCAAATGGGTTCCTCGGACAGGTTGCCGCTGGTCATCACCAACGCTTCGGGGAAGTCTTTGGCGCGCTGGAGCAGGAGATAATGCAGGGGGGTGTAGGGCAGCATGACGCCGATGGTGCGTTGGCCGGGGGCCACATCGCGGACGATTTTGGAGATGGAACGGCGGCGCAGCAGGACAATGGGACGCTCCGGCGACTGGAGCAGGGCGCGCTCGGCCTCGCTGATGTGACAATGACGCTTGGCAGTCGGGAAATCGGCCATCATGACGGCGAAGGGTTTATCGACGCGCAGTTTGCGGCGGCGCAGTTCGGCGACAGCGACCGGGTTGGCGGCGTCGCAGGCCAGGTGGAAGCCGCCCAGCCCTTTGACGGCCAGGATTTTGCCTTCCGCCAACCGGCGGCGGGCGCGCTGGAGGCCGTCCTCGCCGACGTGAATCAGCACGGTGCGCTTGCCGTTTTTGGCCGCCGGGAATTCCTCCAGCCAGATTTTGGGGCCGCATTGGGGGCAGGCCACCGGCTGGGCATGGAATCGGCGGTTGGTTGGGTCCTCGTATTCGGCGCGGCATTGCTCGCACATCTCGAAGGACGCCATGGTGGTCTTGGGCCGGTCGTAGGGGATGTCTTGGATGATGGTGAAGCGCGGGCCGCAGTTGGTGCAGTTGATGAAGGGGTAACGGTAGCGGCGGTCGTGGGGGTCGTTCATCTCGCGCAGGCAGTCGGGGCAAATCGAGACATCGGGCGAGATGGGCTGGAAAGCGCCCTCCACCGCTTCAGAGTGGAGAATCTCGAATTGCTCGAAACCGGAGACGGGGCGTTCGGTCACGCTGATAGAGTCGAGACGCGCCAGGGGCGGGAGTTCCGTTTTGAGATGTTCGACGAAATCCCGCAGTTCGACATTTTCCCCGTCCACTTCGATATCGACCCCGGCAGACGTATTGCGCACCCAGCCGCTGAGGTGATAACGCCGGGCGAGGTTATAGACAAAGGGCCGGAAGCCGACCCCTTGCACGATGCCGGTGATGTGGATGGAGAGACCTTGTTTCATGCGCGAGGTGTCACGTGTCAGGTGCGTGGTGTCAGGGGCAGGGCGTCACTTGACGCCTGACACCTTAACGCCTGATACCTGGGAAACGAGCCAGTCGAGCCAGGGCTGCAAGCCTTCGCCGGTGCGGCAGGAGAGTTCGAATTGGACGACGCCGGGGTTGAGGGCTTCGATGCCGGTTTTGAAAAAGTCCATGCGGAAGGGGACGTAGGGCAGCAGGTCAATTTTGTTGATGACGACCGCCTCGACGCCGCGATACATGCCGGGGTATTTGTAGGGCTTGTCGTCGCCTTCGGGGATGGAGGCGACCAGCACGTTTTTGTGGGTGCCAAGTTTGAAATCGGCCGGGCAGACCAGGTTGCCGACGTTTTCGACGATGACCAGGTCGAGGCTGGCCAGGTCGAGCTGCGGGATGGCGGATTGGAGCATGACGGCGTCGAGATGGCAGTCGCCGCCGGTGTTGATTTGGACGGCGGAGGCCCCGGCGGCGGCGGCGCGGTCGGCGTCGAAACTGGTGGCGATGTCGCCGTTAATCATGCCGATGCGCAGTGTATCCTTGAGCGCGCTGACAGTCTGCTCGATGAGCGAGGTCTTGCCCGCGCCGGGCGAGGCCATGAAGTTGAGGGTAAAGACGCCCGCCGCGTCGAACCGGGCGCGGTTTTCGAGGGCCAGGCGGTCATTGGCGGAGAGGATTTTTTCGACAACGGGGATTCTTTGGGACATGGGATTTTGTGATTTGCTGATTTAGTGATTTGGTGATTTGCTGATTTAGTGATTTGGTGATTGGTGAGTCAGTTTTTGGAAAAGGGAGAGAGTGCAATGGCAGAAGAAAGAGAAAAGAGGGAGAGAACGATTGGTAGTTTTCGAGCTGGAACTGGTTCAGGATGATGGCGTAAAGCCGGGCGAAAGGCGCGCTTGCGAGCAATTGGCGCAATTTCCCGGCGGCGCAAATTGGGCTTTTGGCAGGATAGTGTTTTGCTCATCACGAATTCCAAATTTCGATTCACGAATTTCGATTTTCGAATTCCGATTTACCCAGGTCTCGATACGCCGGGCGCCTCGACCGTCTCATTTTGCGCTGCTTCGACCTCGATGGCTTCGAGATAGAACTCCTCGCCTTTGAGAACTTTGATGTGCTTGCTCTGGCATTGCGGGCAGAGCAGATTGCGCGAATCGGGATGGTAAGTGTGGCCGCATTGCCGGCACAGCAGTTGGGTCGGGATGCGCTTAAAGTGCAATTTCGCGCCCTGGGCAATGGTGTTTTCGCTAATCATGTCCCAGTAAAACTGGACAGAGTCATCGACGGTGGAAGACCATTCGCCGACAACGAGGAACAGTTCGGTAATCCGCCGGGCGTTTTGGGCTTCGGCATGGCGGATGGCGATTTCGAGGACGGATTCGGTTACGGCAAGTTCGTGCATGGTAGACAACGGATGAAGCGGAGAAGCAGATTCGGGAACGGAGAAGCGGATGTTGGTCACAAAAATCACAGATGTAATAGTAGCCAAAACCCGCCAAAAGGATGAGTGACAAATGTAACGAAAAATGTCACCTATTAAGGTAGGATTTTATTGATTTTGCGGGAGAAGGGATGATGCGGCAGGGTTAAAACATCTTTCCTCTTTCATCTTCTCATCAGAAAGATGAAAGAGGAATTTGTATTGGTGTCTGTTTCGATGTTCCAAGTTGCTGGTCGATTGCCTTTAATATCACCCTCGGTAAATTTGCTCCACGGCAAACTGGTCTGTCTAACCATGATGTCATGAATTCATCGTCTGTAGGCCACTTGGTTGTATCTTCAGTTTGTTTGACCAGACAAAGCGTTTTTTGTGGCGACAGAAGGTCAAGAAGAACGTGGTAGATGCCAAGTACAAACAGGTTGGGGCGTGGCGCTGCCAATGCAAGAAATGTGGCTGTACTTTTCGCGTCTATCCGCAAGGCGTGAACCAGCAGCATATTTCGAAACGGGTGAACGGTTTGGGGGTGATGTTATACCTGCTGGGGCTGCGTTATGGAGCGGCTGCCATCGTCCTGGAGTTTTTGGGGATTGGGATTGGAAAAACGAGCGTCTATCGAGCGGTACAGGCAGTGGCAGAGAAAGCGCCTGGGATGAAGCAAACCCACTTACTGCAGGGATACCAAACCAAGGCGGTGAATGCCGATGTGCTGGTCTGTGATGACGCGGATGCCTTCAAGAAAGCCAGCGATGAAACCGGACGCGCTCACCAAGTCTGCAAAAGCCAGGTCGGATGACTTTTACAGAATTTGGAACAGTCACCGCGCCCGGCAGATTACAGGCTGATAACTTTTTCCGCGCGACATATCCCCCCGGCTGAATCCTGCATGCCGTTACGCGGGCGGTTTTCATCAAAACTTGCATGGGCGCAAGCGCATGTGTTTGAGAAAATGGATAAAGATTAGCGAAGATTGGCGGATTCTTTAACTCTTTTCAGAAACCCCGGCGTGTTCAGTTCCCGTTCCAGCAGGTAAGTAAAATACCCCTGCATCACCGTCTCCACCTGCTTCTGACTTTCGGCATTCGGACGCGCCCTGGCCGCCTCGGCATAGTTGCTGCGCTGGAAGTGCCGCAGGTACTTGAGCGTCTCCACGCTGATGAACCACAGCCCCGGCAGCCCCCATCCGCAGCGCGGGCAGATGACCCCGCCTGCCGAGGGCGAGAAATACTGGTCGAGCGGTTCAATCACCCTGCCGCAGTTGGCGCATTCGAACAACTTCGGGCGGAATCCTAAAAAGTCGAGCAGGCGCATCTCATAATAGCGCACCGCCAGCCAGCCATCCGGTTCGGCTGCAAGCCGCGCCAGCGTCTCGGTCAGCACGCGGAAAATGACCGGGTTGTTGCCCTCTTCATCGTATGTAAAACGGTCGATGAGTTCCAGTACATACGCAGCATAGCCCACCTTCACCAAATCCTCGCGGAGGGGCAGGTAGGCATCCAGCGTCTCGACCTGCGCCACAATCGGCAATTCCCGCCCGCGCGCCAACTGGATGGTGACGCGCGTGAACGGCTCCAGGTGTCCGGCCTTGCGCGAGAGAACTTTGCGCGCGCCTTTGGCAACCGCGCGCAATTTGCCATGCTCGCGCGTAAACAGGGTCAGCAGGCGGTCGGCCTCGCCCCAATTGGAATGACGAAGGACAATCGCTTCGGCGCGGAAGGAACGGGGTTGGTTCATGCAAGTATTGTATCAAAACGTTGGGGCGGCCGCTCCCTGACCTGAACACCAGCGCAGGAAAACAGCCGCCCCAAACTGAATCCATATCGAGATGGATTTAGCGTACTCCGCTCCCCAGCCTGCCAGTAGTGCCTTTTTTGTGATACAAGCGCCGGTCGGCAGCGGCCAGCAACACTTCGGGAGTCTCTCCGTCATCAGGATAGCAGGCAATACCAGAACTAAAAGAAAGGAACACGAGCGGATTGGTCGAGATGGGCGTCATGCAGACCAGGTCAGCCAGTCGCTGCACCAGCACCGGCCCGCGCGCCAGGTCGATTCCGGGCAGCATCAAGATGAATTCATCCCCGCCATAACGGAACAGCAGGTCGGTGGTGCGCAGGTCGGCCACAATGCGGCGCACAAATGAAATCAGCACTTCATCCCCGCAGGCGTGGCCATACGTGTCGTTGATGTCCTTGAATTTATCCAGGTCGATAAAAACCAGCGCGAATTTGTAATCATAGCGGTGAGCGCGTTCGATTTCTTCCTGCAAGCGCAGGTCGAGCGCCTGGCGCGAGTAAGCGCCGGTCAGGTGGTCATACATACCAGGGCCGTATTCCATCGGTTTGACCTCGCGCACGCGCTCCGAGAGCAGGCGCATCAGTTCGATCCCTACTTCGGGGACATTGGCAAGCATCTCGTGGAATCTTTCCTTGTTAAGGCATTTCAGGCGGGCGCTGGTGACGGCGACCACGGTAGCAGTGCGCAGCACGTTTTCGAGCAAGGCAATCTCCCCCACGACATGGCCCGGACGCCGGAAGGTGAGAAGTTGCGGACTGCGCAGTTTGCCCTGCACAATCGCAAGGATGCCCGAGTCTATCCAGTACAGGTTCTCTCCCGATTCATCCTGCAAGAACAAGACCTCGCCGGGGTTCAGTTCGACATCCTGCCCAAACTTCTCCAGGAAATCCTGCAAAGAGGCGGCAAACGGTGAGACGTTTCCCACAGGATGGGAAACGTTATTCAGCTGGTTGTGGATGGTCTGAAGTTTGGAGAGGACAGAGTGGGAAAGAAATTGCTTATTTTTCACGGTTTCGCCAGGAATGTGGATGGTTTTCTTGCTCGAATTTTAACATAGAAATCACGCGGCCTTGCGCGATACGCGATAGGATGGTTTACAACTGGAGTTTAGAGTTCGTTTGCAATCAAAACCTTTTGGACACGGATTACGCGGAATACACGGATTTACACGGAATCTTTAAAAATCCGTGTAAATCCGTCGAATCCGTGAAACTTGTACTGAGCCTGTCGAAGTATCCGTGTACAGGTTTTGGGTTTTTCACGCCAAATCAGCCATGCGTTTTGTCTTTCAGGGCGAATCAAAATGAGCTCTAAACTCAAGTTGCTTATATCAATGCAGGATAAACGGCCGGTCAACGGTTACATTCGCCCCGCCCAGCAGGGCAATCCGCTTGACATCATCGGCGCTGATGAAGTAGAAGCGCACGCTGTCATCCTTGCCAACCAGCTTCTTCAGTTTGCGCTGCATCTCGACCATTTGCGCCGGGGTCAACAGGCACTCGAAAACGCTGTACTGCACCCGCAGGCCAAAGCCTTCGAGCGCCTTCATCACCTTGCGCCGCCGCTGGTGGGCATGGATGGCAGCCTGCGGGTCAGCCTCGGCGGGCAGGCCGCTCTGCATCAGCCCGGCATCCAGCCAGTTCTGGGCCAGTTTCAGCACCCGCCGGTCGCGCGCCTTTTCCTGGATGCGCGCCATCAAAATATCATGATCCAGGCTGTCGAAGCAAGCCGCGATGTCGCCATCCACCACCCAGCGTTCGCCATGCTGGCGCTGTTCGTGAATGTATGTCACCGCCTGCTCGATAGACGCGCCGGGACGAAAGCCAAAACTGCATGGCAGGAACTCCGGCTCCCAAAGCGGCTCCAGGACCTGCTGGGCAGCGCGCTGAGCCACCCGTTCGCGCACCGCGAGAACCGCAATGACCCTTTCCCCGCCGCCGCGCTTGGGCAGTTTGAAGCGCGCCGGCGGCATGGGGTAGTAACGTCCGCGCAGCAGCATATCGCGCAGGGCGGCCAGCTGCGGCTGGAGTTCGCGCTCGAACTCCGCCAGGCTGACCCCATCCGGCCCGCTGGCGCGCTCGCGCCGGTATTTGGGGATATTGCCGCGCACCGCGCGCCAGGCCGAGAGCAAATTCTCCGGCGCGGCAATCTGTTCCATCAATTTATCAGTCATTCGTGCCTCCATTCTTTATTTCTTTGCGAGGAGGGTCGAGCAGGCGACGCTTTTTCGCCGTATCGAGCCCCGGCATATCGGCGTTGGTCGAGCAGCCATGCTCTTTGGCGTATCGAGTGTTGGTCGAGCAGCGAAGCGTATCGAGACCAACATTTTTCATGCTGAATTTCCAAAATCTGGCATATCTTCCAAACCCCTCGCTCCCAACGCCACATGCCCGGTATCGAGGAAATAGACCCAGTGACAGGCGTGCCCGAAGGTCAGGTCAATCAGGCGGCCTTCGCTGCGCGCCTGGCGGACCGCCCGGCGGATGGGCGCCGAATCCCAGCGGCCCATCGCCACAATCCGGCGGCGCGGGATGCGCCCGCCCGGTTCGAGCAAGTCGGTTTCATCCATAGATTGCTTCCTTCCCATCAGCGGCTTCGTTGGCGAGCACATCGGCCAGCCGGTTTTGTTCGCGGGGGATGTGGGTAAACGTCACCCGCTCGAACTGCACCACCAAGGCCCGCAGCCTGGCCTGGGCCTGCTTCAACTTGGGCGACTGCGCCGAGGCAATCCCATTCATCTGGTGCACCATCACCTGGCTGTCACTGAAAATGTGGATTTCCTCAGGCTGCATTGGCAGCAGTTTTTCCAGCGCCAGGCTGGCGGCGGCATACTCGGCTTCATTGCAGGTCAACTGCCCGGCGCGCCTGCTCCACAGGCGGCGGAGGGCGCCCTGCTCATCATGGACAATTGCGGCCAGTCCGCTAACGCCTTTTTCCGGGCGAATCGCGCCGTCGGTATGCACGGTCACGCGCCGCAGGCCGCCAAAAGGCAGGAAATGCATCATTGGGGGCCTTCCCTTTCGGCTTCGAACAGTCCATCGGGTTTACCTGCGGCGCCTTCTCGCAATGTCTCCAACGCCTGGATGGGCAGCCCCTGGCGCAGCCGCAGGCAAAACGCCAGGAAGGGGTCGCCGGTCGATTGCGCCTGCCACCCGGCCAGCGGGCCGCGCAGGAAGGGCAGGAAAGGCGTGCTTTTGGCGCTCTGGCAGAGAAAAACTCGTTCTTGATTGGCCTGCTCGCCCACCCCAGGCTGCCGGGCCGCGTCAATCGAGACCCGCTGGGTCGAGTTCATCGAGACCTGGTCAAAATCGGGGCGCAGCAAGGGCGCCGACCCTTGCGAGAGCAAAGCCCACGCCCTGCTCAAATCGGTTGACGCGCGTTGCGCCAGGATTTCATCGAGGGTCAGGTGCCAGGTGAACTGGTACAGGCCGCGCGCAAAGGAGAGCAGGGCTGCCTCGATTTTCCGGGCGTCCAATGTTTTCCAATCGGACAACAGGCCATGTTCCTCCAACAGCAGGCAGCGCATTTCCCCGGCGGGCTTCAATCCGCGCCGATAGGCCCACTCATACACCGCCTGGTCCACCGCAGGCTGGCGAAAGGGCGTTTCCATGCGCCCCGGCAGGCCAGAGCGCTTTTCCAGCCGCAGTTGGGCGCTGTACACCGCCGCCTGCAAAACCTGGAGGGCCGTGTCCGCCTGCTTGAGCGCATCCAACAGGCTTCGGCATAACTCGTTTGGGTGTGTTTCATTTCAATTATTGCAGGTGGTTGAGCAGGCGACGTTCTTCAGTCGCCGTATCGAAACCACCGGTTCCGGGTCTCGACACTTGCGCCTGCGCTACAAGTGCAGGTGTACGCCGGAAAATCACCGGCTACTCGACCCTCGGCTCT
>DAOTZM010000079.1:0-9905 GCA_034434035.1 Anaerolineales bacterium
AAGAAGGTTTTTCGAGCGCGCAATGCTTGTCGTAAACGCGGAGCAGCTGGTTCAATCCACTCCTGAATCGTATGGAGTAGACAGTATCGGCAATAAAAACTTGGACGCGGACGAGAACGGACAAGAGCAGATTTTAAGATTTTTCTCCGCGTATTCGGCTCTTGTCCGCGTCCCAAAAATGGCGTTGACCCATTACCAATAAAGTCTGTTATATCGCAATTGTGATTTTACCCAATTGCGCGCCGCTTTCCAGGCGTTCGTGCGCCAGGCGGGCGTCTTGGAGCGGAAAGGTCTGGTCGAGCGCCACCGGAAGTTTGCCTGCCGTCACCAGGCTCATAACTTCCGCAAAGTCTTCCAGCGCGCCCATGGTCGAGCCGAGCAGGCTGAGATGTTTTCCGAAGACAAAGCGGTTGTCGATTTCGAACTTTGGCCCGCCGGTGTTGCCGACCGTCAGGATTCTGCCGCCTTTGCGCGCGGCGCGGAAGGAGAGCGGGAAGGTCGTTCCGACATTGTCTACCACCACGTCCACGCCCTGTTTGCCGGTGGCCGCGAAGACGGCTTTGTGCCACTCCGGTTCTTTGCCCCGGTCGATGAGCGTATCCGCGCCGAGCGATTCGGCCAGTTGCAGTTTCTTTGCATCCGAACCGACTACGATGACCCGCGCGCCGATGTGTTTGGCGATGGCAATGCTGGCGGTGTTGACCCCGCCCGATGCGCCGACAATCAGGACGGTTTCACCGCTTTGCAGTTTTCCGCGCGAGATGAGCGAATGCCAGGCGGTCAGGTACACCAATCCAGCTGCGGCGGCAGTGTGGAAGTCGAATCCATCGGGCAGGCGGAACAACTGGCGGGGCGGCAGGGCGATGGTTTCGCAGTAAGTCCCGCGCAGGGTCTCGCCGAGCAGGTTCCAGCGGACGCACAGGTTATCCTTCCCGGCGCGGCAGAATTCGCAGCCGCCGCATCCCCAATTGGCGTTGATAACGACTTTCTCCCCAGGTTCCCATCCGCTGACGCCTTCGCCCAGGGCGGCAATCTCGCCCGCCCCGTCCGCGCCGGGGATGTGGGGATAGTCCAGCCGGATGCCCGGCCAGCCGTTGCGCACCCACAGGTCGAGCCGGTTGAGGGCGGCGGCGCGCAAACGCACCAACACCTGGCCGGGTTGGGGCTGCGGCGTGGGAAAATCGGCGTATTCCAACACCTCGGGTCCGCCGTGTCGGTGAAAGAGAATCGCTTTCATCGGAACGCTATCTCCCGAACATGAACCTGGGCGACTTCGCCCTGGTTGTTATCTTTGATGGAAATCCAAACACGGTTGAGTTGGGCCGGCCCGTTCTCGAAGGGGATGACGACGGTCGGGTCGTCGCCCAGGTCAAGGAACTTGTTGCTGTATTCGACAGGAATTTCTTCGCCAACGGCGTAGATGCGTATGACGACATCGAAATTGCGCATCGAGCCGGTGGTCAACACCAGTTCGGTGGCTGTAATTGGCTGGGAGAAGATGAACTCATAAATAATTGGATTCGCTCGTTCGCCGCGCGCCAGGCTGTGGGGGTCGCCATCGATTATATCTTGCAAACGTCCGCCGCTGAGATGCGAGTGCCGGACGCGCACGGTTTGACCCATCCATTCGACGGTTTCCTCGACCGGCGTGCGCCGCGCCAGGTCTTCGCCGGCCAGCAATTCGGCGATGTTCTCGGCCAGGCGCACGTTGAGAACATAAAAGCCGGTCTCGCCGGTGGGGTAGGGAATGGTGGAGCGCACGGTGACTTGCGTAAATTTGGGGTCGGCTTTGATTTTCTCGTATTCCAGCCAGGTGGCGACGAAGTATTCTTTTTCGGTGAAAGGCTGCTGGGGGTTGATAAAATCATAGACCTGCCCCAGCGCCACGCGCGGCTGCAATTCTTTGGGAACAAAGAACCCGACGAAATGTTCTCCACCATTGGCCCACGAGGGTGAGACGATGAAGCGGGCTTGCGGGTCTTGCTGGAGGGCCGGAACGACTGTTTCCTGGTAGATTTGTTTTGCGCCGTATTGCATTCCATACAGGCCGTAATCGGTGTACCAGGCAGGCCCGTTGCGCAGCGCATCAGAGAGCATGGCGAAATTGACGAGAACCAGCGGCGCGAAGGCCAGCAGGGAGAGTGCATTGCCAAAGACGGAGGAGGAAAAACGCTCGTTGTCTGGGCGGCTTAACAGTGATTCGACCGTGGACAGTATCCAGTCTAAGCCAATCGCGGTTAGCAGGCCAGCCGGGATGACGAAGACCAGCACGCGCGTAATGCCGATTTCGGCCAGCGCCGCGCCGGAGGGAGCCGCCAGCGCCGCCAACAGGACCAGGCGGTGCGCCGGGGAACGCCAACGCCACAGCGAGAGGGCTGCCCCAATCAACAGGAACGGCGCAAACCAGGACGGCAGGTTGCCGTAGCCGCGCATCTGGTGACGCGCCATATCGGGCGCATCGAAGAACCAGTAGCCGGGACTCAGACCGCGCAGATATTCGGCGGCGAAGCGCGCCAACTTTTCGGGGAGCGGCGTGGGCTGAATCCAGTACGAGCCGAGCGAGCGCAGGTGGTCGAGCGGCGAGTAATCGACCATCAGGCGGAAGCGCAGGTAGGGCAGCGCGAATATGGCCAACAGGCCGATTGCTTTGAGCAGGGTTGCGCGTTGCTGCCAGTGATACTTCAGGTCGCTAAAAAAGAGCAAGACGCCCGTAACGGCCAGGACCAGTTGACCGGGGCTGTAAGAGTAGAAAGCCAGCGCGGCAAAAACGACGGCCCAATAGACCCGCTCTGGCTTGCGCAGGCGATACTCCAGGTAAAAATACAGGAAGGCAGTGTAGAACGAGACGAACAAGACCGTTTCGAAGGCGGTGCGCGAGTGCAGGAACCAGGCCGGGATGACGGAGAGCAACAGGGCAGCCAGCCACCAGCGTTTGGCATCGAAGAAGTTCCGTAACATCAACCCAACGCCAACCGCCGCCAGCATCGTCACCAGGACCGAAGCGGCGCGGGTGACGAAAATGGACTTACCAAACAACAGTTGCGGGATGATTTGCAGGTAAACGCTGGCGCTCAGGTTGAAATACTGGCCGTTCTGGAAGTAGGTTGGCAATAAGACTCCGCGCGGCCCGCGCATTCCATCCCGTAACAGGTTGGCAGCGGTGGTGGTCTGGATGGCTTCATCGCCGAAGAAGTAGATGGGGAAATCGGTCAGGCCGATCAGGCGGGTGAGCAGGTAGGTGAGAAGGGCAGCGGCAAACAGCCCTGTTGCCAGCTTTTGTGCGGGGAGGCGGAACAGGGCGCGAAAAGCCGGGCGCAGGTCTGGCAGGGAGAGCCGGGCAGCCGCGCGGCGGGCGGCAACCTGTTCCTGTTGGATGATTGCGCGGCCTTGCTTATCGGCGGAAATGATGATGTGGAGAACGGTGTTTGGTGGAACTTCGGCCTCGATACGAACCTGGGCTGATTTTCCGTCTGCGGTTGGAATTTCGTATTCCAGGCGGGAATTTCCCCTCGCGGCGGGTTCCGTTTCCACCTGGCTTGGGAGTGGTTCGCTCCGGGCGGTTGAATCTTTTGCTGGCGCGGTTTGCGCTCCCCAGGCGCGGTTTCGTTCGCCCCACGCGTGGCGCAAGGCGGCCCAGGCCTGCTCCAGCCAGGCCTGCGCGCGTTCCCTTGCCGCTTGCAGGAACTTAGGGAGCGGCAGGCTGTCAGGTTTGCGCCGGGCCAAAAAGAGCAGGGTGTCCAGGACGGTCAGGGCGGCGGCGAAAAGTACGAAAGTGATGGCGAATTCAGTCGTCATGGCTGGTAGGATTGTAACTGCTCTTTGCTCACTTTGTAAGCAAAATAGAGCGGGTAATCGGGTTGGTTGCGGCGTCGTTCAGCAATCCATGTGCCGCCCGGCAGCCATTCGGCGATGAGACGCAGGTCTGATTCGCGGTAGGGAATGGCAAGGAATAAGGCATCCTTGTCTTTTGGCAGGCTGGCCAGGGCTTGGGGAGTGACTTCGTTGAAGTCGTGTTTTTCCACATCCGGGTTGAAGTAGTCGAAATTCCCAAAGAAAATACGAGTCATGGGCGCGCCGATAAGCAACAGCTGCCCCTGGCCTTCGAGTGAGCGGATGAGAGTCCGGGACTCATACGTAATTTCATTGCTGAGGTCCTCGAAGATATGACCGGCGCGGTATTCGCCGAAGTAAAAGACCATATCGCGGTACCCGGTGAAGAGCAGGACGACCAACACCAACACGGGTGCCAGGCGGCGCAAGAATTGGTTGAGACCGCCCAGGGCTTGCGCGACCGTGACCAGGCCAAGCGCGACCAGGATGGCCGCCGCCGGGGCGCTGCCCAACATACGCTGGTGGCTGGGCGGGCCGACCGTCAGGGCCGAGCCAAGCACAATTGGCGCGAAGAACCATGCCAGCAGTACCAGCAGGCGCAAATCGCGTAGTTTCCAAACGGCAACCGCCAGGCCGAGCATGAGGAAAACCGCCGCCAGCGGGGTGAAGTAGGCGCGCGGGTTGCTGAAGAAATTGAACGCCCCTTCTGAAATAATGAATGGCATGGTGGACTTGAAGAATTGCGCTGCCAGCACCTGGGCAGCGTTCAGGCCGGTGTTTTCCATTTCTTCTTGCAAGCGGTTGCCTTGCAGCAGCCCCACGCTGTTGATGCGTTGGTTGAATTCAGAATTGCTTTGGTATGTGCCAAGCAACGGGGCGGCGGTCAGCAAGGCAGCGGCCAGGAAGATAAGGATGTTGCGCCACTGCGCGCGCAGCAATCCGCGCTGGGTGAGGGCCGCAAAACCAAAAGCGAGCAGCCCGAGGGCGGGCGCCAGGCGGCTGCCGGGGTAGGTGTACAGGCACAGCCCGGAGACTATCCCGACCAGCAGGTAATGACCGGGCGTTCCCGTCCGCAGCGCCTTACTCATGAGCCAAAGAACGAGCGCCGAAGAGAGCGAATCGACAATATTATCGACCCCCAGACGGCTGAAGTGAATGTGATAGGGCAGCGCGGCCAGTACCACCCCTGCAACCAGGGCGGTTCGCTTGCCAAAGGCTTCGCGGCAGAACAGGTAGGTGAACAAGACGGCCAGCGTCCCGGTCGTCACGCTTACCAGGCGGATGGGGAGCGCGTAATCGTTGCCCAACAGTCCGACCGTGAGGGCGTAAGGCAGGTAGGCTGCATAAGGCTGCGAAGCCCAGCCGATGGCAAAGATATTACGGCATTCGCCGCGTAACAGACACAGCGCGCCTTTGCCCATTTCACCTTCATCATTGATCATCGAGTAGGGATGGATTTCCAGGTCATACGTTCGCAGGACAATGGCGAGAAGCAGCAGAAGCAGGACAAGCACCAGTTCCGTGCGGTTCTGGCTTGGCCAGGCGCGGATGCTCTCCAGCCGGGGCGCCTGCCAGCCTGATTGCCGCAAGACGCTGTAACTGAACAGTGCCAGGCTGAGAATCCAGATAAAAGCCAGCGCGTAGCCGTTGGTCTGGGCTGCCTCGGGTTGGACGGTATAACTTGCGGTGAGCAGGGCCAGGCCAAAGGCGGTCAGCCAGAACCCGAAGCGCGGCGGCAGGGCGGGGCGTGTTCCATGCCACAGTTCTCCTAACGGGGTCAGCGTTTCTCCCAGCGAGCGCAGGCTGAGCGCCAGCAGAAAACCCGCCAGCGCATAGAGCATCAGCCCAGGGAGGGGGGTTGTGTTATTCCCAATCATCACCAACCATTCGGATACATTCCAGTAGGCCGGGTCGACGGAATACGAAAGGTACAGCGTATATTGCGCGGTGACTGCCACCGTCAACGACAGGAC
This sequence comes from Anaerolineales bacterium, assembly GCA_034434035.1. GTDB lineage: Bacteria > Chloroflexota > Anaerolineae > Anaerolineales > Villigracilaceae > UBA5195. The sequence goes on from DAOTZM010000079.1 coordinate 5,805, forward strand.
GAGCAGCGCAGCGTCGCCGCTTTTCGATTTGGGTATCGCAATGTGGTCGATGATTTTTTTCATAGGTTGGGTTTGCGGCTTGCGCCAAGCAGAGTGCTGCCGTAAATCACGAAGATTTTAACGTCTTCCAGTCCGCAGTTCTTCAACATTTCAGCGAGTTCCTTGTGTTGGAAGGGGTATTCATCGCCAAACGGCCAGTATTTGCCGAAGGCGCGCCGCACAATCAGGTTATACACCGAGTTTTTCCAGGGTACCATCACCGCCACCACCCCGCCAGGCCGGGTGACGCGGGCTTTTTCGCGCATCATCTGTCCGGCTTGTTCGCGGGTGAAGTGTTCAATCAGGCCAATGCTAAAACTGACATCGATATTGGCGGCAGGCAGGGGCAGGGAGAGCGCATCCGCAACAGCAGGGTGGAAATGTGGGCTGATGGCGCGCGTCAGCCAGACCGCCTGCGGCGAAAGGTCGAGGGCAAAGCATTGCCGCGCCTGGAGTCTCCGTTCGAGATCGTGCAGGGTGCGGGCTGAGCCGCAACCCACTTCCAGCAGCGCGGGAGAAGGGAGCGGCCCGGCAAATTGCGCCAGTTTTCGGGCATACGCGCTGGAAAACAAGAAACGCGCCAGCCAGAGCAGGCGGTGCAGCAAGTTGTGGCGGGAGGCATGTTCGGCCCAGAAGGAATCCCACAGGCCGGGGGGAGGCTGGATGGGCATCAAAGCGGGGATACTCTCGCTGTTTTGGGGTTACTTCAATCCCAATTCTGCCCGTGAAATGACCAGCCGCTGGATTTCGCTGGTGCCTTCATAGATTTCGGTGATTTTGGCATCGCGAAAATAGCGCTCGACCGGCAGTTCCCGGCTGTAGCCCATTCCGCCGTGAATCTGGACGGCGGCGTGGGCGACGTACATAGCGGTTTCAGATGCAAACAGTTTCGCCATGGCGGCTTCCTGGCTGAATCGTTCTCCCGTTGTTTTGGCGCGTTCTTTCTTGAGCGCGGCGTTGTAGGTGAGCAGGCGCGCCGCTTCGATGCGCGTTTTCATATCGGCGATTTTGAAACCGGTTCCCTGGAAAACCCCAATCGGCTGGCCGAAGGCCTCGCGCTGGCCGGCATACTCCCGCGCGGCTTCGTAGGCTGCTTCGGCGATGCCCAGCGACTGGGCCGCGATTCCAATCCGTCCGGCATCCAACACGGTCATGGCGATTTTGAAGCCCTCGCCCTCCGCGCCGAGCAGGTTCTCAGCCGGGACGCGGCAATCCTCGAAGATGAGTTCGCTGGTGGCCGAAGCGCGGATTCCCAGTTTCGGCTCTTTTTTGCCACGTACCAGGCCGGGCGTCTTGCCCTCCACCAGGAAGGCCGAGATTCCTTTTTGCTTTTTCTCCGGGTCGGTCATCATAAAGACTACGATATAGTCGGCAACCGGGCCGCTCGTCACCCACGATTTGCGCCCGTTCAGGATGTAGAAATCCCCGTCCCGGACGGCGCGGCTTTTCATGGTGGCCGCGTCTGAGCCGCTCATTGGCTCGGTGAGCGAATAGGCGCCGATGGATTTGCCCGAGGCAACCGGCGTGATGAATTTCTTCTTTTGCGCCTCCGTGCCAAATTTGAGAATGCCGTAGCAGTAGAGTGAATTATTGACCGACACGATGACGCCGTGCGCGGCATCCGCTTTGCAGATTTCCTCCAGCGCCAGCACATACGCCAGGGTGTCCATGCCTGCGCCGCCGTAATCTTCCGGCACTTCGATGCCCATGAAGCCCATTTCGCCCATTTTCTTGACGGTTCTGTGGGGAAACTCGCCACTTTCATCGAACTCGGCGGCCACCGGCGCGATTTCATTCTTCGCAAAATCACGCGCTGCGTCGCGGAGCATCTTGTGCTCGTCACTCAGGGGATAGATTGCCAGGTCGCTCATGCTTCCTCCTCCAGGAATTAAGAGATGTGAGTGTATTATACCGTTTGAGTCCTGATACAATCATTGTAACTCTACCCACAATCTTTCATTCCAGGAGACCTATGACCCCGAACCCATACCTTAAGAAACTGGGTTTTTCCGATACCGACCGGCTGGTCATCGTCCATACCGACGATATTGGCATGTGCCAGGCTTCCCTGACCGCTTTTGAACATCTCTGGGAGTTTGGCACGATTTCCTCCGGCGCGGTCATGGTTCCCTGTCCCTGGTTCCCGTCTGTGGCGAAACTATGCCGTGAAAATCCGCAAAACTGCTTGGCGAGGCCCCGGTCGGGATTACGCACTTCATCCTGCACCCCTTGGTCGATACGCCCGAACTGCGCGCGATTGCGCCCGATTGGCAGGGCCGTGTGGCGAACTACAAGGCCTTCATGAGCCAGGAACTCAAGGATTTCATCAAGGATTCCGGAATCCAGTTGATTGGCTATCGCGCCATCCGTGAGGCGATGCGCCTATGACGCAGTACTTCCTGGGCGTTGACGCAGGCGGCACCAAGACTCATGCTCTGGTTATCAATGACTGCGGAGAAGCGGTCGGATTTGGGCGCGGCGGCCCCGGCAACTGTCGGAAGGTCGAATGGCGGGCGGCGGCAGCCACTGGTCAGGCGAATACGCGGGCGGCTTCGATACCGTTCATGCCCGGCAAACCGACATCCATTAGCGCCACCTGCGGGTGATAACGGTTGGACAAATCCAGCGGCATAACCAGCCGGGCGGGACTGCCGAAATACTCCAGGCCGAACGAGAAAACCTTGACGTAAATGAATTGCCCATCTTTTTTCCTGTGAATCCAAGGGACTGATGCTTGAGTCTGTTCACGGTGATTCTGGATGTTCTGGAGCAGTTTGGGAACTTCATTTTCCGGGCGAATGTCCTTGATGGTCATGCAGAGAAATTCATCGTTCGAATCTCCATATTTTCGACAAGCCGCCTGGTTTACTGTCAGGAAGCGCAGCGTCTCCTGGTCGTAAATCCACATTGGCAGCGGATTATTTTCGAACAGCAGGCGGTATTGGCGTTCGCCTTGCAGGATGCGCTCCTGGTTTTCTTTGAGCGCGGCCTGGGCGCGGCGTTCCTTTTCGAGCGAGTGGCGCAGCAGGAGAAAAATCAACACCGCGCTGACCGCAACGAAGAGCCAGCCCCTTGTAGGTTTGGATTTCGGTCAAGGCTTACGGAGTAGCAGCGAACCCGACGAAAAGGCGGTCTGAGAGCAAAATCCACAGCCCGCGAAAAACCAGGTAGATGAGCACAATCCGGGTTTCGGAATAAAGACGAAAGGTGTTCATATCAGGTCTCGCTGGTGGATATTATTTTCAGTATACACCGCATGCCCTGGTTGCTTGCACGTTGGTACTAAACGTAGAAGAAATTGCGCGTAGCCATAATACGATAAGATGTATTGTGGAGGTTTCTTGCGCTTTACCAGCGTGACTTGCGCATTATCGGACTATAATCACAACGGAAAAAATATTGGAGCAAAAAAATTATGAGCAACAGGCCCTACATTATTGTCAATGCTGCAATGAGTGCGGATGGGAAGATAGATACCTTCGAGCGTAAAGGGGCGTCCATCTCCTCGGGGGAGGACAAGCGCCGGGTGCTGGAACTGCGCGCGGAAGTCGACGCGGTGATGGTTGGTGGGAATACGCTCCTGAAAGAAAGTCCCAATCTGACGGTCAAACTGCCGGAACTCGAAAAATTGCGTGTAGCCAATATATTACCCCCAAACCCTGCAAAAATCGGAATCGTCACAAAAATAGATACCCTGGACCCAGGAGGGGGGTTCATCACGGCCGGCCCGGCGCGCAAAATAATCTTCACGACGACCCAGACCAGTCCGCAACAAGTTAACGTTTTACAAGCGTTGGGCGTGGAAGTGTATCAAATTGGAGAAAAACGAGTAAACTTAGAAAAATCTCTGGAGACCCTCGCCACGCTCGGCATCCGCACGGTCATGCTGGAGGGTGGAGGGACTCTCATCGCCGAGTTTATTCGCCTGAGGCTGGCCGACGAGTTGCGGGTGTATATTGCCCCTAAAATTTTCGGCGGGGCAACTGCTCCAACCCTGGTAGACGGCGACGGGTGGCCCGCATCCGCTGCGAAAACGCTCAGGCTGGTGGATGTTCGGGTTCT
>DAOTZM010000080.1:0-5043 GCA_034434035.1 Anaerolineales bacterium
TACTGACTCACTGCCCGTCCTGCACAACCCAGGTGCCGGTTTCGCCCTTCAGGGCGCGGCCAATGTTTTCGGGGTTGGTGATAAGGGCCCGACCGTTGGAGTTGGCTTCGAGGAACCAGATGACGGCCTGGATTTTGGGGGCCATGCTGCCCTTGGCAAAGTGTTTGCCCTCGGCCAGGTAGGCTTTGGCTTCGGAGAGGGTCATTTTATCGAGCCATTTCTGCTCCGGCTTGCCGAAGTTGATGGCGACCTTTTCGACGGCGGTGGAGATAACGAACAACTCGGCCTTGATTTCGCGCGCCAGCAGGGACGAGGCGAAATCTTTGTCGATGACTGCCGCTGTGCCTTCGTAATTGCCGTCGCCGGGGTCGATAACTGGAATGCCGCCGCCGCCGACCGTCACGGTGATGATGCCCTGGTTGAGCAAGGTTTGGATGGTTTCCAACTCGACGATTTCCTTTGGCAGCGGGGAGGCGACCACGCGCCGCCAGCCGCGTCCGGCGTCCTCCACCACGCTCCAGCCCTGTTCGGCTGCGCGGCGTTTGGCTTCGGCCTCGTCCATGAAACTGCCAATCGGCTTGGTGGGATTCTTGAAGGCCGGGTCGTTCCGGTCTACCAGGGTTTGGGTGATGACGGTGACGACTTTCTTTTTGATGCCGCGCTGGTAGAGGATGTTCTGTAAATTCTGCTGGAGGGCATAACCAATCGCGCCCTGGCTGTCGGCGCCGCACACATCCAGCGGGACTTCGTGCATTCCAGCAGTTTTGGCGGCGATTTCGGAGCGGCGCAGAATGTAACCGACTTGCGGGCCGTTGCCGTGACCGATGGCAACCTCCCAGCCCTGCTCAATCATATCGGCGATATGTTCGCAGGTCTCTTTAGCAGCCTGGTACTGGCTGTCAACGGTGACGTTCTTGTCATCCTTGATGAGCGAGTTGCCGCCAATGGCGATGACGGCGAGTTTTTTCTGAGTCATGGGTTCTCCTGGAAGATTTTTTGGAATAGGAAGTTGTCGGACAAATTGTATCTTGGATGCGTAAACAAGTAAATAGGGAATCACGGCTGCTGCTGGGTGATACAGTGGATATTGCCCCCGCCCAGGAGAATCTCCCGCGCCGGGACGCCAACCACCCGGCGCTCGGGGAGCAGTTTTTGGAGCGTTTCCAATGCTGCTGCGTCATGCCGGTCGCCAAAGGTCGGGAGGATTGCGCCGCCATTACAAAAATAGAAATTGATGTACGAGGCTGCCAGCCGGTCGCCGGCTTGGCGGGGAAGCGTGCCGTCCACCGCGTCCACGCCTTCGGCTTCATCGGAGGTGATGAGAATCGCGTCAGGCTGGTGAATCTTGTGGACGGTTAATTTCCGGCCTCGGGCGTCGGTCTGACTCATCAGAGTTTCATAGGCTTCGGCGGAACGCTCGTACTGCGGGTCGCTCCTGTCATCCGTCCAGGTTAACGCCACTTCAGCGGGACGCAGGTAACAGGCCAGGTTATCGACATGGCCGGTGGTCTCGTCGTGATAAACGCCGCGCGGAATCCAAAGAACTTTTTCGATGTTGAGATAATCCTTCAGGTGGTTTTCGATGTCGTCCTGCGATAAATCCGGGTTGCGGCCCGGGCTGAGCAGGCATTCGGCGGTGGTGAGGCAGGTTCCTTCGCCATCGACGTGAATCGAGCCGCCCTCCAGCACGAGCGGCGCTTTGTAGCGGGGAACGCGCTCGATTTCAAGCACCTTCCCGGCCACAGCCTCGTCCAAATCCCAGGGGAAGTACAGGCCGTTATACAGGCCGCCCCAGGCGTTGAACATCCAGTCGATGCCGCGTACTTCGCCCTGGTGGTTGGTGACAAAGGTCGGGCCGCAGTCGCGCATCCAACTGTCGTTATTCGATAACTCGACAATTCGAACTTCGATGGGAAGCATTTGGCGGGCGTTTTGGTATTGATTGTGATTGACGCCCACCGTCACCGGCTCGAACTGCGCGATGGCGCTGGCGACGGCGGCGAAAGCCTTCTGGGCCGGTTTGCCGCCCAGCCGCCAGTTATCGGGTCGCTGCGGCCAGAGCATCCAGGTTCCGGCGTGCCTGGAAAATTCGGCGGGCATGAAAAAGCCGTCGGCGCGGGGGGTGGAGTGGAGGGTAACAGGCATAAAAACTCCAAAACAGACGATAGACGATGAGCAATCGTCTGCTATCCATCGTCTAGTCTATGGTCAACGATTCAAAAACGTTTCAATCTGGCCTTTGTGGTAGGCCTTGAGTTCTTCGGAAGGCCGCTTCAGGCGCGGATAAACGAAGCAGGCCAGCAGGCCTTTCTCGGCGTGCAGACGGTTTTCAGACTGGTCGAAGATAATCGAGCGGGGATGGTCCATCACTTCGTCGGTGGCTTCCACGCCGCGCGAGGCGGGCAGGTTGTGCATGAATTTGCAGTGCGCCGGGGCTTTGCCAAACAGGTCGAGGTTGACCTGGTAAGTCGGCATGAATGCGGCGCGGCGTTCGGGAATCTGGTCTTCCTGGCCCACCCACCACCACAGGTCGGTGTAGACGAAATCGGCATTTTTGACAGCGGCAGCGGGGTCTTCGGTAATGGTCAGCGTCCCACCCGATATGGCGCAATTCTCCCGCGCCATTTTGACCCATTCTTCGGGCGCCTGGTATTTCTTTGGCGCGGCATGGGTGAAGTTGATGCCGAGTTTGGTGCAAATCAGCATCAGCGAGGACAGGACGTTGGTCGCGTCGCCGATGAAGGTCACATTCAGGTCTTCGAGTCGTTTCCCGGCGGGCTTGTGTTCCAGCATCGTGGTTACATCGCAAATCACCTGGGTCGGGTGGTTGTAATCGGTGAGGCCGTTGAAGACCGGCACATCGGCGTGCTTCGCCAGTTCGGTGACGGTCTCATGCTTGAGGGCGCGGCAGAAGATGGCATCGCACATGCGCGAGAGGACTTTGGCGGTGTCGTACATCGATTCGCGCACGCCGAGGTGAATTTCGCCCGGTTTGAGATAGAGCGCGTGCCCGCCGAGTTCAGTCATAGCGACCTCAAAGGAGACGCGGGTGCGGGTGGAAGGTTCCTCGAAAATCATCGCCAGCGAAGCGTCTTGCAGCAGTTTCGGCGTGCAGCCCTGCTTATCGGCAGCCTTGATGAGGCGGGTTAGTTCAATTATGTCGAGCAGTTCTTGTTTTGTGAAATCCTGCGTGTCGATGAAATGGCGGAGGGTCATGGCTGTATCCTTTCCGGGTGAGTGAGAAGGCTTATTGTTCCGTTTCGGAGTTATAAAATTTCGATTACGCAGTCATTGTACAAGATTCACGCGCGCAAGGGATAGTGCTATATGCTCTTCGACTTCATAGTGGTTTTTGTGATACACTGGCACAAAACGCCGCCGGAGGAACGCATGGAAACCACCTATACCGTCAACGGGCATCGCATCGCCGCCAATGTCGAGGGAGACCCCAAGAACCCGCCCGTGTTCTTTATTCATGGCTGGATGTCGCACCGGGGCGTATGGCGGCAGACCATCCCGGCGTTGGAAGGGAAATATCACTGCGTCGCCATCGACCTGCTGGGGTTCGGCAACAGCGAAAAGCCCGACGATGGCGATTACAGCATCCAGATGCAGGGACGGCGCATCGTCGCCATTGCTGACGCGCTGGGCTTCCAAAAATTTTCCCTGGTCGGTCACTCGATGGGCGGACAAATTGCAATGTGCATTGCTTCGATGCTCGCGCCGGAACGGGTGGAAAAATTGGTTAGCGTGGCGGGTGTGGTGACGGGACAATTGTCCGAAGATGTAGAAAAGAGAACTTATCCCATTGTGCGTTTCAGCCATAAACGCCCCTGGGTGTACCGCTTGAGCCGCGCTTTGATGAACAACCGTCTGTACGTCAACTGGGCCTTCCGCTCCTGGTTCTATGACATCAAAAAGATGCCGCTGCGCGATTTCACCATCGACCGCAGGTACGCGCTCAATCCGGCCTGTCACATCTCCATTTACGAGGCTGGGGAGGCTATCCACGCGCTCGACATCAGCAAACACCTGCGTAACGTCAAATCGCCCACGCTCCTGATTCACGGCGAAGATGACCTGACCGTGCCGGTGGAGCAGGCCTACATCGCCCAGACCGCCCTGCCCAATAACAACCTGGCCATCCTGAAAAAATGCGGTCACTTCCCGATGTACGAAAAGACCGGACAATACCTGAAAGCCCTGGCAATGGCGATGTAAAAGAACTGTCCCGAAGGGTGGCAAAACCTTCGGGACGGTTCTTCTATAACTACTTGTATATCTGTTTTATGGCTGCCAGCAGCGTTCGAAAGGGAACGCCTCGAGGAGGGCCGCGTACATCTCCGGGGCATGTTCCCGCAGCAGGCTTTCCTGGCGGGCAAAGTAATCGGCGGCGCGGGTCAATTCAGCGGAACGTTCCGCCTCCGTCAACGGGCGAGGCAGGCCGGTTGGATGCCATCCCCTTTATATTTGGCCCGGTCGCAGGCAAGAAGGAAAGTCAGGGTCATTGTTATTTCGCAAAAAATTAACCGGCATCGGAGACCAGCAGGCGCGCCGCCTGGTGCGTCTCGCTGACCTGGGCAGGGGGTGGGTCGGTGTCCCGGCACGCTTCCAGCACTGCCGGGCAGCGCGGGTGAAAGCGGCAGCCGGGCGGCAAGTTGGCCGGATTGGGCGTTTCGCCTTGCAAGATAACCCGTTCGCGGCGCAGGCGGGGGGTTGGGGACGGGGACGACCGAAAGCAGGACTTTGGTGTAGGGATGTTGGGGGTTTCGGATTACTTCGGCAGTCAGGCCCGTTTCGACAATGCGCCCCAAGTACATGACGGCCAGCCGGTCGGCGAAATAGGCCGCCGGCCGAGGTCGTGGGTGATGAACACAATGCTGACCCCGCGCTCCTGGCGCAGGCCGCGCAGCAGGTTGAGAATCTCCAGCAATTCCAAATTCAAAAAAATGAGGAAAAATATGATAGTTCTGTCACCATGACAAAACAAGCCCTCAGCCTCCAACGCATAATGACTTATTTTCGGAAACGCTGGTCAACCGC
>DAOTZM010000081.1:0-6057 GCA_034434035.1 Anaerolineales bacterium
GCAAAATTCGGAAGCAGGAGGTGAACGGATTTAATTTTGTCTTGGGGAAAGACAGCGCATGGTCCTGGAATAATCACAAATGATTTGCAGGATGACGAGGAGGAGGGTTCTCCATCGCAAGGTGGAGTTAACCGGTTCGATGAAGCGCAAGCCCAAAGTCAGGAGACTTTGGATCCCTTTTCGAAACGGGAAAATCGAATGTTCAGCGGAAGCCCTCCGGGGAGCCAGACCCCGAAACTCTTTCCCTCCAGTAATAAACCAACCAGACAACCCTGCGCGGGCAACCGGCAGGCAAAACGGGCGGAATGGCAGCGTAGGACAGGATAAATCCTGTCCTGTAAAAGACAGGATTTATCCTGTCCTACAAAAAACCTGGAGGAACAAACTATGTGTGGAATCGTTGGCTATATCGGCCCGCGCAATGCGACGCCGATTATTCTCAATGGACTGAAACGGCTGGAATATCGCGGCTACGACTCGGCTGGCTTGGCCGTTGTGCAAAATGGCGGAAATGTCCCCGGAGCGCAGCGGAGTGGGATTGAAATGCGCCGCGACGCCGGGAAACTCTCCAAACTGACCGACCTGGTCAGCCAGCAGCCCATCAGCGGCGCGCCGGGCATCGGTCACACCCGCTGGGCCACGCACGGCGCGCCCAGCGCCCGCAACGCGCACCCGCACCTCGGCAGCACCGGGCGGGTGGTGGTCGTCCATAACGGCATCGTCGAAAACTACCTGGAACTGAAGGACGAGATGACCGCCGAGGGCATCACCTTCCAGTCGGAGACCGACACCGAGACCATCGTCCATCTCGTCGAGCGATATCAATCAACGGGATTGGACTTCACCGAAGCGGCCCGGGCAACCTTCAAGCAGGTACAGGGCGCAAGCGTCATCCTGCTCATTAGCGCCGATGAACCCGATAAAATCGTCTGCGCCCGCATCGGCAATGCCGGGGGCGTGGTCATTGGGCTGGGGGAGGGGGAAAACTTCCTCGCTTCAGACATCCCCGCCATATTGGAACACACCCGCCGGGTGATTTTCCTGGAATCGCGCCAGATGGCAATCGTGACCAGGGACGGAATCAATCTCCAGACCATCGACGGGAGTCCGGTCATCCCCCAGATTCACAGCATTTCCTTTGACCCGGTGGCCGCCGAAAAAGGCGAATATCGCCACTTCATGCAGAAGGAAATCCACGAGCAGGTGCGGGCGCTGACCGACACCCTGGCCGGGCGGGTCGATTTTGCCGCCGGGAAAATCCGCCTGCCAGAGTTGAACCTGACCCCCGAAACGGCCAGGCGCATCCAGAAAATTTACATCACCGCCTGCGGCACGGCGGCCTACGCGGGGATGGTTGGCAAAACGCTCATCGAGAAGATTGCCCGCATCCCAACCGAAGTGGTCATCGGCTCCGAGTTCCGCTACAACGACCCGATTATCGACGAAAATACGGTCGTGCTGGCGATTTCGCAATCGGGCGAGACCGCCGACACCCTGGCCGCAATGGAAGAAGGCCGCAAGAAAGGCGCAATCCTGTGGAGCATCGTCAATGCGGTCGGCTCGCAGGCCATGCGCATCGCCGATGGCGCGATTTCAATGCAGACCGGGCCGGAAATTGGGGTGGCCTCCACCAAAGCCTTCACCGCCCCGCTGGTAGACCAGTACATGCTGGCAATCCTGCTGGCCGACCTGCGCGGGACGATCGACGACCAGTCCCGCCGCGCGCTGGTGGCTGATTTGCGACTCATCCCCGACCTGGCCGGGCGCACCCTGGAGCGCGAACCGCAAATCGAGAAGGCCGCTTACGCGCTCAAGGACATCCGCGATTGCCTGTACCTGGGACGCGGCATCAACATGCCGATCGCCTACGAAGGCGCGCTCAAACTGAAGGAAATCTCCTATGTCCACGCCGAGGGCTACCCGGCCGGCGAGATGAAACACGGCCCAATTGCGCTCATCGACGAACACATGCCGGTCGTCTGCATTGCGCCCAAAGACCCCTGGCACGAGAAGATGATTAGCCAGATTCAGCAGGTCAAGGCCCGCAACGGGATTGTGATTGCGGTCGCCACCGACGGCGACGAGTTAATCGAGGGCATGGCGGATTATGTCCTGTGGATTCCCGAAGCCCCCTGGCTGCTCAGCCCGGTGGTGACGGTGCTGCCGCTGCAACTGCTGGCCTATCACATTGCCACCCTCCGGGGGCTGGATGTTGACCAGCCGCGCAACCTGGCGAAAAGCGTGACGGTCGAATGACCCCCTCCCACCCTCCCCCAAAAATTTCACGCTTTTTGGAATTTAGGGGGAGGGGCAATTCGGGGTAAAATTCAAATAATTTGATTAGAACTGTCTTGAAATTCGCCGGTGTATCCATCGCTGGACTGCCCCGCGCCAGCGGATTGAGTCACCTCGCCCCTTCGTTACACTCAGGGCAGGCTCCGAGGTTGTACGTTTTTGCCAGCGTAATCTGGCCCTGGTCATCGGTCAACTGGCGCACGCCCATAACCGCTCCCCAAAATTCCAGGGGTATCAATCCTCCTGTCCCACCACCAGCCCCAATCTCTCCCCAATCAAGCGGGCAATTCGGCGCGAGGAATCGGGGCGGGCCGCTTTTTTACAGGCCCTCACCACTTTTTCGCGGGTTTCGGGCGTTTCAATCCAGGTTTTCAGCGTTGCGATTACCCGCTGCGCGGTGGGTGCCCACACCCCGGTTCCCGTTTCGCGGACGTAGGTCACGTTGCCGTCCTCCTGTCCGGGCAGTTTGGCATACAGGATGATGGGCAGGTGGGCGTTCAGGGCTTCGGCAATCGTCCCCGGCCCGGCTTTGGTAATCAATACATCGGCGGCGCGCATAAAATCGGGCAGTTCGCGCGTAAATCCAACAATTTTGGCGGGGATGTGCCAGGAGTAATGCTCCAGACTGTGCTGGAGTCGCTCGTTGCGCCCGGCCACCACCACCAGCGATAAATCCAGCCCGGATTCGTTAATGGCGCGGGCGGTCTGGGCCAGCGGCCCCATGCCCTCGCCGCCGCCCACCAGCACGGCCGTGAATTTGTCCGTCGGCCAGCCCAGTTTTTCACGCAACTCTGTTTTATCTCCGACCGGCGCGCAGTAACGCGCCGCAATCGGCTGGCCGACTGTCACCACGTTGTCCGGCTCCATGCCATATTCGATTGCCCGGAAGCGGGCGATGTCGGTCGGGACGCAAATCAGGTCGGCGCGCTGGTCGAACCACAGGGCGTGAGTTGTGACCATGTCGGTGACAACGGTGACGAAAGGCGGGCGATTGTTCTTCCCCAGCGCCTTCACAATGAATGAATTTGCCAGCGGATGCACAGAGACTATCAGGTCGCTGGGGTGGGCGTTGACAATGCTGCGCGCAATCCGGCTGACGGCCGGCCACAGGGTCGCGGTGATGGCGCGCGCCCGGGCGCGCCCGTCGCTAATGTGGAAACTCGCGCCCCACAACGACGGCGCCTTGACCATGTACGGATACCACTGCGGCAGCCGGTTGAGCGGCAGGGGCGTGTGCTGTTTGAAAAAATCCACCATTTCGGTGCTGATGGCGTCGCCAAATTCGAGTTCGATGGCCTCGATAATCGCTTCCGCTGCCGCGCGGTGTCCGCCGCCCGTATCGGAAAACAGGAACAGGATATGGGGTTTTGGGTTGGTCGTCATAACACCATTCTATCATCCGGGAAACCGTCCCGAAGGTTTTCCAACAGACCAATCTCGCGCCTGAAACCGCTCTGCGAAGCCTTCGGGACGTTCAGAATATCTGCCACAGAATCACTGCGGGCGAACGTGGAGGTTATTTCAACATCGGCATCTTGATTCCATGCCGTTTGGCGGCTGCGATGGCGATTTCGTAGCCCGCGTCGGCGTGCCGGACGACGCCCATGCCGGGGTCGGTGGTCAGGACGCGCTCCAGGCGCGCCGCCGCTGCGGGCGTGCCGTCGGCCACGATGACCTGCCCGGCGTGTTGGGAATATCCCATCCCCACCCCGCCGCCATGATGGAAGGAGACCCAGGTCGCCCCGCCGACGGCGTTAATCAGCGCGTTGAGAATCGCCCAGTCTGAAATTGCGTCCGAGCCATCCTTCATCGACTCGGTTTCCCGGTTGGGGGAAGCGACCGAGCCGCTGTCGAGATGGTCGCGCCCAATCACAATTGGGGCCTTGACCTGGCCGCTCGCCACCAGTTCGTTGAATTTCAGCCCGGCTCTCACGCGCTCGCCGTACCCCAGCCAGCAGATGCGCGAGGGCAGGCCCTGGAACGGCACTTTCTCGCGCGCCATCACCAGCCAGCGGCGCAGGTGCTCATCATCGGGGAACAGTTCCAATATCGCCCGGTCGGTGGTGTAAATGTCTTCCGGGTCGCCGGAGAGCGCCACCCAGCGAAACGGCCCCTTGCCCTCGCAAAACAGCGGGCGGATATAGGCCGGGACGAAGCCGGGGAACTCGAAAGCGTCGCTCACGCCGTAGTTGTAAGCCTGCTGGCGGATGTTGTTGCCGTAGTCGAACACTTCCGCGCCCTTCCGTTGGAAATCGAGCATGGCCTGGACGTGCTTTGCCATCGAGGCCATTGCCATCTTTTTGTATTGCTCGGGGTCCGAAACGCGCAGTTGGTCGGCGGCTTCCACCGTCAGCCCGGAGGGGACATAATACAAGGCTTCGTGCGCCGAGGTTTGGTCGGTAACGACATCGGGGATGACGCCGCGCGTCACCAGTTCGGGGTAAATATCGGCTGCGTTGCCCACCAGCCCCACCGAGAGCGGTTTCTGCTCGCGGACGGCTTCCTCGACCAAGGTCATGGCTTCTTCGAGCGTATCCACCACCCTATCCACATAGCCGATGGCGCGGCGGCGTTCGGCGCGGTCTTTATCCACCTCGACAACCAATCCCACGCCCTCGTTCATGGTGATGGAAAGCGGCTGCGCCCCGCCCATGCCGCCCAGCCCGGCGGTCAGCACAAACTTGCCCTTGAGCGAGCCCCAACCCTTAAGTTTGGCCAGCGCCCCAAAGGTTTCATAAGTCCCTTGCAGGATGCCCTGCGTGCCGATGTAAATCCACGAACCGGCGGTCATCTGGCCGTACATGATGAGGCCCTTCTTTGCCAGTTCGTCGAAATGCTCCCAGGTGGCCCAATGCGGCACCAGGTTCGAGTTGGCAATCAGCACTTTGGGGGCGTCTTTATGAGACTTGAACACCACGACCGGCTTGCCCGACTGTACCAGCAGGGTTTCGTCTTCTTCGAGATGTTTCAGGCTGTCGAGAATCGCGTCGAAGGCCTGCCACGAGCGGGCCGCCTGCCCGCGCCCGCCGTAGACGACCAGGTTTTCGGGCTTCTCGGCCACTTCGGGGTCGAGATTGTTCTGAATCATGCGAAACGCGGCTTCGCTCAGCCAGTTTTTGCAGGTCAATTCTGTTCCGCGCGGCGCGCGAACCACACGAGGACCGGACATAGGTTTCTCCTTGTTAGTTTGCATAATCGATTTCTTTTTCGATGAGTTGGACAATTTTTTGAACTGTTTCAGCATCGTGCTTGGCATCTTTGAACCACATAAGATAGCCGTTCACTTGTTCAAGGGGAAGAACTTTAACAAAACTATCATCAGGCTTTTCGGGAATGTGCCTGCATAGGCGATGATATTTCTGACTTTCACTTCAAATTGTCTTTTGAGCAGTGTGTAACACACATAATTATGCCGCTTAACCTGTTTATACGGGTCAAAAAAATCTCCGCCAGAAGTAAATTTTTTGCTCCAGTTTTTCACCTCAACGACAAAAGCACCCGCTGGGCCGACAACCAAATGGTCAATTTGCGCAGAAGACAGCCAATCTCCATCAAAGAATACGCTCTTATCCAATTCCAGCGTAACATCATTAATCACATAATAAGTATCGGGCAGCTTGCTCAATAACTCTATCATCTTGATTTCCGCCTGTGCGCCATAATATGCCCCTGACTTCAAAATTTCTTCCAAAACATCTACTTTTTCTTGAACCAGTTTGACCTTTTTTTCTATCTCCAGACGGTATTCATCGTTCTTCAGGT
>DAOTZM010000082.1:0-6691 GCA_034434035.1 Anaerolineales bacterium
AGGAGAGAAATCATGAAATTAAGCGGCGCAGAAATATTGTGGGAATGCCTGGCGCGGGAGGGCGTGGAGGTGGTGTTTGGCTACCCCGGCGGGGCCAATATGCCGATTTACGACGCCATGCTCAATTATCCCGTCCATCATGTGCTGGTGCGGCATGAGCAGGGCGCGGCGCACATGGCGGATGGCTATGCCCGGGCCAGCGGCAAGGTCGGCGTGGCGATGGCGACTTCGGGGCCGGGGGCAACCAACCTGGTGACGGGCATTGCAACGGCGATGATGGATTCTTCGCCGGTGGTCTTTATCACCGGGCAGGTTGCCGCGCATCTGATTGGCGGCGACGCCTTCCAGGAAACCGACGTGACCGGCATCACCCTGCCGATCACCAAGCACAACTACCTGGTGACGCGCCCCGATGAAATCGCCGAAGTGGTGCGCGAGGCGTTTTACATCGCTCGCAGCGGACGCCCCGGCCCGGTGCTGATTGACATCTGCAAGAACGCGCAGATTGAAAAGACGGAATTTGAGTACCCGGAGGAAGCGCGGCTGCTGGGCTGCCAACCGCCCCTGCACGCGCCCAAAGCTGCGCTGGAGCAGGCTGTCCGGCTGCTGGAAAAGGCCAAACGCCCGGTCATCCTGCTCGGTCATGGGGCGATTATCTCCGGCGCGGAGGAGGTCATCCAACATTTCGCGGTCAAGACCCATACACCGGTGGCGATGACCCTGTTGGGATTGGGCGCGTTCCCGGCCTCGCATCCGCTCTCGCTGGGCATGATGGGAATGCATGGCGAGGCGCATTGCAACCTGGCTATCCAAAACGCCGACCTGCTGCTGGCTTTCGGAATGCGCTTCGACGACCGCGTAACCGGCACGCTCAAGACATACGCGCCGAATGCCCGAAAAATCCACGTCGAAATCGACCCATCGGAAGTCCATAAAAACGTCAAAGCGGATGTGCCGCTGGTCGGCGACTTGAAAACCGTCGTCGCCGACCTGGTACCGATGGTGGATGAGTACGAACATGATGAGTGGCTCCAGCAGATTACCGAATGGAAATCGGAAGGTGACGCGCGCTCGATTATGTCGTGGCCGGATGATGGAAAGTTGTATGTAGCGCACCTCGTTCACGACCTGTGGGAATCGACCGGCGGCGGGGCGATTATCACGACCGATGTCGGCCAGCACCAGATGTGGTCGGCGCAGTACTACTCCCTCGAAAAGCCGAACCGCTGGATTACTTCCGGCGGGGCCGGGACGATGGGCTTTGGGCTGCCCTCCGCGATTGGGGCCTGGTTCGCGCGCAAAGACCAGGAAATCTGGACGGTGGTCGGTGACGGCGGTTTCCAGATGACGGCGGCGGAACTGACGACCGCCATGCAGGAAGGCGCGAACGTCAAAGTGGCGATTATGAATAACAGCTTTCTGGGCATGGTGCGCCAGTGGCAGGAATTTTTCTTCGAGAAGCGCTATTCGGCAGTCAATATGAAATCGCCGGACTTTGTGAAACTTGCCGATGCGCACGGCGTCCCGGCGCGGCGCGTGACCAGGGCCGGAGATGTGAAAGAAGCCATCGAATGGGCGCGGCAGACTGAAGGCCCGGTGGTGTTGGAGTTCGTCGTCGAGCAGGAGGAGGCCGTCTACCCGATGGTTCCGGCAGGCGCGGCCCTTGACCAGATGTTGAGAAGGCCAGTCAAGCAATAAGGAGAACAACCATGCAATATACATTTATTACTCTCGTAGAAAACAAGCCCGGCGTGCTGAACCGCGTGGCGTCGTTGTTTCGCCGCCGCAACTTCAATATCGAATCGCTGGCCGTTGGGCGGACGGAGCGCCCGGATATTTCGCGCATGACCATCGTCATGGATTGCGAGGATGATACCGTCGCCCACAAAATCGAAGCGAATCTCTACAAACTGGTCAATGTGATCGACGTTCAGGATGTCAGCCGCCAGCCTGCCGTGACCCGCGACCTGGCGCTCATCAAGGTCAAGGCCGGGCCGGAGCAGCGGGCGGAAGTAAACAACCTGGCAGCCATTTTCCGCGCCCGGATTGTGGATGTGGCAATGGATTCTGTCATTGTCGAAGTGACCGGCACGGAGGAGAAAATCGAAGGAATGATAGAACTTTTGCGTCCCATCGGCATCCTGGAGATGGTGCGCACCGGCCAGGTGGCGATGACGCGCGGCGCTTATGAAGGAACCCGCCGCACTCCCGGCGCGAACGGCAACGGCTGGCACGACGAGGACGAGAGCGGGCTGGCGGAGTATTAGACCATAGACGGTGGACCACAGACCATAGACAGTCATCAGTGGTCAACGGTCTATGGTCTACGGTCTGATAGTTACGCAATTCGTGAAAATTATTCGTAACGAGAGTTACGTAAAAACCCAAGGAGAAAAGGACTCATGGCAAAAATCAATTTTGGCGGCACGGTGGAAGAAGTGGTCACCCGCGAGGAATTCCCGCTGGAGAAGGCGCGCGAGGTGTTGAAAAATGAAGTTGTGGCGGTGCTGGGCTATGGCGTGCAGGGTCCGGCCCAGTCGCTGAACATGCGCGATAACGGGATTCACGTCATCGTGGGGCAGCGACCGGGGACGAAAAACTGGGACAAAGCCGTCGCCGACGGCTGGGTTCCGGGCGAAACGCTCTTCCCGGTCGAGGAAGCCGCCGAGCGCGGGACGGTCGTCCAGTACCTGCTTTCAGACGCCGGCCAGCGCAGCCAATGGCCGAAAATCGTCGAATGCCTGCGCGAAGGCGACCTGCTCTATTTCTCGCACGGTTTTTCTGTGACCTACAAAGATGACACTGGCGTCATCCCGCCGCCGCATGTCGATGTGGCCTTGGTGGCCCCGAAGGGTTCCGGCACGAGTGTGCGCCGCAACTTTATCGCCGGGAGCGGCATCAACGCCAGTTTCGCCGTCCACCAGGACGCCACCGGGCGCGCCTGGGAACGCACTGTCGCCCTCGGCATTGCCATTGGCGCGGGCTACCTGTTCCCGACCACGTTCAAGAACGAAGTCTACAGCGACCTGACCGGCGAGCGCGGCATCCTGATGGGCGCGCTGGCGGGCGTGATGGAAGCCCAATACAACGAACTGCGCAAGCACGGACACAGCCCGAGCGAGGCATTCAACGAAACGGTCGAGGAACTGACCCAATCGCTGATTCGGCTGGTCGGCGAAAACGGCATGGATTGGATGTACGCCAACTGCTCGACCACCGCCCAGCGCGGCGCGCTCGATTGGAAAGATAAATTCCGCGACGCGGTCGTGCCTGTATTCAGCGACCTGTACCACAGCGTCGAAACCGGCAACGAAGCCCGCATCACGCTGGAGGCCAACTCCCGCCCCGATTACCGCGAGCAATTGGAAAAAGAACTGGCCGCCATCCGCGATTCGGAGATGTGGCAGGCGGGCGCGGCGGTGCGGTCGTTGAGGCCGGAGAATTGGAAGAAGTGATTCAGTCATCAGTCATCAGTGAACAGTGTTCAGTAAAACTGATGACTGATAACTGATAACTGTCAGCGGAGCAACTATGTCAAATTACGTAAAGATTTTCGACACGACATTAAGAGACGGCGAACAATCGCCCGGCGCGACGATGACCTCGGTCGAGAAACTGGAGGTGGCCCGCGCCCTGGCGCGCCTGGGCGTGGATATTATCGAGGCGGGCTTTCCCGCCGCCTCGCCCGACGACCTGGAGGCGGTGCGGCGCATTGCTTCCGAAGTGGGCAACCCGCCCGTTGGCGAGGAGCAGGCGCGCGTCCCGGTGATTACCGGGTTGGCCCGTGCCAATAAAACGGATATTGACAAGGCCTGGGAAGCGGTCAAAGCAGCGGCTCATCCCCGCATCCACACCTTCCTGGCGACTTCTGAAATCCACATGAAGCACAAACTCAAGATGGACCCGGAAGAAGTGGTAGAGCGGGTGCGGGCGATGGTTGCTTATGCCCGCTCCCTGTGCGCGGACGTGGAATTCAGCCCCGAAGACGCCGGGCGTTCCGACCCGCAATTCCTGTACCTGGTGCTGGGCGAGGCCATCAAGGCCGGCGCGACCACCCTCAACATTCCCGACACGGTCGGTTACACCACGCCGGATGAGTTCGGCGCATTGATTGCGGGCATCATCGCCAACACGCCCGGAATGCACGACGGTATCACCGTCAGCGTCCACACGCACGATGACCTGGGGCTGGCGACGGCCAACGCGCTGGCGGGCATCCGCGCCGGGGCGCGCCAGGCCGAAGTGACCGTCAACGGCATCGGCGAGCGGGCTGGCAATACCTCGCTCGAGGAAGTGGTGATGGCGCTCAAAACCCGTCACCCCGTCTTTGGCCTGGAAACGGGTATCGATACCACCCAAATCAGCCGCATCAGCAAACTGGTCAGCAACTACACCAGCATTCCCGTCCAGCCCAACAAAGCGATTGTCGGCGCGAATGCCTTCGCCCACGAGGCAGGCATCCACCAGGACGGGATGCTCAAGCACAACCAGACCTACGAAATCATGCGTCCTGAGGATGTCGGCGTCAACCAGTCCAGGCTGGTGCTTGGCAAACACTCTGGCCGCCACGCCCTGCGCATTCGCCTGGCCGAAATGGGTCATGCGCTCGATGAAGCCGAACTCGATAAAGCCTTTGCGCGCTTCAAAGAACTGGCCGACCGCAAGAAAGTCATCACCGACCTCGACCTCGAGGCGCTCATCGCCGACGAGTTCTACCGTCCGCGCGACATTTTTGCCCTGGACGGTTTGCAGGTCGCCTGCGGCACAATGGGCATGCCCACCGCCACCGTGCGCCTGCGCGGCCCGGATGGCAAAATCCACACCCATGCCAGCATCGGCACCGGCCCGGTCGATGCCACCTACAAGGCCATTGATTCCATTGTCAAAATCCCGGCTGCCTTGCTCGAATTCAACATCCACGCCATCACGGAGGGCATCGACGCGCTTGGCGAAGTGACCGTCCGCGTCCAGCCCAAAGACGGGATGCAAAAGATGGATGCCCAGCGCGAAACGCCCTATGAGCGTATTTTTGGCGGTCACGGCGCCGATACCGACATCATCGTCGCCAGCGCCAAGGCCTACCTGGCCGCCCTCAACAAACTCATCACCGCCCAAACCGAGGCCGCCGAGGCCCGGCAGCATGATTATGGAGTCATGTTGGGCTGAAAACCAAAAGGAGCATACCATGAACCCCCCTTCCAAATCCCAGGAAAATCTTGAAGTTTTCCCCACCCCCATTTTCGACCCGTTCCCCGAACCGCGAGCCTATCCCTCGGGCTGGGACCTGAGCGGATTCCTCCCGGCCTCGAACCCGCCTGCCGCTGAACCGGCGGGGGATGATACTGAATCCTGATACCGTTTCCCGGTGAACAGTCATCAGTCATCAGTTATCAGTTGAGTTTGCTGGTAACCACTGTTCACTGTTCACTGACAACTGATAACTGATAACTGGTACTTTTATGCCAAAGACCTTATTCGAAAAACTCTGGGACTCCCACGTTGTCACCGAACAACCCGATTCCCCGGCCATCCTCTATATCGACTTGCACCTCGTGCATGAAGTCACCTCGCCCCAGGCTTTTACCGGCTTGCGCCAGCGTGGACTCAAAGTCCGCCGCCCCGAGAAAACCGTCGCCACGATGGACCACTCCATCCCGACCACCCCGCCCGACCCCGACGAGAGCGGTCGGGGCTTTGCACCGATTACAGACGCCCTGGCCGCCGCCCAAATCAAGCAGATGGAGACCAACGCCGCTGAATTCGGCATCACCCTGCACGGCATGGCCAGCCCGCACCGAGGCATTGTTCACGTCATCGGCCCGGAACTCGGCCTCACCCAGCCCGGCATGACCATCGTCTGCGGCGACAGTCACACCGCCACGCACGGCGCGTTTGGCGCGCTGGCCTTCGGAATCGGCACCAGTGAAGTCGAACACGTCCTGGCCACCCAATGCCTGCTCCAGCGCAAACCCAAGACCTGCGAAGTTCGCGTCGATGGAATACTTATGCCCGGCGTCTCGGCCAAAGACATCATCCTGGCCCTGATTGCCAAAATCGGCGTTGGCGGCGGCACGGGGCATGTGTTCGAGTACACCGGCTCCGCCATCCGCGCCCTGACGATGGAACAGCGCATGACGGTCTGCAACATGTCCATCGAGGGCGGCGCGCGCGCTGGCATGGTCGCTCCCGACGAAACCACCTTCGAGTACCTGGCCGGGCGTGAATTTACCCCCAAAGGCGCGGATTGGGACAAAGCCGTTGCCCGCTGGAAGCAACTCCCCACCGAGGAAGGCGCGGCCTACGACAAATCCATCACACTGGACGCCTCGGCCCTCGAACCGATGATTACTTACGGCACCAATCCCGGCATGGGCATGAAAATCACCGAGCGCGTGCCAGACCCGGCCCATCTCGGCGACGCCAACCAGAAACTGGCCCTCGAAAAAGCCCTGGCTTATATGGGCCTCCAGCCCGGCCAATCCCTGCTCGGCAAAAAAGTGGATGTGGTTTTCATCGGCAGTTGCACCAACTCGCGCATTTCCGACCTGCGCCTGGCCGCCGCGCTGCTCAAAGGCCGCAGGGTAGACGCCGCTACCCGCGTGATGGTCGTCCCCGGCTCGCAGGATGTCAAAAAGCAAGCCGAAGCCGAAGGGCTGGATAAAATCTTCAAGGAAGCGGGCGCCGAATGGCG
>DAOTZM010000083.1:0-3852 GCA_034434035.1 Anaerolineales bacterium
GCTTTGCCCTGCTGGCCGCGCTGTTGTTTGGCAGCATCGGCCTGCGGGTTTTCACGCCGCAGATTATGCGCGCCTTCATCGATGAGGCCCTGGCCGGGGAAGCGCTCCAGACCCTGACCGGCATCGCGCTGGCGTTCATCGGGGTTGCCATTTTGCAGCAGGTTGTGGCCGTCAGCGTGACATACCTGGGCGAGAACGTGGCCTGGACCGCGACCAACGCCCTGCGCGCGGAACTGGCCTGGCACGCGCTCAACCTGGATATGCGCTTCCACAATGACCGCACGCCCGGAGAACTCATCGAGCGCATCGACGGCGATGTGACCGAGATGGCGACTTTTTTCTCGCAGTTCGCGCTCAACCTGGTGGCCAACGGGCTGCTGCTGGTCGGCATCCTGGCGGCCCTGTTCCTCGAAGACTGGCGCGCCGGGCTGGGGTTCACGGTCTTTGCGATTGCCGCCATCCTGGTTTTGGGCCGCTTGAAAGACATCGCCGTGCCAGAGCAGAAGGCGCGGCGCGAGGCCGAAACGGGGTTGTTCGGCTTCGTGGAGGAACAACTCAACGGGACGGAGGATATCCGCTCGAGCGGCGCGGTCGATTTCTCCATCCGCGAATTGTTCCGTCACCAGGCCGGGATTCTCATTCACAGCCGCCGGGCGCACTTCAAACGCTGGATACTCGAAAATTCAGTCCGGGTGGCGATTACGCTGGGTCACCTGCTGGCAATTTCGAGCGGCTACTGGCTGTTTTCTATCGGGCTGATTACAATTGGGACGGTCTACCTGTTCATCCACTACATCAGCCTGCTGGAGGAGCCGCTGTGGGCCATGACCCACGAAATCGACACGTTCCAGACGATTGGGGCCTGCGTCGAACGCCTGAGCGAGCTTCGCAAGTTGCAGCCGGAGGTGGTGGACGGCCCGGGCGTGGAAGCAGTTTCCGGCCCGCCAGGGCTGGCCTTCGAGGACGTGACGTTTTCCTACAACAGCAGCGACCCGGTGCTGGCGGGGCTGTCTTTCTCCCAAAAACCCGGCTCGGTATTGGGCCTGCTGGGGCGCACCGGCAGCGGCAAGACCACCCTGGCGCGGCTGATTTTCCGGCTGTATGACCCCCACGAGGGCCGGATTGCCCTGGACGGGACCGATTTGCGGCAGTTCCAGTTGACCGCCCTGCGCCAGCGGGTGGCGCTCGTGACCCAGGATGTGCAATTGTTCCGGGCCAGCGTGCGCGACAACCTGACCTTTTTCGACCGCTCGATTCCCGATGCGCAGATTCTTGCCACGCTGGAGCAGTTGGAACTGGGCGAGTGGCTGCGCGGCCTGCCAAACGGGCTGGAGACCGAACTGGAGACCGGTTCGCGCAGTCTTTCGGCGGGGGAGGCGCAACTGCTGGCCTTCGCGCGCGTTTTCCTGCGCGACCCCGGCCTGGTCATCCTGGACGAGGCTTCGTCGCGCCTGGACCCGGCCACCGAGCAAAAACTGGAACGGGCCATCGATAAACTGCTGCAAGGCCGCACCGCCATCATCATCGCGCACCGCCTGCACACCGTCCACCGCGCCGATGACATCCTGATTTTGGAGGACGGCCAAACCAGCGAGTACGGCGCGCGCCAGTCGCTGGCCGCCGACCCCAATTCGCGCTTTGCCCAGCTCCTGCAAACCGGGCTGGAGGAGGTGCTGGCATGACCACTTCAACTCTCCCCAATCCAGTCCATGCCCTGCCCGCCTGGCGGGTGGTGTTCGAGATGATTCGCTTCCGGCCCTGGTACTGGTTCGTGGACCTGGCCGCAGTCGCCCTGATGAGGTTCTGCTGGCAGATTGCCCCGGCGCTCATCATCCAGGCTTTTTTCGATATGCTGACCGGCGAAGCGCCGCTGGCTTTTGGCATCTGGAGCATTGTCGGGTTTACGGTGGCAGCCGCGCTGGGGCGGGTGGCCGCCAGTTATGGCTTTTACTACGCCGACGTGCCCATTTTTGCCGAAGTCAACACCCTGCTGCGCAAGAACCTGATGAGCCACATCCTGCGCCGTCCGGGGGCGGCCCCGTTACCCGATTCGACCGGCGAAGCGGTCAACCGTTTCAAGACCGACGTGGACCAGATTCCGCTGTTCATGATTCTCATCAACGACATCGTAGTCGGAATCGCCATCGTCGCGGTTGCCATCGGGTTGATGGCGCGCATCAGCCTGCCGGTGACGCTGATGGCGCTGGCCCCGGTGCTGGTGGTGGGGCTGATTGCCAACGCGGCGGCCAAACGCATCGAACACTACCGCGCGGCCAGCCGCCAGGCAACCGGCAAAGTGACCGGATTCCTGGGTGAATTTTTCGGCGCGGCGCAGGCCGTCAAGGTCGCTACGGCCGAAAAGCAGGTCATCGGGCATTTCCACCGGCTGAACGAGGAGCGGCGCAAATTCACCGTCCGCGAGCGGGTGTTCGATGACATCCTGGGTTCGGTCTACCGCAACACCTCCACGTTCGGGACGGGCGTCATCCTTATCCTGGTCGGCCAGTCGATGCGCGAGGGCAGTTTCACGGTCGGCGATTTTTCGTTGTTCGTCTACCTGCTGCAAAGCATGGGCGACCTGACGACCTTCGCGGGCATGCTTTCGGCGCGTTACAAGCAAATGGGGGTCTCGGTGCAGCGCATGGCCCGGTTGATGGAGAATGCGCCGCCGGATGCGCTGGTGGAACACAGCCCGGTGGATTTGGAAGGCCGGCTGCCGGGGGTGCGATACCGCTCGAAAACGGAAGCAGACCGCTTGCGCAGCCTGTCTGCCGTTGATTTGACCTTCCACTACCCCAATTCGAGCAACGGCATCCGGGGCGTGAATCTCACCCTCCAGCGCGGCACGCTGACGGTCATCACCGGACGGGTCGGGTCGGGAAAAACGACCCTGGTTCGGGCGCTGTTGGGGCTGCTGCCGCTCGAAAAAGGGGAAATCCGCTGGAATGGGGAAAAAGTTGACGCGCCAGGCGATTTTTTCATCCCCCCGCGCTGCGCTTACACCGGGCAGGTGCCGCGCCTGTTTAGCAATACGCTGCGAGACAACATCCTGCTCGGCCTGGAGAAGTCTGATGAGGAGATTTACGCCGCGGCGCGCCTGGCGGTGATGGAGAAAGACCTGGAGGGCCTGGAGGCTGGCCTGGAGACGCTGGTGGGCGCGCGGGGGGTCAAACTCTCCGGCGGGCAGGCCCAGCGGGCCGCGGCGGCGCGCATGTTCATTCGCGAGCCGGAACTGCTGGTGTTCGATGACCTTTCGAGCGCGCTGGATGTGGAGACGGAACGCCAGCTGTGGGAACGGATTTTCAGCCGCGCGGGCCAGACCTGCCTGGTGGTTTCGCACCGCCGCCCGGTGCTGCGCCGCGCCGACCACATCCTCGTGCTGAAAGACGGCCAGGTGGAGGCCGAGGGCCGGCTGGAGGCGCTGCTCGAAACCAGCGCGGAGATGCGCGAATTGTGGCAGCAGGATGCGAACGGGCCAGGCTGAGGCGGACGGAACCACAAAGGTCACGAAGGGGGCGCCCGGCGTCCCCGAGGCCGCCGGGCCGCATGGGAATGCGGGGCAGGTTGAGAGCAGCAATTCCAAATTCAAAGCTGAGTTATGGCGGCGCATGAACAATTTCCAAGCCATCCTCCAGGAAGGAGAATAAATCATCCCATGGGTCAAAGACCATGGAGCGAGTTAAAGCGCGCAAGTCATTGAAGAAGGTTTTTCGAGCGCGCAATGCTTGTCGTAAACGCGGAGAAGCCGGTTCAATCCACTCCTGAATCGTATGGAGTAGACAGTATCGGCAATAAAAACTTGGACGCGGACGAGAACGGACAAGGGCGGATTTTAAGATTTTTCTCCGCGTA
>DAOTZM010000084.1:0-2782 GCA_034434035.1 Anaerolineales bacterium
AACTCGCTGCATGGTCTTTGACCCATGGGATGATTTATTCTCCTTCCTGGAGGAGGGCTTGGAAATTGTTCATGCGCCGCCATAACTCAGCTTTGAATTTGGAATTGCTGGCATCCCAGGTCGAAGATTTCCAGGAAATCCAACTCAATGATATGGTCGAAGATGTCCATGCCCTGACATTTACCTACATGAGACACCGGAATATTGTCTTCACATTCCACCCCGACCCCGACCTGCCCGCCATGCCGGTCATCCCCGATAAAATCCGGCAGGTCATCTTGAACCTGTTCATGAACGCCATCGAAGCCATGCAAAACGGCGGAGAACTCACCATCCATACCTATCACCTGCCTGAGCAGGAACAGGCCTTAATCACCTTTGCCGACACCGGGCCTGGCCTCAACCCTAAAATCCACCCCCGCATCTTCGAGCCGTTCGTCACCGACAAGGACACCGGCACGGGACTTGGACTGACCATCACCGCCGACATCGTCCACCAGCATCGCGGCGAAATCCTGGCTGAAAACAATCCAGAAGCAGGCGCAATCTTCAAAGTCTGGCTGCCCGCCAGGAGGGACGAATGACCACAGAAGTCACGGGCCACATTCTCATCGTCGATGACGAGGCTTCCTTGCGGCATACCCTGGCGCGCATCCTGCAACGCGCCAACTTCGAGGTCACAACCGCCGCAAGCGGCCAGGAGGGGCTATCCCTGCTGGGGCAGCACCCCTTCGACCTGGTCTACCTGGATATTCGGATGCCCGATATGAGCGGGATGGAAGTGCTGAAGCGCATCCAGACCGCCCTGCCAGAACTGCCCGTTGTGCTTTTTACCGCCCAACCAGACCTGAACTCCGCGCTCGAAGCGCTCCGACAGGGCGCCACCGATTACCTGCTGAAACCGCTCCAGCCAGGCGACATCATTCAGCGTACACAAACCATCCTCGCCCGGCAGGAGCGGGAGCGCCGCAAACGCCAAATTCGGGCCCAAATCGAATTGCTGGAGGCCGAACTTAAAAGCCTGGAAAGCGCCGAGGCGCACCAACCGCAGGCCTCCGTTCCCGAAAATGGGGAAGACCGATTCCTGGCGCGCGGGAAAATCGCCCTGGACCTGCTCGCCCGCCGCCTGACGATTGACGGCCAAAATATCAACCTGCCCCCCGCCGCGTTCGACTACCTGCTGGTCTTGCTGCGGCACGCCCCCAACGTGGTCGATTACCAGACCCTGGTAACAGAAGCCCAGGGGTATGCAGTGGAATTCCGCGAGGCGCAGGAACTGGTCAAGTGGCATGTTCACCAGATTCGGCAAGCCATCGAGCCAGACGAGCGCAGTCCCCGTTACCTGATTAATGTGCGGGGAACAGGCTACCGCTTTGTGGCAGACTAACCATCCCGAAACCAGCCATCCCGAAGGTCTAGAACCTTCGGGACGGTTTTTTATCGCCTGCCAACTTTTGCCAACTTTTCCCATAGATCACTAACTGCGCGCCCAAAAATATCGTGGAAAATATGTACATGGCGACTGATACCCTGTCTGGCACTCCCGATATCGTCAAAGCGCGCATCCTGGTGGTTGACGACAACCCCGGCACGGCGGCCACCTTGGCGCGCGCCATCGCGCGACTTAGCCCCAACCTGGAGGTAATTTCCGCGACAGATGGCGAAACCGCCCTCCAGCAAGTTGGTGATGAACCTGTCGATTTGGTCATCACCGACATGATGATGCCCGGGCTGAACGGCCTGGAATTGATAGAAACCCTGCGCAAACGGGCAGAAGTCAAACCCGTCCACACCATCCTGATAACCGCCTACGATGTGCCGGGGCTGAAAGAAAGCGCCAGGCGGATGAAGGTGGACGAAACCCTCATTAAACCCGTCCCCCCGGAGCGAATTTGCCAGATTGTCCGCAGCGCGCTTGCGCAGGCCCAGCCCGCCCAGGCTGCCGACGGGCAAACCCCTGAAACGAGGCAAAAATTCCGGCTGCTGGTCGCCGACGATAACCCCAGTAACCTGACCCTGCTGGCCCGTTACCTGCAACAGGAAGAATACGAACTGCTCACCGCATCCAACGGCATCGAAACGCTCGAAAAAACGCGCGCCGAACTACCCGACCTGATTCTCCTGGATGTCAACATGCCCGAAATGGACGGCTTCCAGGCGCTGGAGGAACTTCGTTCCGACCCGGCGACCGCGCACATCCCCGTCATTATCGTCACCGCCGCCCGGCTCGACCCGGTCGATATGCAGTATGCCCTCAATACGGGCGCGGATGATTACGTGATGAAACCATTCGACCGCCGCGAACTGCTGGCGCGCATCCGCACCCGGCTGCGGGTCAAAGAAGCCGAAGACCTCATCCGACGCCGCAACCGCGAACTCAACCTGCTGCCCGAAATTGGCCGGGAATTGAGCGTCCCGCGTTCGATCAATGACCTGTCCGATATCATCTTGCGCCGGACGGTGGAGGTACTGGGCGCCTTTGCGGGACATATACTCCTGGTGGATACGCAGGGTGGCTTTTCTAAAACCCATCTCGCCTCCTCTGTGAAAGAGGATGAATGCGCGCCGGAATTACCCGATAGCGCAACGCTCCTGGCTCAATTGAACGAAACTCGCCAGGGAATTTTGATTAAAGATACACGCAGCGATGCGCGCTGGCCGGCCGCGTCGGGTGATTCATCCCGCTCGATAATTATCGCGCCGATTTTTGGCCGCTCTGACCTTTTGGGACTGCTGGCCCTGGCACACGAACGCCCTGGCTATTTTTCGCAAGAACACACTT
>DAOTZM010000085.1:0-3770 GCA_034434035.1 Anaerolineales bacterium
GCCATCAATTCCTCGGCTTTTTTCTGGTTATTTTGGTTCATGCGGCGGATGATGATAAACGGCACGGCGATGGCCGCGGCTGTGATTAACAGCGTACAGCACACGGAAAGGATAATGAAAACAACGGTCATGCCTCCAACTGCGGCAAAGGGGTCCATACGTTTCCTCCATTGTGGTTTGTAACACGGAATTCATTCCGCGCCCTGACTGTTGCGCCGCTCTTTGCAATTGGCGCGCCTGCGATATTCGATGCTATAGATAGTATATAATAAATAGGATAAGTTGTGTCCTATTAAATTGCCCCTTGGGGTGGCCCAAAAGGGGCAATTTGGGGATAAAACATCCCCTCTCCCGCGCGGGAGAGGGGATGGAGGACGGGCGGGTTATCTGTGAAGGATAATGGAGCCGCTTAGCAGGGGCAGTTTGCTGGCTGTATCGTAAACGACGGTTCCATCGCTTTTCCAGATTTTGATGCGGATTTTATCGGGGAGGCTGTCATCGACCCAGGCCATGAACTTGTAAGAGCCTTTGCCGTTTATCCTGCCGGTTCCCTGGAATTGGGCGGTCTTGTTAACCAGGTCGACCACCAGCCAATCGAAGGAAGTGGCCCGGAATTGCAGGTTGCCCGCCAGGAACAGGAGTTCAAAACCACCGGTTGCAAACGTGCCTATGGGCGCAATTAACGGAATGTTTACTGTCCGCCTGGGCCAATCTGCTGGACATGCGGCGCAGAGGTTTGGAAGGATTAGTGGGTATAATGAGTCCACATTCGTTTTGTTACCCAAAGGAGACTTGTGCCCCCCCTGCACCCTGATATTCTCGATGCAATTCGGCGCGCGCTGGCTGAAGATATTGGCCCCGGCGACGCCACCAGCGAGGGCATTCTCCCGGCTGACGCGCGCATGACCGGGCAAATCATTGCCAAGCAAAATGGCATTCTTGCCGGGTTAGATGTGGCCGCGCAGGTCTGCCAAACTGTGGACGACAGGATTGACTTCCGCCAAACCGTTCAGGAAGGCGCCAGGGTCGAAAACCGTCAAACCGTTGCCATGCTCACTGGCCCGGCCCGCAGCCTGTTGACCGCCGAACGCACCGCGCTCAACTTCTTGGGGCGCATGAGCGGAATCGCCACCCTTACACGCCAGTTCGTAGATGCCGTCGCTGGGACGAAAGCCGCCATCCTCGATACCCGCAAAACGGCACCTGGTTTGCGCATGTTGGATAAGCTGGCTGTCCGGCGGGGCGGCGGGCAAAACCACCGCATTGGCCTGTACGACATGATTCTGATTAAAGACAATCACATCGACTTTGCCGGTTCCATCACCGAAGCGGTCCAACGCGCCCGCGCCGCCCATGCCGTGCTGGAAATCGAGGTCGAAGCCCGCACCCTGGACCATGTCCGCGAAGCGCTCTCGCTGGGCGTGGAGCGCATCCTGCTCGATAATATGACCCTGGGGATGATGCGCGCGGCGGTCGAATTTGTTGCCGGGCGCGCCAAACTGGAAGCCAGCGGCAACGTCTCGCTCGAAACCGCGCGCGCCATTGCCGAAACAGGCGTTGATTACATCTCGGTTGGCGCCCTGACACATTCGGCGAAGGTTTTTGATGTCAGTTTGGATTACGTCCGATAAACCAATAGACAGTAGACTTTATTGGTAATTGGTCAACGCCATTTTTGGGACGCGGACAAGAGCCGAATATGCGGAGAAAAATCTTAAAATCCGCTCTTGTCCGTTCTCGTCCGCGTCCAAGTTTTTATTGCCGATACTGTCTATTATCTCGACCGGTGCAGCCACTGCAACGGAATCTGGTTCGACCGCCGGGAATGGGAAGCCCTGACCGAGCGCAGCCTGCACGACAACCTGCACGAATTCTTCACCCGTCCCTGGCAGGGGGACCTGCGCGCCGGGGAGGCCAAAACCCGGATGGAGGCCATCTACCTGCTAAAATTCGGCGCGCCGGATTACGAAAAAATCAAAGATATCCGCGCCTGGCTTCAGGCGCGCGCCCAGCGCAACATGCTGCTGGCCTTTTTGCAGGGTGTTTTATCACTATCCCAAATGGTACAATCTAAAACAAATAGTTTTGGGAGAAGAAGCATGTCGAACGAGCCGAACAACCCGTATAACACCCCCATTCATGCCAACCCGGTGCCGCTCATTCGCGTTTCGGGTTCGCACCGCGAAATGGGCCGCCAAATTGGCGAGGCCATGCGCGAGCAGGTGAAGCACAGCATCGAAAATGCGCATCAACTGTTGGCTGATGCCTTCCAACAACTCGAACTGAATTGGGCCGGGGCCACCATCCAGGCGCGCAAGTACCTGCCGTTTGCCCAGGAGCGTTATCCGCAATACGTTGATGAGATGCAGGGAATTGCCGAAGGGGGCAACGTTTCTTTCGAGGATGTGGTGGTGCTGAATGCGATGGAGGCTGTGACCACCGATGCGCTGCACCTGACGCGTTGTACCAGCATGGCAATTAACGAGGAGCGCACTGCTGACGGACATGTGCTGGCGGCGCATAATGAAGACTGGCTCCCTGAAGATGAAGATGACGTGTATGTCGTCCATGCCAAACCCAATAACGAACCGCCCTTCCTGGCAATGAGTTATGGCGGCCTGCTGCCCAACATCGGTTTCAACGCTTATGGAATTGCCCAGTTAATCGATTCGGTCTACCCGAATGATTCGCGCATCGGTATTCCGCGCATTGTGGTGGGGCGGGCCGTGCTGGCATCCAAGACCCCTGCCGGGGCGATTCGCCGGGCAATTGTGCCGCACCGCGCTGCCGGATATAACCATGTGATAGTGCATGAGAGCGGTGAAATCTACTCGGTGGAGGTTTCGGCGCGCCGCTTCGATATTGTTTACGCCGAGGATGGGGTTATGGTGCATACCAACCATTACCAGGCAGCCAAGATGAAAGAAGTGGAAGCGGAACCCGAAGAACTGATTTCTTCGCGGGTGCGTTACCTGCGCGCCCGGCGGCTGCTGCGCCAGAGCGAGGTACATACCATCAAAACCTTGCAAGCCATCCAAAAAGACCACGTCAATTTTTCCAATTCGATTTGCAATCACGCCGTCGACGTGCGCCAGCCGCTCGACCGCGAGAAAACCATCAATGCGATGGTGTTCGACCTGACGGCGCGAGAGATGCACATCGCTTGGGGAAACCCGTGCCAAAACTTGTACCACACCTATCACCTGGAAGAGTAAAGCAAATTGCTTTTTGATGCTATAATTTTGCAGGGCAACTGCCTCATGAAATCACACTGGATGGAACACCAGGGCAAGCGCATTTTTTACGCCGACTATTCCGGGTTTGGCGCTGACTATGTTGCGCTCCAGGCTGAAGTGGAGCAGGCAATCTTGATGCTTGCCGCGGAACCCCAAAAATCGGTGCTGGTGTTGGCGAATTTCGAGGGAACCGAGCCGTCTTTTGCCAACTTGAACGTGATTCGCAGGCTGGTGCCGCGTGCCAATCGGGCAGTCATCAAGCGCGCCTTGCTCGGATTGAGCGGGCCGAGCCGGTTTTTTATCACCACTTTTTCAAACGTAACCGGAGGAACACCGGTTGTGGCTTTCGACAGCAGGGATAAAGCGTTCGAATGGCTGGTTGGCG
The DNA here is from genome assembly GCA_034434035.1 of Anaerolineales bacterium. GTDB lineage: Bacteria > Chloroflexota > Anaerolineae > Anaerolineales > Villigracilaceae > UBA5195. The sequence goes on from DAOTZM010000085.1 coordinate 3,622, forward strand.
CGCAGGCCAACCCGAGGGAGAATGCAAGATGAAATCACATTGGCTGACACATCAGGGTTCCCGGGTTTTCATTGCAGATTTTTCTCATCGTGGCAACAATGCTGCTGAAATTGCGACAGAATGTGAAGCCATCAAGCAAGAATTGGCCG
>DAOTZM010000086.1:0-25110 GCA_034434035.1 Anaerolineales bacterium
GCACCCCGGGCATTCACCCGCACCTGTACACTTCCATCCCATCCCCCAAATCCTTCACCCAAATATCCTCCGCTTCGCGCGCGATGCGAATGCAGATGTAAATATCGCCAATCGCCCCTCCCGCATTTAACGCCATGCCCACAAAGAACGGAGCAAGCAGCCAGACGGGCAGGAACGGGACAAGCGCCAGCCCCAGCGCAGTCAATCCCACCAAGGGCGCCAGCCCAATCACAAGATACTGTCGTTTTGGGAAATACCAGCCCGGCATGGCCGCGTAAGCATAGCCTGGCCCGATTCCAAATTTGGGCGGGTGTTTGGCAAACCACCAGAAAAACGCGCCATGCGCCAGTTCGTGCAGGCTGATGGAAATAACCAGCGCCAGTAAAAGCCATCCAAGCGTTGTAAAAATCTCACCGGAAAGACGCATCTCTCTCAAGTCGGGCCGCAGCGACTGAAAGGCCCACCATAAAAACAGGGCCACTATTCCCATCCAGAATACCCCGGCTACCTGTAACAGGATGTTCAGGCGCATATCTTTCTTCAGGCTGACTTCCCAGGCCAGGGAATGGGCTGCGGGCAGGGTTTGGATGGGGTTCATTTCAATATTCCACGCGCCTGTTCACTGTCCAAATGGATTTGGGCAGTCAGCGCTTCGACCGATGGGAATTTTTGCTCGCCGCGCAGGCGTTCGACGAATTCGAGTTTGAGCGTCTTGCCGTATAAGTCGCCGGAATAATCGAGCAGGTGCGCTTCGACGCGCGGCACGGCCTCGCCGCCGGTAAAGGTTGGGCGCAGGCCGACGTTGGTCACGGCGGGATGTTTTTCGGCGTTCACAAAGGCCCAGGTGGCGTAGACGCCATTGGCCGGCAGGGCTTTTTCGGCAGGGGTTTCGACATTCGCGGTGTGAATGCCAATGGTGCGTCCGCGCCCGTCGCCGGGGATGACGGGACCCTGCACGGAATAGGCACGCCCCAATTTAACGGCGGCCAGGCTCACCGCCCCGTCTGCTATCGTCTGACGGATTAATGTGGAGGAGATGACATCGTCACTTAAACGGACGGCTTCCACCGCCTGGATATCATAATCCAACTCCTTGCCGATTTCGCCCAGGCGCTGGAAATCCCCCGCGCGGCCCTTGCCGAGGGCGAAATCGTAGCCGATGAGCAGTTTTCGCAAGCCCAGGCGGGTTTTCAGTTCGGTCATGAAGTCTTCTGCGCTGCGCTCGGCCAGTTCGCGGGTGAATTGCATGGTGATGACATCGTCCACGCCGAGGCCGAACAGGATTTCGGCGCGTTCTTCAGGTGTGGTCAGGCAGGAAATCTCGCGCCCGGCCAGGACTTTTGCCGGGTGCGGCGTGAAGGTGAGCAAAACGGCAGGCGCGCCGCTGTGATGGGCGCCTGCCGTCAGCTGGCGGATGATTTCCTGGTGGCCGCGATGGACGCCATCGAATACGCCGATGGTCAGCCAGGAACCGGTCAACGAGACGGCTTCCAGGGAGGTGTAATGTGTCATGCTACGAGAAGAAAACTTTCTTAGGCTGCCATTCGGAAGTGGTCTGGTCGAGTTCCATCAGCGAGACCAGTTCCCCGGCCATGCTGACGCCGCGCACCAGGTTGTTGATGCCGGGGCGGTCGGCGGGGTTGGCGGGGATGCGGTGGCCGTGTTTGACGGCTTCCACCTGGTCGGGGTCGAGTTCTACGGCCGGCCAGTCGCCGAGGGCTTCGGCGGCGGGAATGAGGTACTGGTACCAGTTCCCGGCGCGGAAGGATTCCTGCAATTTGCGCAGGGGGGTGGCGTCGCGCAGGCTGAAGCGTCCGCTTTTGGTGCGGCGCAGGCCGACCAGGTAGGCGCCGGTGCCGAGCGCTTCCCCCAGGTCGTTGGCGAGCGAGCGGACGTAGGTGCCGGAGGAGCAATGGACATCGACCACCACTTCGGGCGGGGCCCATTCCAGCACTTCGAGGTGGTAAACGTTGATTTTGCGCGGAGGCAGGGCGACCGGTTCGCCGCGCCGGGCCATGTCGTAGGCGCGGCGTCCGCGCACTTTGACGGCGGAATAGGGCGGCGGGGTCTGTTCGATTTCGCCGACAAAGTTCTTGAGCGTGTCTTCGAACTGCTGCTCGGTGGCATTGATGGCGGGCTGCAACTGGCGGGTGAATCGCCCATCGGCGTCGAAGGTGTCGGTCGATGCGCCCATACGGATGATGGCCTGGTAGCGCTTGTCGGAGGCCGAGACGTATTCGCTCAGGCGCACCGCCGGGCCGACCAGGATGACCAGCACGCCCGAGGCGCGCGGGTCGAGGGTGCCGGTATGCCCGGCGCGGCGGATGCCCGTGCCAAAGCGGACGGCGTTGACCACATCATGCGAGGTCATGCCAATCGGTTTATCGACGACCAGTACTCCGGAAATTGCGTTTTTAATATCTTGATGGTCCATGTGAGGTCTCCTGATGCCCCCTATAATTTGAGCATTTCGCGCGTGGCGGCAAGTACGCGCGGCTGGATTTCTTCGAGTTTGCCGGGAATATCGGCCCCGGCAGCGGCCTGGTGCCCGCCCCCGTTAAAGGATTGGGCGACTTTCGACACATCCAGACCCGGCTGGAGCGCGCGCCACGAGATTTTGACGCTGTCGCGCTGTTCGACGAAAATCATGCCGACGGCGTGGTCTTCGATGGCAGAGACGATGTTAATCAGGTCGGCGTCGTCATTGCCGCCATAACCGGCATTCTTGCGGTCCGAAAGACGCAAGGTTCCGTAGACGATGCCGTCCAGGGTGGTCAGGCTGGAAAGGCCCGCGCCCCAATATTTGGCGGCGGCGTATGAGCGGCGCACCAGCGAGCGGTTGTAGAGTTCGGGCAGGTCGATGCCGGTTTCCATCAACAGGGCCGCTTGCCGGAGGGCTGCCGGGGTGGTGTTGGAGGTGCGGAATCCCAGCGTGTCGGTGACGATGCCGGTGGCGAGGTTGGCGGCCACGTCCCGGCTGATTTCCAGACCCCAACGGGGCAGGTGGTCGGTCAGGACGGCGGCGGTGGCGACGGCTTCCGGCTCGACGAGATTCAAATCGCCAAAGCGTTCGTTGGTGATGTGATGGTCGATATTGATGTGGGGCTTGCGCGCGGTCTCGAACTGCTTGCCAGCGCGCCGGAAATCGGCGCAATCGACCGTAATAAAGAGGTCAAAACTGTCTTTTGGCTCTTTTTTTACCTGCTCGCTGCCCGGCAGGTGGCGGAAGGAAGCCGGCAGGCCGTCGTTCAAGACCATCTGGACGGTTTTTCCTGCCGCCTGGAGCGCCAGCCCCAGCCCGAGCAGGGAGCCAATCGCGTCGCCATCGGGCCGGACGTGCGAGACGACGAGGATGTTTTGGGCCGCGTGAAGGGCGGCCTCAATGGCAATGTCTAAATCAGAATTCATGAGAAGTGTTTGTCTCCAAAAATCGGCTCTATGATAGGAAGCCTTGTAAATCATCACAAAACAGGCAATCAATGGTTTTGATATGCTTGTTCAAGAATTTATCTGTTTGCATGTTGGGGCGAATATCGCAGTAATACACGCCCTCCAGGGGGTTTAACTTCACAGTGTAGCCCCTGAAGTGTCCCGGCAGGAATGTAGCGTTGAGGCCATATTCGTTTTCGCGCTTCGTCTTTTTCCTCTGTACATCGTTCAAGAAAATGGCGATTTGCGGCAGGTTGGTATTGGTCAATCGATTGTATAAAAACTTATCGATAAAAATTTTATCCAGCCGGTCTTTGCTTGATGTCTTAACAGAACCTACCACCCGTAATTCATTATCTTGAAACAGCAGCAAATCATGCTGGTAACTCATCGAAAATTGCTCTACATTATCCACCATGACCGGAACGCTGACAACACCGCTTCTGCAATCTATTCCGACTTCTTGCAAAACAAAACGCATGAGCCGCTCGAATAAATCTCCATTGATTTTCCTGGCGGTATTTGATTGTCCAGATGGAAGAGCATCCAGTGCCGCGCCAATCGATTGCTGAATCGTATAAATTGAGTTTTGGATGACTGCGCGCTGCGCTTGATTAATTATCGCGCCATCTTTTAGGGCGTGTAAAACGGGCAAAAATTGCTGGCCAACGACAAAACTATATTCAGCCGAGTACATCAAGTTGCTATTGATGGGACGGGTGATGTTGAAATTCCCATCCGCGCGATACTGAAAGAAGCGATAATTTGGCTCGTTTTGGCAGACAATCACAGCCTGCAATCCTGAAACGGTAAATTCCAGGTATCGCTGGCAGAAATCGAGATAGCCTTCCAGTCCTAAGAAGTTCTCTTTACGAATAGCAACCGCAACCAGCTCGGAAATAGTCATCGAATGCTTTCCCTGCGTTCGGCATTCTTCCGGTCCAATTCCATCCATTGCGCAACGGATAGGCGGCGCACCTGTTCCAGACGTTCAATCGCCCAGTGGTTGTATTGGGGATTAATTTCGCACCCCAACCACTTGCGCCCTAGTTGCTCCGCGACAACCAGGGTCGTCCCGGAACCAGAAAACGGGTCAATAACAACCTGTCCATCATCTGTTGCGGCAAGAATCAGTTTTCGCAACAATTCTTCGGGCTTTTGAGTGGGGTGAGGGGTTTTCTCCCCCATGCCATTACAGGTCGTTGGAATCTCAATCACATCTTTTGGTTTTGCGCCCAAGGGATTCGGAATCCAGGTTTTATCACGTTTCTTGCCGTTGCCAAAATTACTGGTAATCGCCTGTGGGTGAACGGGATATTTGAGCGTATGATTTCCATAAGGAATGCGGACATCGTCAATTCTTAAAGCAAATTTTTGAGATTTCCGCAAATGCAGGATACTTTCGTGAGACCTGCCCCAATCGTTTCCCAAGTTGGCTTTGTTACGATAGTTCCAAACCAGCCATCGGCAAGATTCAAAATGTTTGGAGGATGGGTGCTTAAGGTCTGCCAGGATTTCTGAAAAGCCGCAAATGTACAGGGAACCAGAATCTTTCAACACCCGCGCGGCCTGTTGTATCCAGCGTAACGACCACTGTATGTAAACTTCCTGGCTTTCAAAGGTATCCCAATCTGCTTTCCTGATATTGTATGGCGGGTCTGCAAAGACCAAATCGACCGATTCGCTTTCCAAACCACTCAACCAATCGATAGAATCACCCAAAAATAATTTTCCGTTGGGATGCTCATAGTGTAACTGAAGGACACCCGGTTTCTCGGCAACAGGCAACACTTGTCCGTTACTTATGGTAAACAAAAAAGGGGTATCTATCGATTGGGGCGTTTTCATAACACAAAGCAACAACCCTATGACGCGCTGGTATCCCGGCGTTCTTCCCGCAATTGCTTGAACAATTTTTCGATATGGTCGGCGTTTTCGGGGGTGGGGTCCCAGTGGAAGCGCAGGCGCGGGAAGGCGCGCAGTTCCACCCGCGCGGCCAGGGCGCGGCGCAGGAATCCGCTGGCAGATTCGAGTCCCGCCAGCACGCCGGCGGAACGGCTTTTGCCTTCCACCGCGGAAACATAAATATCGGCAAAGGCCAGTTCGCGGTCGACGCGCACGTCGGTCACGAAAATCTGGTACAGGCGCGGGTCATTCATCTCCCGAATGAGCAGGTCAGACATCTCTTCGCGGATGCGGTCGGCAATTTTTTGTAAGCGTACACCGGAGGGCATAGTAATTTTCGATTTCAGATTTTGGATTTCAGATTTTGGATTTACGATTTTGGATGGAGTTGGAGCCCGGCCTGGAACGCTGCCAGACTCCAACCGTAATCTGTGTAATTCGCTGCTTATTTTTGCATTAGGATAATCGTACACGCTTTGACGGGTTTCGTCAATCAGTTATTTTTCTCAAGGATGTAACATTCGAGGATGTCGCCCACGAGGATGTCGTGGAAGTTTTTCAAACCCAGGCCACACTCCAGGCCGTTGCGCACTTCACGCACGTCATCCTTCTCGTGTTTGAGCGAGGAGACTTCACCCTCGAAGACGATGTCGCCGCCGCGCATCAGGCGGATTTTGCCGTTGCGGCGCAGTTCGCCTTCCACCACGCGGCAGCCGGCAATCTTGCCCACTTTCGAGATGGGGAAAACCGCCAATACGTGCGCCTTGCCGATATGTTTTTCGACGAACTCCGGCTGGAGCATGCCCTTGAGGGCCTTTTCGATATCTTCAGTCAGGCGGTAGATGATGTCGTACAGGCGGATGGAAACGCCTTCGGCTTCCGCCAGGCGGCGGGCGGCCACTTCCGCCTGGACACTGAACCCAATCAGGATGGCTTTCGAGGCGGCAGCCAGCATGACATCGTTCTCGCCGATGTTTCCGGTTTCGGCATACAGGATTTTGATGGCAATTTCAGTGCTGGTTTTGCCCAGTTCGTTGAGTTCCTTGACGATTGGCTCCAGCGACCCCTGCACATCGGCCTTCACAATCAGGCGGAGTTCTTTCAACTCGCCAGCCTTGAATCGCGCGAACAGGTCTTCGAGCGACATCTTGGCGGCGGCATTCTGGTTCTTGAGGGCTTCCTGTCGTTTCAGGACAATCTCGCGCGCCACGCGCTCGTTTTCGACGACTTCGAACACTTCCCCTGCGGCAGGCACGCCGCTCAACCCCAGCACCGAAACCGGGATGGACGGCCCGGCTTTCTGCATGGGCTTGCCGCGATAATCATACATCGCCTTCAGGCGGCCCTGCGCCAACCCGGCCACAACCACATTCCCATTTTTCAAGGTTCCGTTTTGCACCAGCAGGCTGGCCATGACGCCTTTGGTCTTATCTACGTTGGCTTCGATGACGGTCCCCATCACTTTTCCGCCCGGATTGGCGCGGATGTCAGAACTATCAGCCACCAACAAGATGGAAGCCAGCAGGTCATCGATACCGGCCTTTTGCTTGGCCGAAACCGGCACGACGATAGTATTACCGCCCCATTCATCGGGGACGAGTTCCAATTCAGCAAGTTGGTTCTTGACCCGATCGGGGTTGGCGTTGGGCTTGTCGATTTTATTGAGCGCCACAATCATTGGAACGCGGGCAGCCTTGGCGTGGGCAATCGCCTCGCGGGTTTGCGGCATCACGCCATCATCGGCAGCCACCACCAGGACAACGATATCGGCGCCCTGCGCGCCGCGCGCCCGCATGGCCGTAAAAGCGGCGTGGCCGGGCGTATCGAGGAAAGTAATCAGGCGGCCTTCCCGCTCCACCTGGTATGCGCCGATGTGCTGGGTAATACCGCCGGCCTCGCCTCCGGCGACATTGGTCTGCCGAATGGCGTCGAGCAGGGAGGTCTTGCCATGGTCGACATGCCCCAGGATGGTAACGACCGGAGGCCGCGCCGCCAGGTCGGAGTCTTTTTCGTTAGCAATTTTCTGCCGCCAGAGCGGCACTTCCCCGACTTCCTTCTTTTCTTCGATTTCCTGCTGTTCGGGAATCGCATCGAAGCCAAATTCAGCCGCGACAATCGCGGCGGTATCGAAATCGATGGTCTGGTTGATGGAAGCCATCACGCCATTCACCATCAGTTTTTTAATGGCATCGATAGGGCTGATACCCATCTTCTGCGCCAGGTCTCGGACGCCAATGGCTGCCGGGATTTCGATTTGTTTTGCACTCATGAGGACACCTCCTGCAATGAAACTGCCCATCCACGCGAGAGGGGAGCCTGGAGCGGGTCTCATGCGCGCAAAATCACATCGCGCTGCTCCCAGGCGCCGTTCCCGCTGGGGACTCGGCGGAGTCGTCCGGCAGGCTGGCGATATAATTTTCCAGCATCTGCCGGTCTTCGGCTGTCAGGGTAACGCGCAGGGCATTCGCCAGCGCGCCTTTCAGCCCGCGTTCCCAACAAGTCTTGTGGTCGTGCAGGTAAGCCCCCCGGCCATTCATCTTGCCCGAAGGGTCGATGAAAACCCCGTCGGGCCGCCGCACAATGCGGGTCAGCGTGCGCTTGGCCAGCACGGTGCGGCATCCGACACAAGTTCGTTGGGGAATATGTTTGACAGGTTTGACAGGTTTTTTCTTCACGTCAACACCGGATTGACGACGGTACCTTCCTTACCAGATGAAAAAATTACCACTCTTCGAACAATCCGTCACCGCGTTTGTGCTTTTTGCGGCCCACGACTTCGCCGCGGTCTTCGTCGAATTGATATTCGACCGATTTCTTGCCCTTCTTGCCTTTTTTGTCTTTCTTATCGGCATCATCCTCGGCTGCGGGGGTGAAGGATTCGGGGCGCATCTTGAACAATTCCTCGAACGTTGCTTCGGCCCCGGTTTCTTCCTCGGCAACGGGCGCGGCGGGGGCTTCAGCCTCCACAACCGCCTCGGGAGCGGCTTCCGTTGGGGCAGGCGCTTCGGCAACCACCTCGGCCACTTCTTCAGCCGCGATGGGTTCCTCCACATGGAAAGTCGTTTCCGCCACAGCGGTATTAATCGCCTGCATGGCCTTGGGGCCAATACCGGGCAGACCCAGCACCTTGTCGGCAGAAATTTTCATCGCCAGCAACAGGTCGCCGGCGGTGCGGTAATCGGCTTCGGTCAGGATATTGTAGACGTGTTCGGGCAGGCCCAAGACATCCAACGGCTGCTCGAAGGCTGCGTCCGGGATTCCGGCGCGGGCCTCGGCCAGTTTTTCGGCAGATTCCTGCTCGACAGCGCGTTGCCGTTCGATGGCGCGGCGCTCCACCCGGTCGACGAATTGGGCCAGGCCCTGGTATTCTTCGGGGGTCAGCGGGCGGCCTTCGGCTTTCTTCGCCAGGATTTCGGTGATGAAAGGCAGGTTGTCCTTTTCGGCCTCGGCTGTCATTTCCATCGATGGTTCGGATTGCAGGCGGTTCAGCGCATCGGCGGCGGCTTCGCTTACGCTCTTGATGTCGATACGCCAGCCGGTCAACTTGGCGGCCAGGCGGGCGTTCTGCCCATCGCGGCCAATCGCCAGCGAAAGTTGGTCTTCCATCACCACGACAGTGGCGGTCTTTTCGCCCTCGGACAGGTATACGCCGCTGACGCGCGCCGGGCTGATGGCTTTGGAGATATACAACACCGGGTCGGGATTCCACTCGATGATGTCAATTTTTTCGTCGTGCAGTTCCTTGACAATCGCCTGGATGCGCACGCCCTTGACGCCCACGCACGCGCCAACCGGGTCGACTCCCGCCTGGGTGGCCGAAACCGCTACCTTGGCGCGCTGGCCCGGCTCGCGCGCAATCGCACGGATTTCGACGATGCCGTGATAAATTTCGGGGACTTCGTTTTCGAGCAGGCGGCGCAGGAAATTGCGGTGCGCGCGCGAAAGGACAATCTGCGGGCCGCGCGAACCGTCCTTGATTTCCATGATGATGGAACGCACCCGGTCATGCACGCGGAAACGCTCGCCGGGGATTTTCTGGTTGACAGGCATTACACCTTCGGCCTTCATATCTAACCCGATGGTGGTGCTTTGCGGGTTGGTGGCCTGCACCACGCCGCTGACAATTTCACCCAACTGGCGCTCGAAATACTGCATCTGCGCGCCGCGCTCCGCCTCGCGGATGCGCTGCTGGATGACCTGGCGCGCGGTTTGGGCGGCAACGCGCCCAAAGTCGCGCGGCGTGGTCTCCACAATTACCATATCGCCCAATTGGCAGAGTGGGTTGACCTTGCGCGCTTCTTCGAGCAGTACCTCGGTGCGCTCGTCCAGCACGCTCTCCACGACTTCTTTTTCGGCGTAAATCGTCACTTTGCCAGTTTCAGGGTCTACTTTCGCTTCCACCTGCTGGGCGATGGAAGCATTGACCGCGCGGCGATAGGCCGAGACCATCGCCGATTCCAGCGCGCCTAAAATAACCTCTTTGGGAAGCTGCTTCTCTTCCAGCACTTCGTTGAAAGCCAGACTAAACTCGTTTTTCATGCCTGCACGAACTCCCGCGTGAACGAACTCGGATAATTGTACCTTTTCAAGCAAAAAAGTGGGGGGCGCCCACTTTTCGGTGCTTGCAGTATTGGTCGAACGAAATAGATTCTAGCACAAAGCCCAAAAACGTGCAAGATTGAACAAGTTTGGATACAATCGGACGCATGACCAACCTGACCGGCCCCGAAAAATCCCGTTACGTTCAAGACCTGTTTACCCGTATCGCCCATCGCTACGATTTGATGAACCGGCTGATGACAGTCGGACAGGACATCTGCTGGCGGAAGGAAGTCGTTCGCCGCGCCGCCCTCCACCCGCGCGCCTCGCTGTTGGACCTGGGGGCCGGGACAGGCGACCTGGCCCGCGAAGCCCTGGCCCAGCAGCCGACCGCCCGTGTCACCGCCGCCGATTTCACCCTCGAGATGATGCGCGCCGGGAGGCAGGCAACCGATCCCTTCGCCTGGTCTGCCGCCGACGCACTGCACCTGCCCTTCCCGGCAGAACACTTCGATGCGGCTGTCTCCGGCTTCCTGATGCGCAACGTCGTCGATACCATCGCCGCCCTGCGCGAACAATACCGGGTGCTGAAACCGAAAGGGCGCATCGTCATCCTCGACACGACGCGCCCCAAAAAGAACCTGCTCTCTCCCTTTATCTGGCTTCACCTGCACCTGGTTATCCCGGCGCTGGGGACTCTGCTCTCCGGCCAGCGCGATGCATACACCTACCTGCCCGATTCGACCGAAGCCTTCCTGACCGCCGAAGACCTGGCCGCGCGCATGGCCGTCGCCGGGTTCACACGCATTGGCTACAAAAGACTCATGTTCGGGACGATTGCCATCCACTGGGGGGAGAAGTAAGCAAGGAAACAAACGAGGCTACCAGATTACTTCAACCGCTTTTGCAGCGGTGATGTCGCGGTCACGGGTGATTAATGCCGCCCCATTTAAGATTGCGCTGGCTACAATCATTCGGTCGTGCATTTCTGGGATGCTGGACAGGGTGCGCAGCTTCAAAGTCGCCGCGTAATCGAAATCGACAAATTCAACGTTGGGGCTGTTGTCAATTGCGTCAAGAATTTTATCCAGGTCGGCCTCAATTGGCTTATTTTCGATGGTGAAAATCAACTCGACCATGACAATCACTGGAATGAGCAACTTAGCCTTGCCGTTGGCAATCTCATCAAATACTCGCCGGGCATTCTCCCCCAACTTTCGCGGTTGGTGAAATGCCCAGAGCAAGGCGTGGGTATCCGTCATATAAACGGTCATGTTATTCGAGGGTTTTCGCTAATCGATGGAGTCTGGCTTTTGATTTTCGCCGCGCCCGGGCCAATGACTGTTCCAGTTCCAACCCATCCACAGATTCCCACATGCCAAGCAGCGAAGCGAACCCCGGCCTGGCATTTACTGCTGGCGTAACTTTAACCATCAACTCGACCAGGCTGTTTTCAGGCAAATTCAAGGCTTTCTTGGGCTTCAAAACGCCCTTTTCATAAACCGCTTGGACAGTAAACATGGTCATAACGGCCTCCGTTTGTATTATAGCATTTCCCATCATCGGATATTTTTCCAAAGAGTAATTAAAACATGCCCCGACAGATTTTCTTCGCCTGGGGCATGTTCTGCTTGCTGACTGATTACCAACCGGCTACCAGAGAAATTCCAAACACAAACAACATAAACAACAGTTGTATCCCAAACAAGACGGCAAAGACATAAGCCACCACTTGAATTGTGGAGGTTCCTGCCGAAGCGCGCACCTCCTGGCCCTCGGAGAGTTGCCGCACCATCTGCGCCGCCGCCGAGACGCCGTTGCGAGGGAATCCGCCTGGCCAGTACCAGCGCGGAGTCTCGACCGGGACGATGATTTTGTGTCCGTCGTACTCTTTCAGCCACAGGCGCAAGGCTTCGGGCGGGTTGAAGGCCAGGGTGCTGGGCAGGACCACTGCCCGGGCGGCCTCGGCTCCTTCGGGCAGGCCGTCTTCCAGGGGCAGGGCCGCCGCCGGAACATGGGGCGCAACCTGTTTAATGGCCTCCTGCATCAGCGGGGCGAATCCGCTGCCAGCCTGTTCGAAAACCAGTACGGGGAACTGCTCCTGGAGGGCGGCCAGTGCCTCAGCCTTGCGTCCGCCGTCGCGCCGCAGGGCCGACCAGTGGTAAACGAGGAAAGCGGCAAACAGCACCAGGATTTGCAGCGCGTTTAGCACATCGCGGGTAAAGTTCTCTCCCGCCGCGCCAAGCAGGGCATACAGGAGGTTGTAAAACAACCCAATGGCCGAAACCATCCCTCCGATGACGGCGGCAAAAATGACCAGGTACAGGTAGGAACGGCGCACCAGCGAACGGCGGGCGTTATCGCCGCTCTCGTCTTTGGAAAGCGCCTCGGCCTGCATGGGACGCCAGGCCAGCAGCCAGAGCGGCAACCCAGCCAGCAGGGTGGCAAGCGCAGCGCTCAACCGTTCGCGCAGCATATCCCCCCACAAGACGGACGAACTGACCAGCGTCTCGATGATGAACGAGAACAACAGCGCCAGCCCGGTGAAGGCGGCCGCCAGGCCAATCAGTGAGAGAATGTAAAAGTAGAAGCGATTCAACGCAGCGCGGCGGCCTGGCGATTCCACGCCGTTGATTTCGCGTCCGAGCCAGTTTCCGTAATACGCCCAAACCACCCCCAGCGGAACGCCAATCGAAACCGGCCCGCCCAACCGCGAGAGCAGTTCGGCCAGCGGGAAGGCCTGCCCCAACGCCTGGCGCAACAAAATATCGACCAGCACCCCGGCGGACGACAGGACGGTGACAACGCCCGCCAGAGAAAGAAGATACAAGACGCCCAGGCGCAACAGCGAGCCGTTTTCTTGCGGTTCTTCCAGCGCGCGCTGGCAGACTTGCCAGGCCCAAAACCAGACGGGCGCGCCGACCAGGGTCAGCGCCAGGCCGTTGATGAAAATTTCGCGGCCTGGTTCGCCCAAAACGGCGGTGGGGATATAAAACAGGAAACGAATGACCTGCTGCGCGCCGAAGATGAGCAGTAACAGGCCGTACAACACCCAAATATAGCGGTACAGGCGGCGTACATCGCGGAAGTTTTCCACGTCCAACAGGGTCAGCCAGTCGTTTTGCGTCACGCGGTAGAAATAAGCCGCTGCAACCAGGTTGAAGAATATCGCTATCAGGTTATCGACCCAGCCTTGCGAACCGCCCAACAGCGCGCGGACAGACTCCAGCCCGGCGAGCGTGATGAGGGAACGGTTGAGCAGCGCCAGCAGGTTTTGGGCAGCCGGCACCAGGGTGGCAAGCAAGATTCCATAAAGGAACACGGCCCGCAGTGTGGCAGCATGTTCCTCGCCATCTGTCCGGGCGGCGCGCTGCGCCCACCCCCAATGCAGCAGGAAAATCGGCACGCCCACCAGAATCAGGGCCAGGGCTTGGGCCAGGGTCTCTGCGCCGGGCAAGAGCAGGCCGGTCGAAAAGGTGGCGCGCGACAGACTGATGATCCCCCACAAAACGACTTCGACGCTGATGAAGGCAACCGCGAAAAAATACAAACGGCGAATGGCGCGCATGAAGTCCTCCTATTTGACCGGCGTGGGCTGGTACCAATCAAAGGCCCACAGTTGATACGGCATTTGTTTGATTTTCCAGGCTCCGGCCTGCCGCACCAGCCGGGCATTTTCAACGGAGCGCGAACTGCTCGCAAATGGGTCGCGCTGGTTGTAGATAATGCTCAAGCCAACCGTCGCCAGGTCGTCGCTGATTTCGGTTTGCAGGATTTCGACGCCCACGCCGGTTGGCAAAACATAGTTGTTGAAAAACGATTCGCGGAACTGCGCGTAAGTGGGTTTGTTTTCCAGGTCGGCCAGGTAAGTGTAGGCTTTTTCGTAATCGCGCTTTTGAAGGGCGACGATATAGTTTTGCACCACGCCCTGCGGAGTCGCTTGGTCCACATAGGCCAGGGTGTCCTGGCGGGTGAAGAAGACTGCCAGGGCAAATACGATGAGGGCGGCAATCCCAAGCAGGATTCCGGTCAGGAAACGGTCCTGTTTCATAGGCTTTTCAATCCTTTCGGGGAAGGGAACGGACTACCCGCCGCTTTTGCGAGGCCGCGATGGGCGTTTCCTCGGCCCAGGGCGGGCAGCAATAACAAAGAACGGGCCAAAGACCGGCACGAGCAGGGCCAGCATCCCCCAAAGGGCAAACTCGGCGCGAGTCAGGCGGCGATGGCGCATGTAGAACAAGGCAAGCGCAAACGCCAGGACCGTATAGATTGCCAGCAAGACCAGCAGGATGGTTTGTATCATAGCGAAATTGTACAAAGGGACGGGCAAAAAGGCAAGAGAAACGTCCCGAAGGTTTGATTCGCGCAAAACAGGCGAGCGAGAGTACCCTTTGGGACGTTCATTCGAAGATAAACAACATGCCTTCTGCTTCCAGCCAGGGAGGCAGGAGGAGCGGCGGCGGTTCGGCGCTGTTCCAGTTCCACAGGCCGAGCCGGTCGCATTCGGACAGGTAGATGCCAAAGGGCAGGCGCGGGGAACGGCATATCAACGGGAGTTCTTCCATGCCGATATGTTCGGTGGTGGCGAGTTCGTTGGGTTTGCCGGGCGAGGGCAGGCAGCCAAAGGTCCAGTTCGATTGCCCGGCGGCGATGAATTTGCCATCAGGATAGCGGCACCAGGAGCGGTCGAGTTCTTTCAGCACGCCGTAAGTGAAGGCGTCGGCAATTTGCCCGCTGGGCTTGAACAGGCGCACGCTGTCGCCGCCGTTGCTGAGCAGGATGCCGGTCTCGGATGAAAAAAAGGCGAGGCGCGTGCCGGGCTGGAGGGTGACGCCGGTGATGGTGTAGGGGTTCGAGTCGCCCTGCTGGTCGTCGAGCCGGTAGTTGTTCAGGGTGACGACCGCGCTGCCCAGGTTGATGAGTTCGATGAATTCATCGCCGCTGTTGATAACGCCGTCGCCGTTATAGTCGCTGCGGGCGTGCGGCAGGAATTCGTTAATCACAACCGGCTCGGGCGTGGCCCGGTTGGTCACGGGGGTGCGGGTGCGGGTGGGAGTTCGGGCAAGAGTGGCTGTTCGCTGCGGCGTGGGGGTAGGGGTCACATAAAAAGCCCAGTTGATGTTCTTGGGCGTGCCGCAGATGTCGTTACCGTTGGCGTCCTTGCCGTTTTTCAACACGCCAGTATTCGTAATCCAGGAAAAATCGCTATCCTGCACGGGGACGCCGCCGACAGCGCGCCGTTCCATGGAGCAGTAGGAAGGCGAGTCGCTGCCCGCCGGCCAGACTCCGCCGTTGCCGTTGGCTGCATCAATCACCTGGCCGGAAGGCGAAAGCAGCCGCAGCACGCGGCCATCGTTGGACAGCGCGCCGGTGTAAATCTGGTCGGCGCTGATGTCGGAAACCGCATTGTCGGTGCTGCGTTCGAGCAGGAAGTAGCCCCCGGCGGGAATCGTGCCATTGAGCGTGATGGACAGAGAATTATCGGTGGCTGCCAACCGCCAGCCGGTGATGTTGACCGCAGTCGTGCCGGGATTGTATAACTCAATCCATTCATGGTTGGAATTGGCCGCCGTGCCGCCCCAGGCCGCCTCGTTGATGACAACCGCCATGCTCACGCCAGGCGTGGGCGTGATGGTGCGGGTTGGAGTGACAGTACTGGCAGCAGTGACCGTCACGGTGGCTGTTCCGGTGGCCGTCGGCGAGGGGGTTGGAATCAGGCCTGCGCCCCAATTTTGCTCTCCCGGCGTGCCATAGACAAAATAAATACCGCTGCTATCGCGTATGGTTGGCGTGCCTGCAAATGTGACCCAGGTCTGGTCCGTTTCAGGCAGCGAACCGGTGCGTTCCATGCTGGCATAGGGCAGAAAGCCTCCGCCTGACGGCCAGGGGCCGCCGTTGCCATTGGCGGTATCCACCAGGTCGCCAAAAGGAGATTCGAGGCGCAATGTTTCGCCCGTTATATCCAACGGCGCGGTAAACACCTGCTGGATGGCCGGGGTCGAACCTTGAAAGACATCCGCGCGGCGGGCTAATAAGAAATAACCATTGGGGGGGATAATATTATTGGCCGGGACGCCTGTATCAAGGATGATATTTGGCGACCCATCGCCCGCGACCAAACGCCAGCCGGTAATATCCACCGGGTCTGTCAGGCTTGGATTATGCAGTTCTATCCACTGCCCTGCCGGGTCAACCTGCGTGCCGCCCCAGGCGATTTCGTTGATGATGACGCGCCGCAGCCATTCAGGGGTATGGGCAGGAGTGGGGGTGACTGTGGGGGTAATGAATTGCGAATTTTGGGATCTGGGGGAACCGCAAATATTGTTTCCACTATTGTCTTGAGCGATGGTATTGGGCGGTGAAGTAACCCATGATGCAAATTCATCCAACAAAGGCCCTATACGTTCCATGGTACATTTCGTAGTATTATCTCCGCGCGGCCATGGATTACCGTCCGGATAATTTACAGTGTCAATCAATATGGGTGTAGGGCTGGAATTATTGAATAACTGCAACGTTTCCCCAGGCGGGCCATTTCCAAGCGCGCCCGTATAGATTTGGTCGGCTGAAACGCTCGTTGCAAGTTGATTTCTTTCAAGTAAAAAATAACCGCCAGCCTGGATGATGCCCGATAATAAAATGTCAGGCGTACCATCAGCGGCTTGCAATCTCCAGCCCGTTATATTTACATCACTTGTTCCAGGGTTATATAGTTCTATCCATTCATGATTTGCATCGCTGAGCGTCCCCATCCACGCCACTTCGTTGATGATAATTGATTGTGTACCGAGCCCTGCCGGCCTCGCCCCAGCGGGCGGGACCAGCAGGGCAACCAGCCCGCACAGGGCCAGGAAAGAAAGCGCCAGCCCGGTCGTTAAACGGCGAAACCAGACCTTGCGGTCTGGGCGCGGCAACTGGGAGGGGGTGGAAGGCAGCGTCATCAGGCTTCCATGAAGAAAAACCGGGAGCGGCGTCCCGGCCAGAGCAAGGGAGGCAAAGCAGGGATTTAGCGCGGTTCGACGACTAGTTTAATGGCGGTGCGCACCTTCCCGTCGATATCTACATCCACGAATTCGGGGATGCAGACGACATGGATACCATCGCCTTCCAGGTATCCCTTGGCAAGCACAAGCGCTTTGACAGCCTGGTTGACCGCGCCTGCGCCAATGGCCTGCACTTCGGCGCGTTTGTGTTCGCGGACCACACCGGCAATCGCACCGGCCACTGCGGAAGTACGGGAGTTGGCTGAGACTTTAATCATATCCATAGTGATGCTCCCTTCTGGGTTGGAAGAGGGGCCAGCCTTGCTTCTAACAAGATTGTACAGGATTCCCGCAGCGAATACAAGCATTCCAGGACAGCCTGACCCCTGTTTTTACCACAACGGTAACGACGGAAACCACAACGTTCAAACTCGCTTAACTTTTTTGCCCAATCTGCGTATATAATTCAACTATGGAACTCTTACTGGGAATTTTCTCTGCCTTCGGTCTTTCGGCCAGCGCCGGGCTGAATGCGTACATTCCCCTCTTCACCATCGGGATGATTGCGCACTTCTTCCCGCAGGCCTTCAAACTGGCCTCGCCCTTCGACCTGCTCGCCAACCCCTGGATACTCATCGTGCTGGGCGTGCTGATCATCATCGAGTTCCTGGCCGATAAAGTCCCCGCCGTCAACCACATCAACGACATCATCCAGACCTTCATCCGTCCCACTGCCGGGGCCATCGCCTTTGCCGCCGCGGCCCGGGTGCTGACCGATGTCAGCCCGTTCGTCTCGCTGGTCTGCGGGCTGCTGGTGGCCGGGGGCGTTCACGCCGCCAAAGCCGGTTTGGTGCGCCCGGCGGTCACTGCCGCCACCGGCGGCGCGGGCAATGTGCCGGTCAGCATCCTGGAAGACATCGTTTCGACCATCACCTCCATCATGGCAATCGTCCTGCCTGTCATCATCGCCTGCATCGTGGTTCTCGCCACCGCCTTGTTCCTTTATTGGCTGTGGCGGCGCGCCCGGGCCGGCGTATAATCCAAATCTATAGAGGAGCAATCGTAAAAAATGGAACCCACGTCCGCCCCCCTCCCCCCCGAAGCCCCCAAGAGCAACAAAACCATCATCATCGTTGTGGCCGTTGTCCTCGTTCTGTGTTGCTGCTGCCTCGCCATTGGCGCATTAGGCTGGACGTTCGGCGACCAAATCATCGAAGCGTTTGGATAAACTCATCCAGCAAAAACGACCTCCGGCTTCATGCCGGAGGTCGTTTTGATTCAAACAACGCCGCCAGTTCATGCAGCGCATCGCGCACCCGCGCCCGGGTCGCGGCATCCAGCCGCAGGCGGGCGTATTCGTCCCAGTCCAGGAACACCATCCCGCCCGCCGCCGAGACCCACAGGTCGAGCGCCAGGTCAACGTAGGAAATCGTATCTGCCGCATCCCAGACCGCCGGGCGGCCTACATTGCAGTACCAGCCCTTGATGCGGTCATCGTCGCGGTCGTGAATCTCGAAGATGTTGTACCAGCGGTCGGTGTAAAACGTCTCCACAAAACGGTCATTCACGCGCAAAACCGTATCCTGGAAAGGGTAATCCTGCTCGCGGTTGAAACGCGCTTCCAGCCGCACGAAGCCGGCCCCGCGCTCCAAAATCTCGCCCGTGTAACGCCAGGTCTCGCGGCCATTCACGTCGCGCTTGATTACGGTGATGGCAGGCACTCGACCCTCGCTTGCAGCCTGACCATCTCACCCACCTGCGGGGCGGCAGACAGGAAAAAATACCAGCCGTTCTCCAACTCGACCCGGAAATCATCGCCCCGAAAGACCACATCGGCCACGCGGCCCGTTATCTCGCCCGTATCCGACAAATCAGCCTGGGGGCGCACCAGCAGCGAGACGCGCTCCCCGTCAGGTTGGTTTGTTGTTATGGGGAACCTGCCAAAGGGCGTTTCCACCGCCCCGGTGCGAACCTGGCCTTCAACCACGTTCCCCAGCCCCAGGAAAGACGCCACCCAGCCGGAAGCCGGTTTTGCAAAAACTTCAGGGGGAGTCCCGGCCTGGACAATCTGCCCCTCGCGCAGGAGCAGGATTCGGTCGGCGATGGTGAAGGCCTCCTCCTGGTCATGGGTGACGTAAAGGGCCGGGATGCCGGTCTGGCGCAGGATGCGGCGCAGTTCTTCGAGCAGGGACTCTTTCAGGGCGCGGTCGAGTGCGCCGAGCGGTTCATCCAGCATCAGCAAGCGCGGCTGCGGGGCCAGCGCGCGCGCCATTGCCACGCGCTGCTGCTCACCGCCCGAAAGTTCCGTCACGCGCCGGTGAGCAAAACTGTCCATCTTGACCAGCGAAAGGGAGGCCATGACGCGCTTTTGGAGTGAAAAGCCATCATCTTTATTTCCAAAGCCGGGAGACTTTGGACTCCAGCCGAGGGTCTCCTCGCCGCCGCTCGCGCGCGTTCCCATCTCACCCTTTAATCTGGCTGCGCGCTCTTTACCGAGCATCCGCAGGCCAAAGGCCACGTTCTCGAACACCGACAGGTGCGGGAAAAGGGCATAATCCTGGAACATCAGGCCGAATCGACGCTGGTGGGCTGGCGCGCCCGCCAGCGATTGCCCATCCCAGCGCGCTTCACCTGTTTCGGGTTCTTCCAATCCGGCAATGATGCGCAGGATGGTCGATTTTCCCGACCCGGACGCGCCCAAAAGGCAAACCGTCTCTCCGCGCGCGACGGAGAACGAAATGCCGCGCAAAAGCGGCTGGCTTTCGTAAGTTTTGGTGATGTCGATGAGTTCGAGCATTTTTTGGAGTCGGACGGCTTGCCGTCCGATTTAGGGCTTGCCGCCCGGGTTTGCGAGAACAGGCTTCTGCGCAATGAGCAAAAAGACCGGGAACGATTTCTCGGTTTCCCCAATCTTTTTCCTGATGATGTAGGGCGTCGAGAATTTCACCTCGCCAAACCCGGCAGATTCGACCTGCCTTTGCAGCGCGGCGCGCTCGAAACCCAGGTGGACATCGGTCGCGCCGTCGGTGTGAAACGTGCCATCCTCTGCGTCGAGGTCGGCAATCGCCAGCCAGCCGCCGGGCTTCAGGAGCGCATGAAACTGCCGCAGGATATGGCCGGTGTCGGGGATGTGGTGAAGCGTCATCAGCGAGCAGGTGACATCGAAACAGGAGGCTGGTTGTCGAGCCTGTCGAGACACAGGGTCGGTCGTCAAATCCAGTTTGAGCGGGGTCATATTGCGGACGCCGGAATCCACAATTTTGGCGGCCAGCACGTCCAGCATCCCCTCCGAAGTATCGGCCAGGGTGAGGTGGGCGAAATCGGTCTGGAGGGCAAAACTGAGCAGGCCGGTGCCGCAGCCGACCTCGAGGGCGGTCATGCCCGGCTGGAGCGGGAGGGCGGCGCGGATGGCCTGCGCGACCTTTGCGGCGCGTTCGACTTTCTTGGGGTCAGAATCCCAGGTTTTGGCGCGAGAGTCAAAGTCAGTCATCCCCACGTCTCCAGCGTCTCTTTGACCTTTGCCAGGAACCAATCTGCCGAGGCTCCGTCCAGGATGCGGTGGTCGAACACGAACGAGAGATAGACCATCGGGCGGATGGCAACAGAGTCGCGGCCCAGTTCGTCGGTGACGACAATCACCCGTTTTTGCAGCGCGCCCACGCCGAGAATGCCGCACTGCGGCTGGTTGATGACCGGGAAGGCGAACAATGACCCGCTGATGCCGTGATTGGTGAGCGTGAACGTGCCGCCCCGCACTTCATCGGGCTGGAGTTTGCGATTCCGGGCGCGATTGGCCAGGTCATTGACGGCGCGCGCCATGCCGAGCAGGGACAATCCATCGGCGTTTTTGATGACCGGGACGATGAGGCCCTCCTCGCCGAGCGAAGTCGCCATGCCCAGGTGGATGGATTTGCGCAAAATAATGCCCTGCTCGCTCCACGAGGCGTTGACCAGCGGGTAGGCCTTCAGCCCGGCCACAATCGCAGTCATGAAATAGGCGGTAAAGGTCAGGTTGACGCCGTCGCGGGCAAAGGCATCTTTGTTGGCGGCGCGATGGGCAAGGACGCGGCTCATATCGGCTTCCATCACGGTCAGGACGTGCGGCGAGGTATGTTTCGACTCGACCATGTGAGCGGCGATTTGTTTGCGGATGGTGGTTAAGGGCAAAACAGTGTCAGGTGTCAGGTGGGAAGGCGCGACCGTGGACGATGGACGCTGGGCGATAGGGGGCGGTTCCATGGTCTGCGGTCTGTGGTCAACGATCTGCTTGCCGCTTTCTACAAATTTCAAGACATCGTTCTTTGTGATACGGCCATTCAACCCGGTTCCGGTCACCTGCTGTAAATTGACGCCATGCTCGGCGGCGATTTTGGCAACGACCGGGGAGATAAAGCCAAGTTCTTTCAGCGTTGAAGATTGAAGTGCCTGCCCTGCCTGCGCCAGTGCCGCAGGCACAGGTGAGCCTGTCGAAGGGTTGAAAGTCGTTGGTTGTTGGCTTGGCATTTGACTTTCGACTTGCGACTCACCAACCGCCATCCGTTTATCCGCTTCGCGTATGCCAGCCGTTTCCGAATCCGTTTCACCCACCTGACCAATGACTGCTAAAAGTTCCCCCACCCGCGCCGGTTGGCCTTCGGGCTTATGAATCGACAGCACCACCCCCGAAGCAGGAGCCGGAATTTCGGTATCCACTTTATCGGTATTGACTTCCAAAAGCGGCTCCAACTCGTTGATGGAATCACCCACGGTCTTCAACCACTTTGTAATAGTAATCTCGTCTATCCCTTCGCCTAATCGCGGCACAAGCACTTTTGTTGGCATGATTGCTCCTATTTTTCACCACGAAGGGCACAAAGTACCACAAAGGTTTTTCTTCGTGTTCCTTTGTGTACTTTGTGGTTAAAGAATTTTTGGATAATCAGATGGTGAGACTTCGCGCATCATCTCGTACACCGCATCGAAAATCGCCTCGGCATTGGGCTTGCTCCAGTAATCGCCGTCGTTGCCGTAGGCCGGGCGGTGTTCGGCGCCGGGCAGGGTTTTGGGCGCGGAATCGAGATAATAATACCCGCCCTGCTGCTCGATGACCTTTTGCAGCATATAAGCCGTCGTCCCGCCGGGGACATCCTCATCGACAAAGAGAATGCGGCTCGTTTTCTTGAGCGACTCGACGATTTTGCCACCGGTATCGAATGGTAAAAGCGACTGGACATCAATGACTTCGGCCTCGATACCGGCTTTGGACAGTTTCTGCGCCGCGTCCAGCGCAATCCGGCAGCACGCGCCGTAGGTCACAACGGTTACATCTGTTCCTTCGCGCAAAATCTCTGGGACGCCGAGCGGCGTGGTGAACTCGCCGATGTTGCGCGGCAGGCGCTCCTTGATACGATAGCCGTTCAACACCTCCACCACAATCGCCGGTTCGTCGGCCCGCAGCAGCGTATTGTAAAAACCGGCGGCGCGGGTCATGTCGCGCGGCACCAGCACATACATCCCGCGCACCAGGTTGATAATCCCGGCCATCGGCGAGCCGCTGTGCCAGATTCCCTCCAGCCGGTGGCCGCGCGTGCGCACAATCACCGGCGCTTTCTGCCCGCCGACCGTGCGCCAATGCAGCGTCGCCAGGTCGTCGGACATCAGCTGCAGGGCATACAGCAGGTAATCGAGGTATTGAATCTCCGCAATCGGGCGCAGGCCGCGCATGGCCATGCCAATCGCCTGCCCCAAAATCGTCGCCTCGCGGATACCGGTGTCGGTCACGCGCAGCGCGCCGTATTTTTCCTGCATCCCGCGAAAGCCCTGGTTCACGTCGCCCAGTTTGCCCACGTCCTCGCCGAAGGCAATCACGCGCGGGTCGCGGGCAAAGGCCGCGTCGAAGCAGGCGTTGATGACCTCGAAGCCCATCAGGGTCGGGGAATCCGCGTCATAGAGCGGGGGCGCAGCGGGAACTTTTAGCGCGGAACCGGCATAAAGCAGCGAGCCAAACCTTTCCGCGTTGGCGGCGTCATCAGCCTGTTTCCAGGCCCGTAGTTTTTGCAAGACAGGCTCCGGCTCAGAGCGCGCCAGGCGCAGCGCCTCGTGAACGGCGACATGCAAATCGCGCCGCGTCGGGCCGGGGAGCGCAAACATCCCATTCCGAATCCGGGTCAGTTCCGCCGCATGTTGGCTTTGGGGGATGATTTCATCGAGGAGTTGGAGGACGCCCTGGCGTTCGGCCAGCAAGGGGGCCTGGTACGCATCCCAGGCGGCCTTGCGCAGGCCTTCCACCCTGTCCCGCGCTTCCGTTTCGAGGGCGGTCAACTCCGCCTCGCTCGCCACGCCGTTAAAAACCACCCACTCGCGCATTTTCTTGAGACAATCGAATTCCGCCTCCCACTCCAGCCGTTCCCGCGACTTATAGCGCTCATGCGACCCCGATGTGCTGTGCCCCTGCGGCTGGGTGACTTCGGTGACATGCACCAGGGCCGGGATGTGATACAAACGGGCGATTTCGGCGGCGGCGGCGTAGGTTTCGAGCAGGGCCGGGTAATCCCAGGCGCGGACGGTGTACAGGTCGTAGCCGCGCTCGGCTTTTTCGGCGGGCTGGGAGGCGTCGCGTTCGAAGCCGCGCAGGATGTCGCCGATGTTTTCCTTGACCATCTGGAACTGGTTCGGCACCGAAATGCCGTAGCCGTCATCGAAAATGGAAATGATCGCCGGGGCTTTCAGCACGCCGATGGCGTTGACCGATTCCCAGAACAGGCCCTCGGCCGTGGAGGCGTTGCCGATGGTGATGAAGGTGACTTCGTCGCCGTGATGGGAAAACTGCGGAAAATCGGCCAGTTCGGGCAGGCTTCGCCGCGAGCGCTCAGCCGAGCGGCTGCGATACAGCACCGAGGCGTAAGCCAGCCCCACGGCGCGCGGCATTTGCGCGGCGGTCGGCGAGACATCGGCGGCGATGTTGTACAGTTCAGTCTGGTTTTTCCACGAGCCGTCGGGGTTGATGTAGCGCGAGACAAAATGACCGACCATCGAGCGCCCCCCGGTGGCAGGTTCGGCGTTCAGGTCGGCGTGGGCGTAGAGTTGGGCAAAAAAAGCCTGGAAGTCGAGCACCCCCAGGGCGTTGACCCAGGTCTGGTCGCGGTAGTACCCGGAGCGCCAGTCGCCCTTGCGAAAAGCGCGCGCGATGGCGAGTTGGGCGACCTCCTTGCCATCCCCAAAAATTCCAAATTTGGCTTTGCCGCTCAACACCTCGCGGCGTCCGATGAGCGAGACCTGGCGGCTCTGGCAGGCCAGGCGGTAATCGCGCAGGATTTCCTCAGGGGAAAGGGGCAGGCTTGCAGCACCCTTCGTCTTTGGCATAGATTCTCCTTTGGATATTGGGTGGTTGTGGTCTGATTATAGCAAAAGAGGAACAAGCCGCCCTCCAGCGATGGGTTGAAAAAAGCGGTCAAGAGCCGCAAGCGACATCCGCGTGGCAAAAAAGTTGGTCAGACTGGACATGTTGGGACACGCCTGGACGGTTGAGAAGCCGGATCATCGGGCGATGCAGGTTCTCCAATAGTTTCCGTGAAAACCTGGACACGGACACTTGCGCCTGCGCGCAGCGCAGGTGACACACGGAAAGAGGTTTTTAAATGCTGATTTGTCCGTGTTCGTCCGTGTTTTCTGCGTTTCTCCTGCCTTGCGGGCGGTGCAAGGGTCCGTGGACGAGAAATCAGTATCACGGAAATTCTCAGAGCGCCTGAATAGATACTCTTCGTCTTACATATTTTGTGTCAGCAGGTATAAGGCCGCCGGGAGGACGAGACACAAACAGCAGAACAGGACAAAGGCCGCCGCGCAGCCCCACACCCAGGCCGGTAAGCCGGATTTTTGGGGGGCATCGACGACTTCACCGACGACCGGCGCAAAGGTCGTCGGCGCATCGGGGCGGGCAAAGGCCGGCACTTCGGCATCGGACCTGCTGGGAGCCGTTTCGAACTTCGAGTTAAATTCGACCTGGTCGACCGCCGTCTTGGCGTCGGCCAGACCGACATCGAAATACTCGCGGTAAATCTTAACGGCCTCAATTTTTCGTCCGGCGCGCAATTCCGTCTTGACGGCATCCATCGCTTCGGCGCTGCTGCCGAACTTTTTGAGCGGCGCGCTGCTGACGAAGGTTGCATCCGCCGCGGGGGGAGGGGTTCCTTTCAGCATGGCGTCCAGCTCGTCGCGGCTGGCACGCACGGTGGGAGCAGAAGAGGAAACGGAGCCAGGCAGGGCGGCTCCGCAG
>DAOTZM010000087.1:0-2582 GCA_034434035.1 Anaerolineales bacterium
AAATGGCCCAACTCCCCCACCGACCACGTGATGACCAAGACCCAGCAACGGGCGCGAGCCGCTCGACCTGGATGCGCTCTTTTCCCATCTTCGGTCCGGCGACCGTCTCGATACGCCCGCTCCGCCTGAAATGCGCCTGGGACATTTCCACCTGTACGTCTCCAGCCTGGCCGAAACGCGCCGCTTCTATCACGAATTGCTCGGCTTCGATGACATGGGCGTGGGGCGCGGTTTTCGGATGGGGATGGTTTCGGCGGGCGGCTGCCACCACCACATCGGCTACAACACCTGGCAGGGGGAGGGTGCGCCGCCCCCGCCGCAGGAAGCGCTTGGGCTGAAGCACATCGCTTTCAGGCTCCCCACGCCAGAATCCTGGTTGAGTTTCCAGACCCGGGTAGATGCGGTTGAAATACCTTTCAACCAGACTGATGAAGGAATCCTGCTCGTTGACCCATCCCAAAACGCCGTTCTTTTTATGCCGCCCCCAACAGCCTGAACATGCCATGCTGCAAAAGACGGCGGACGAAAGTCCGCCGTCTTTTGTTTACTTTATGGTCTGCTGTCTATCGTCACCTGTTCCGCGAACCACAGCGGGGACGGTCGGGTCAGATAATCTCCAGTTCCTTCAGTTTGGCTTCGGGAACCACGCCGTTCTTCCAGCCGCGCTTCTCGTAATATTCGGCCAGCATCTTATCCAATTCGCACACGTGCCCTTCGGAGCCAGGCATGGTGGAGGGTTCTTCGAGGAACCGCTTGGGCAGGTAGTCAGAGCCTTCGCCAAACCCGGCCAGGTTGTTGTAGTAGCGCTCCAGGTTATAGATGCGCTCGCCCGTCTTCAGCACATCGCCAGCCGTGAACGGCACGCCGACCATGGCCGAATACTGCGCCGCATATTCATCCGCGCCCTGGGCAAAGGCCGAGAATTTGCAGATGTCCATGCTGTCTGAGAAAGCGTGGAAGTTCTGGAAAATCATGACCAGTTCCCCCTTGCCTTCCCAGGCAATCGGGTCAACCTTGAGCGAACCAAACGGCATCACGCCCAGTTCGGCGGCGGGAGTGTAAGCCCGCAAGTGGCAGGCCCCGCGATTGGATGTAGCATAGCCAATGCCCATACCCTTCAGGCCGCGCGGGTCATAGGCCGGGATGGCCTGGCCCTTGACCGTCATCGCCAGTTCGGGGTGGCCGAAGTGTTCAGCAACCGCATTCGCGCCGTTTGCCAGCACATCGCCGAAGCCTTTGCGGAAGGCAATCATCTCGGCGGCGTTGGTCATGCCATCCGGGTCGCCCCAAGCCAGTTGGCCTTCTTCTTTGGTGTAGCCTTTTTCACTGGCTTCCATCCAAACCGAGAGAGGATGGCCGAGTTCGATGGCGTCGATGCCGAAGTCATTGGCCAGGTCAATCATCTTGGCAACCAGGCGGGCGTCGGGATTGCCGCAGTTCGCGCCTACCGACCAGCACGGTTCGTATTCAACCGATTCCATCCGCAGCCCTGCGAATTGCCCATCCTTCACTTCGATTTCCTTCTTGCAGGCCACTGGGCAGGCATGGCAGGTCGGGTCATTGACCAGGATATTTTCCTTGACCCATTCGCCGCTCAGGGTTTCGGCGTTTTCGCCATAGGCCGTAAACTGGCTGTTCTTGGTGGGGTACGCCCCAATGCTGTTGGTGATATTGGTCAGCACGTTGGTTCCATAGACCGAAAGACCGCCCTTGCGCGGGCTGGTGATGTTCTCGGGCGCCATGATGCACTCCAGGGCGCGCTTGTGGGCCGCCTTCCAGGCCTCGCGGTCAGCCGCCTTGGTGATGACCTTTTCGGCCTTGATGACAATGGCTTTCAGGTTTTTGCTGCCGCCCACGCAGCCGGTGCCGCCGCGGCCGCTGGCGCGGTCGTTCTCGTTAATCCAGCAGGCAAATTTGACCAGGTTCTCACCGGCTGGGCCGATGGCAATCACCGTCAGGTCTTTTTCGCCATATTTTTCTTTGAAGTGCTTGATGGTATCGTGAACACCCTTGCCCCATACATCCGAAGCATCCAACAGTTCCAATTCGCCATCATGAATATAAGCATAAGTTGGCTTGGCAGCCTTGCCCTTGAACAGCAGGCCATCGAAGCCCGACCAGCGCAGGCGCGCCGCGCTCCATCCGCCGTGATGGCTGTCGGTTACAGTGCCGGTCAGCGGCGATTTGGTCACTACCGCCATGCGTCCGCTCATATTGGCCTCGGAGCCGGTCAGCGGGCCGTTCATGAAGCAGAGCAGGTTATCCGGCGAAAGCGGGTCAACGGTCGGGCCATTTTCGAATACGAACTTGACGCCCAGGCCGCGCCCGCCGATATATTTGCGCGCCCAATCTTCAGGAATGGGCTTGTACTCGACCTTCCCGGCGGTCAGGTCGATGTGCGCCAAACGATTGGCATATCCTCCGAGTTCCATAGTTGTCTCCTTTGTACAAGTCTATCTAATGAGAAAACTGTCACCTATGCGATGACACCTTGCTATAAATTAGGATAGCATCCATAAAAACGTTAGTCAATCATTAAGGTTTTCCTTAGTGACAAGTCTGTTACACCTGCGGTCACATTT
>DAOTZM010000088.1:0-55653 GCA_034434035.1 Anaerolineales bacterium
TTTCACCCAGGGTTACGAATCCAAGCGAAACGCTCAAGTAAGTGAGCAGGAATTCAAGCGCGGCGGGGTGTTTCGCGGTAAAGATGGTTTTGCTGGATGTAGTCATAGACCAGGGGATGGAGATAATAGCGGTAATGACCTGCATCGGCAATCCGTTGGCGCAGGGTGGAGGAGGAGATATCGAACTGGGGCGCATCGATGAACAGAATCTTGTCACAGATGCCGGGAAAAGCCCGCTGCAACGCATCGAACTCGATGCTGTCGCCAGGCCGGCGCATCACGCCAAACGCATAGACGGCGGCGGCAATTTCGCGGGGGCGGTTCCAGCCCGGCAGGTCGCGCAGGGAATCCCCGCCAATTAACAAAACCAACTTCCCGGTTGGGTATTTTTCCTGGAGCAGGTCAAGGGTGTCGATGGTGTAGTGCGGGCCAGGACGGTCGATTTCCACCGTAGAGAGATCGAAGCCGGGACAGCCGCTAATGGCGCAGCGCAGCATTTCGAGCCGGTGTTCGAGCGGGGTGATGGGGCGTTCGGGCTTGTGCGGCGGCTGGGGCGTCAGCACCCACAAAACGCGGTCGAGTTTGAGTTGCGCCTGGGCCTCGGCAGCCAGTATCAGGTGGCCGAGATGCGGCGGGTCGAACGTGCCTCCAAAAATCCCAATCAGTTGTGGCATGGCCGAAAGTATACCTGATAAGCGGCGTCCCGAAGGTTTTCCGCGCCAGTTTCTCCGGCTGGGGCAGCCTTCGGGGCGGTTTTCGTGAACCGTTGGGGGTTACAAAGATTCACTGGTTATACGCTATTTTGCTGTTTTGTAAGGAAACGTATTGAAATGGTTTTGCAATTCTATGTATAATATTTTTAGTTCATCCCCATAAACTCCTAATCGGATATAATTTGGGAGAATTCAGATTCACGACGGAGAAGGTTATGGCTATCAAACAATTCTCGCAGACCGACCCGCAGTGGAAAAGCAAATTGCTCGGATTCGATAAAACATCGACCATCGGCAATTTTGGCTGCCTGCTGACCAGTTTTACGATGTGCGCCACCCACTACGGAGCGACCGACCTGACGCCGGATACGCTGAACGACAAAATGAAAGCCGTCGCAGGCTTCCAGGCCGGTACGGCTTTTATCATCGGCGGCGCGCTGGGCAGCGTGGTGTCGGGCATGAGCGTGGATTACCGCAAGGGCGCGCCGCTGGCCGAAATCGACGCTTCATTGGCCCAGGGACGCCCGGTCATCATCGAGGCCGACTGGTCGCCATCTGCCGGGCTGCAAACCCACTACATGGTGGTCTACTCCAAAGAAGGGGATGACTACCTGGTGTATGACCCGTATCCCTTTCCTGTGGACAAAGGCGTTATCAAACTCTCTGCATCGAAATACGCCCAACTGGCCGGGTCGAAAGAAGCGAATCGCATCATCACCGGCTGTTTCTTCACGCGCGGCGCGATGAAAATCGACCCGCCAACCCCGCCCAAACTGGATAAGGGCGTGTATGCCTCCTTCCCGGTCTATGCGACGGCGGACGAACTGGCCGTGCGCTCCCAGCCGATGGTCTCCGATTTCACCCTGCTAAAACGCTACCCGGTCAACACCGAGTTCAAAGTGCTGGAGGCCGACGCCGCCGCCAACCCCAAAATCGGCCAGCAAAACCAATGGCTGGCGGTCAAAGCGCCCGACGGGACGGAAGGCTACACCGCCGCCTGGCTGGTCTCGAAGGCAAAAAACGCCGCCGCGCCCGCGCCCGGCACGCCGCCCGCGCCGGTTCCCGTTCCCAAGGATGCACCGGTCGTCAAAACCAATGTGGATGCGCTCAAACTGCGCTCCAAGCCCGATAACACCGAGGCCACCATCCTGAAAATGTACCCGATTGGCGCCGAGTTGAAGGTGCTGGAGCCAGGTTCCGAAGTCAAGCGCAAAGTGGGCGTGAATTTCGAGTGGCTCAAAGTGGCCGATGTGGAAGGCAAACAGGGCGTGGTTGCCGCCTGGTACGTCTCCATCGTCAGCCTGGGCGCCTTCGGCCCCGAAGCCCAGCGGCAGACAGCCGGACCGAACTTTAGCATCGAGGAAGTTCCCCCGCTGGTTCTGCGCACCACCGAAGACGGCGTGGCGATGCGCGCCAAGCCGTATATATCCCAAGATACCCTCATCCTGCGCATGCCCAAAGGCGCGGAATTGATTGCAATGGGCCGCCAGGATACTGCCGCCAGGAAGGTTGGCAAAGCCGGGGACTGGATTCGCGTAAAAGATGTCAAAGGCAACAAGGGCTATGTAGCCGCCTGGCTGCTGGAAGAACGCCCCGAAGACCCAATTCCACAGGTCAGCCCGGCAGACTGCTAAACATCCCATGTTTTTATGGGATTGAGAGAAATCAGGCCTTACTGCGAAGTACACAGAGTTCTATTGCGCATCACCCGCACGACCTTTGTGTACTTCGCGCCCATTAAATAACGTGAATTCGAGATAGAGATTTAGCGCTTGATTGCGTGAAAATGTTGCGCGCAAAGCCGCCAAGGCCGCCAAGTTTTTAAGTTTTCTTTTCTGTGCCGTACAAATTTAAAAAATTGAACCGCGAAGCCCGCAAAGATAGCAAAGAAATCCTGAAATCTGTGCGTTCTTGGCATTCTTCGCGGTAAAAAATCCGAGGATATACGGTAGAGAAGTTTTCTTTGCGAACTTTGCGCCTTTGCGTGAGAAAAAGCATAAAACTTAACCAGGAAATTTTATCCCGAACTGACGTTAAGTAAGGCCCGCGTCTTTTAAGAGATGGGAAGTTAGAGCAACCCAGGAAGTGCATCTTGACGAAATTTGCCGACCTAGAAATCAGTTTTCACAAACACGAACAGGGACAATACAGCGTGGAATTGCGTCTTTCGCTGCCCGATTCCGAAGCCGATATTCGTCCGGGCAGCGGCGCGCCGATTGTGGTGGAGTTCGATTTCTCGACCATTCAGTTGATGATTTCTGACCCCAAAGAATACGGCCTGATGCTCGCAGAAAGTTTCTTCGTGGCCGAAATGGACAAGGCCTTTGCCGAGGCGCGCGCCAGCGCCGCTGCGGCGGGTGCGCCTTTGCGGGTGCGCCTGCTGGCCGATTCGAGCGCGCCCGAAATCAACACCCTGTACTGGGAAGCCCTGCGCAACCCCAAAGACAAGTCAGCGCTGTTTACGGGAGAAAACATCCTGCTCTCGCGTTACCTTGCGAGCGGCGACCTGCGCCCCGTCAAATTGCGCCCGCAGGGCGCGTTGAAGGCCCTGGCAGCAGCGTCCAATCCTTCCGACTTAACAGGATACAAACTGGCGCCGGTTGATGTGGCCGGTGAACTGGGGCGGGCAAAAGATGCCCTCGGCGCGATTCCTGTCACCGAACTGGGCCGCGCTGAACCCTGTACGCTCAACGCATTGGCGGAAAAATTACGCGCTGGCTGCGACATCCTGTACCTGGCAGCGCATGGCACGGTTGCCGAGGGTGGCCCGCGCGTCTGGCTGCAAAACGAAGACGGCAGCGCGGCCATCACCTCGGCGGAAGAAATCGTCACCCGCATCCGAGAATTGCAGAACCCCCCGCGCCTGGTGATGCTGGCCTCCTGCCAGAGCGCCGGGGACGGTAAACCGAACAAGGATACGGGACGGGTGTTGCAAGCCTTTGGCCCCGGCCTGGCGCAAGCCGGCATCCCGGCGGTGGTTGCCATGCAGGGCAATATCAGCATGGATAGCGTCAAGAAATTTCTGCCGGTCTTTTTCAGCGAGTTGCAAAAAGACGGCCAGATAGACCGCGCCCTGGCCGTGGCGCGCGGCACCATCCGCGATGCGCACGACTTCTGGATGCCGGTCTTATTCATGCGCCTGCGCAGCGGCAAAATATGGTACGTGCCAGGGGTAGGTGAAGAAGGCGATGAATTCGACAAATGGCCCGGCCTGGTCACCGCCATCCAAAACAACGCCGCCTGCACGCCCATCCTGGGGCCGGGATTGTACGAGCCGTTAATGGGTTCATGGCAGGATATCGCCGAGGGGCTGGCAAAGAAATTCGACTTCCCGCTTTCTGATGCGATGCGCCAATCTATCCCCCAGGTTGCGCAATATATTGCCACCCATTACGACCCGGGCAGTCTGTTCGACAGCCTGGACGCCATGACTCGCAAGGCAGTGCAGGAGCGGTTTGCCAGCCAATTGCCAGACCCGCTCAAGAAACCCGGCGCCAGCATCGAAGAACTCTTCCGCGCTGCCGGCCGCAAAGCGCGCGAGCAGGATAAAATCGAGGCTTATTGCGTGCTGGCGAATTTACCGCTGCGCATCTACATCACAACCGGCTACGACGACATGCTGGCCGACGCGCTGCGCGAAGTCGAAATCGAGGCCGAGAGCGGGGAAAAGGAGAAAAAGAAGCCCGAAGTCGTCATCTGCCCCTGGAGCGAACGCTTTTACGCGCCGTCAATCTACGATGATGAACCGGGCTATGCGCCGAGCGTCGAACGCCCGCTGGTCTATCACCTGTTCGGGCATCGCAGCGTCCCCGATTCGATGGTGCTGACCGAAGACGATTATTTCGAGTTCCTGATGGGATTCACCGCCAACAAGAAGCGCACCCCGCCGGTCATCCCGCCGGCAGTCTTGCGCGCCCTGACCGATACCGCCCTGCTCATCCTGGGCTTCTCGCTGGATGACTGGGCCTTCCGCGCCCTGTTCCGCACGGTGATGATTCAGCCAGGCGGCGCGCGGCGCGGACGTTACTCGCATGTTGGCATCCAACTGGAACACGACGACGCGCGCAATATGAACCCAAAGCGCGCCCGCGCCTACCTGCAAAAATACTTTGAGCAGGCGCAAATCAACCTGTATTGGGGCAAATCTGAAGATTTCCTGCGAGAACTGGCCCAACGCTGGAAGGCAGCATAAGGGAAGAGGAGTATTACAGGTATGCCTGAAAACGCCATGAACACCACCATCGCTTCGCGCCCAAACCCGTATGTCGGCACGCGCCCCTTCAAACGAGGCGAAACCCTCTACGGGCGCGAGCAGGAAACATCCGAGCTGCTGGATTTGCTGATTGCCGAACGCATCGTCATGCTGTATTCGCCCTCCGGCGCGGGAAAGAGTTCCC
This sequence comes from Anaerolineales bacterium, assembly GCA_034434035.1. Classification (GTDB taxonomy): domain Bacteria; phylum Chloroflexota; class Anaerolineae; order Anaerolineales; family Villigracilaceae; genus UBA5195. Next base: position 5,111 of record DAOTZM010000088.1, read on the forward strand.
TGTTGAATGCTTCCATCCTGCCCAAGATGGAAGAAAGCGGATTCGAGATATTGCCTGCGGCGCGCGTCAACCACGAACCGTCCCCCGAGGCCCAAGCAATTTCAGGCTTCAATCGCTATATTTACAGCCTGATAGTTTGCATCGAGGAGGGAGTTCCTGCCGAACACCGCTTCCCACCCGAAGAAATCGCCGCGCTGCGGCTCAAGCAATACCTGACCCGCCATCGTGAACGCGCCATCGCGTTGGACCCCGCTTACGACGATTCGCGCGCCCGGCTGCTGGTCATCGACCAGGGTGAAGAAGTTATCACCATCGACCCGGCAGCCCGCGAGCAAAAACAGGATTTCTTCAACCAACTGGGCGAAGTCTTGCGCGACCGCAGCATTTGGATGCTGTTCTCCCTGCGCGAGGACTATGTCGCCCGCTTCGATTCGTATATCAAACCCATCCCCACCGGCTTCGCCACCCGCTACCGACTGCGCCTGCTGCAATCCGAGGCAGCCCTGCCCGCGATTCAAAAACCCCCGTTGCAGCACAATGTCGTCTTTACCGAGGAGGCCGCCCGCAAACTGGCCGATGACCTGCGCAAAATGCAGGTACAGCAAGCCGACGGCACAGCCGAGGAACAACTCGGATTGTACGTCGAGCCGGTCCAGTTGCAGGTCGTCTGCCGCCGCCTGTGGAGTTCGCTCGAACGCAGCGACAATGAAATCGGCCTCGATGACCTCGAACGGGTAGGCGATGTCGATACCGCCCTGGCCGACTATTACAGTTTGCAAGCCGCCACCGTCGCCGCCAAAACCGGCGTGCGCGAACGCGCCATCCGCGAATGGTTCGACCGCAAACTCATCACCAAGCAAAATGTCCGCAGCCAGGTGCTGTTGGCGCCCGGTAAAAGCGACGGCCTGGAAAACCACGCCATTCACGAGATGGAACGCACCTACCTGGTGCGCTCCGAAAAGCGCGGCGGCTCCACCTGGTTCGAACTGGCCCACGACCGACTGATTATCCCAGTCCGTGAAAACAACCAGGCCTGGTTCGACAAACACCTGAGCGTATTACAGCGCGCCGCCGATGTCTGGAACGAACAGGGGCGCAGCGATGGCTTGCTGCTCTTTGGAAAAGATTACCTGGAGGCCGAAGAATGGGCGCGTAAGAACGCAGACTTTCTCCTGCCCCATGAATCAGACTTTATCAATGCCTGCCACAAATACTTTGAACAGCAGAGACGCGAGCGGCAAACCAACTTCATCGTCCGCGTTCTGTTGGGCGTGAGCCTGGTGGCGCTGGCTGCCGCCATTGTCCTGTTCATCCAAGCCAGGCAGGCCGAAAACCGCGCTGAAACGGAACAATTGGCGGCGAGTTCGCTCAGGGACTTGAAGGTTGACCCAATTAACAGTCTTTTGTTGGCCGTGGAAGCCGTGCAAAACACCCAGCCGCCCCTGCCCAACGCCATTGACGCCCTGCATCGCTCCCTGCCCTCCATGCGCCTGGCGCGCACCTATTACGGACATACCGACCGGGTTTATGGCATTTCTTACAGCCCGGATGGCCGCTTGCTGGCATCCTCCAGCCGCGACGGCTCGATAAAAATTTGGGATGCCAGCGGCGCGACCCGCGACGCCCTCTACACCTTCAACATCGATACAGTCCCCAACTCGTATGGCGCAAGCAACGTCGCCTTTAGCCCGGATGGCCGCCTGCTGGCAGGGGTCAACGGGCAGGGAGAAATCGTCCTGTGGGACACTGCCACCTGGCAGGAAATCCGCCGCAAAAACAACGCCCACGCTGGGGTCATCTGGGGGCTGGCCTTCAGCCCGGATAGCCGTCTCCTGCTCACCGGCGGAGGCGACTCGCTCGTCAAACTGTGGAACGCCTCCGATTTGGGCGAAATCCACACATTTAGCGAACACCAGGATGTGGTCAACGCCGTAGCCTTCAGCCCCGATGGAACGATGATTGCCAGCGCGTCCGACGACCGCACAGCAAAAGCCTGGCGCGTTTCCGACTACAGCCGCGCTGCCTCCTACAGCCTCCCGCCGCGCATCCTCTCCAACCCGCCGCGCGTGAATAGCGTGACCTTCAGCCTCGATAACACCCGCCTGATTTCCACCTCGACCGATGGCAATGTTTATGTTTGGGACATCGCTTCTGGCGCGCAAATCATGAAAATCGGCGGGCACGACGACTGGGTCTACGGCGTTCTGGCGCGCCCCGGCTCCGATGCCGATGCCACGCAGGGCGAAATTATCACCGCCGGGGCCGACCGCTCCATCCGCATCTGGGGCGGCCTGTATGGGCGTTCCAAACTCGAATTGCGCGGTCATACCGACCAGGTTTACAGCCTGGCGCTCCACCCCACCGATGACGGCCTGCTGGCCTCCGCCAGCGCCGACCAAACGGTGCGCATCTGGGATATTTCCTGGGCCGGGAACTATGAGAGATTCACCAAGGACCTCGAAACCGAACAGGGAATTCCCGGCTATGCCGAAGATGTGGATTACAACCCGCAAGGCACGCTGCTGGCTATTCCCATCTCCCTGGCAAGGAATCCCAACGACCCCTTCCCCAATTATGGGCTTCCGGGAGAAATCCTGCTCGTCGACCCGCGCACTGGCGAACGGGACGGGCCATCCCTGCGCGGCCATAGAGCCGGTGTCTTTGCCATTGATTTCGACAGCAGCGGCCGGCGCCTGGTTTCGGCCTCTCTCGACAAAACCGCCATTATCTGGGATGTCGAAGCCCGCAATCCGCTATTCACCCTGGAACATGACAACATCGTTTACTCGGCAGACTATAGCCCGAATGACTGGTGGATTGCCACCGGAACGCAGACAGGCGATATAGTGCTATGGGACGCGAAGACCGGCGCGCGAATCAAATCCTTCTCCTATCGGGATATCCTGGGAACAACCGTAGACAGGAAAATCGTAGCCCAGGTGCAATTCGACACCGACAGCACCTTAATCGCCATCCAGTACCGGGAAGATAAAAACATCTACCTGATTGACGCCCAAACCGGCGCGCTGGAAATGACCTTGCGCGGCCATGAAGACATCGTCCGCGATATCGACTTCAGCCTGGATGACGCTACCCTGGTCTCCGTAGGCGACGACGCCCGGATGATTTTGTGGGACCTGACCCCCGGCATCCCCGATGACAAGCGTATCCTTAACGTGTACCAGGAGCACCTGGCGACCATATTCAGCGTGACCTTTTCTACGCTAGAAAACAACGAATACATCCTCAGCGCCGGGGCCGATGGCGTGGTGAAAGTCTGGAGCCGGGTCGACCCCAACAAGGATGACTGGGAAGTCGCCTATACCCTGCGCGCCTACGCCTTCGCCAACGATGACACCATCCTGGATATCGAAATTTCTCCCACCAACGAAAACGAAGTCGTGGCGGTCGTCAATGATTGGACAGCGCGCGGTTTCACCCTCTCGAAAACGGAACTGCTCGAACTGGCCAAACAGCGTCTGCGCGTCAACCTCGATTGCCGCCAGCCCGAAGAACTGGAACCGCTCGAACAGGAAATTTGCACGATGAATCCGTAACGCGGAATTCATTCCGCGCCATAATGCGAAATAAATTTCGCGCTACATAGCCAAAGGAGCGAGAATGTCACAGGAATTGTTTCTCAACGGAATCGACGCCGACACCGGCGGCCCCATCGACGGAGACGATGTTGTCATCACTACCGAGATGATTGCCAAAGTGGCGCGCGGGCAGAAACTCACGCCCGAAGACCTGCGCGATGCCAAGATGCGCAAAGCCCTCGATGACCAAAAACATGAGCATTTTGGCGTGGCCGAAGGAATCGACGATACCAACCTGGCTGAAACCGGCTGGTCGGTCATCTTCCCGGCGGCCCTGCCCAAAAAATCGGTCGATGCGCTCAAGGAAGCCCTCGAACCCCTGCTCGACCATCGCCGCGAACAGGCCTCGGCCAACGCCGAAACATTCTACAAGGAAGTCATCGGCCCGGAGTTGGGCATCAAAAACGGCGAGAGCAAGAACGAGTTCCTAAAACGCTTTGGGCGCGGCCCCGGCCCGGCGGACCCGGCCAAGTTCCCCTACTATGCCCTGATTGTCGGCTCGCCGGAAACCATCCCCTACACCTTCCAATACCAGTTGGACGTGCAATACGCCGTGGGGCGCATTTACTTCGACAAACTCGAAGACTATTACCAGTATGCCCAGAGCGTGGTTGCCGCCGAAACCAAGAAGCTGGCGCGCGCCAGGAAAGCCGCTTTCTTTGGCGTCGCCAACCCCGACGACCGCGCTACCCAGATGAGCGCCGAACATCTCATCCAGCCGCTGGCAAAGCAAATGAAAACCCGCAAAGACTGGAAAGTGGATGTCGTCGCCCCCGAAAAAGCCACCAAAGCCAACCTGGGCAATTACATGGGCGGCAAGGATACCCCCTCCCTGCTCTTTACTGCCTCGCACGGCATGAATTTCAAGATGGGCGATCCGCGCCTGCTGCGCCACACCGGCGCCATCCTGACCCAGGACTGGCCCGGCCCCAAAGCGCGCGTCCCCATCAAGGAAGACCTGTACTTCTCCGCCGACGACATCGCTTCGAATGCCGATGTGTTCGGCATGATTGCCTTCGTCTTTGCCTGTTATGGCGGCGGTATTCCCAAGATGGATAACTTCTACCGGCAAGCCTTTGGCTCGCAAAAAGAGATTGCCCCGTATGCCTTCATCTCGCAGTTGCCGCTCAGGCTGCTCTCCCACCCCAAGGGCGGCGCGCTGGGCGTCTTTGCGCACGTCGAACGCGCCTGGGGACAATCGATTATCTGGGACCAATCGGCAGCCGATGTCGTCACCTTTACATCAATGATTGACGCCCTGCTGAATGGCAAACCCGCCGGAGCCGCCACCGAGTACTTCAACGAACGCTACGCCGAAATCTCCACCATGCTGACCGAGGAACTGGACAACACCACCCCAGACAATCAAGATGACGTTAAAATTGCCGGATTGTGGACCTCGAACAACGATGCCCGCAACTATGCCTTCATCGGCGACCCGGCGGTGCGGCTGGCTATCGGCGCAGCGGAAACGCCCAAGCCCGAACGCGAGAAACTCGGCGCGATTGTCAGCCAGCCCCCGGCGGCAGTCGTCGGCGCGGCGGTCAGTTTCCAGCCGGATGTCGAAGACCGCGCCCCGGCAGCAAAGGCCGCCACTTCAGGCGGCGCAGCGGTGGATTACAGTGTCCGCGACCTCTTCAGTAAAAAACCAGAACCAGGGGATGGCGCAGCCCCCGCCCCCGCCAGCGGCGGACTGAACGAATCGCTTAAAAATTTCGTCGAAAAACTGGGCAATTACCTCAGCAAAGCCCTCGACGACGCCAGCAGCCTGGAAGTCAGCACCTACGTAGCCGATGACCTGGCCGATGTAAAATATGAAAGCGGCAAATACAGCGGCGCCCGCCTGCGCGCCATAACCCGCATCAACCTCGACGGCGACACCCTGGTCTGCATCCCGGAAAAAGACGGCGAAGTCGATACTGCCATCTGGAACATTCACCTCGAGATGGTCAAATCGGCCCAGGAAAACCGCGCGGAATTAATGAAAACCATCGTCGGCGCGGCGACGAGCATTGTCAACATCGTCAAGTAATACGAATACGTTCCGAAGGCTTGCTATGATGCGTTCAAAGCACCGATAAAAATCTTCGGAACGGTTTACGAAAATTATGCCTGTCTTTGAATCCACCGGAACCAGCGACCCGCTCGGTTTGTGGACATCCGCTCCACAGTCGGGAATGGTGCATTTTGGCATCGGAGACGAAGCCCTCTCCCCGCCGCCAGATGCGCCGGTCTTCCGTGTCAACTTGCCGGGCAGCAGTGAAGCAGCCAGCGAGGTCTTTGAGACCAGCGAAGCCTGGTTCGAGCGGATGAATGCAGCGCTCGAGGCTGTTCCCGACCGGCTGGATACCCTGGTCAGCCAGATGCAGGCCCGCCAGGCGGCGGGAGACTCCATCAGTTTCGACGCTGCCAGCCTGGAGGGGGAACCCGGCCCGGAGAGCGACCTGCTCCACCTGCTGGAGGACGCCTCCCAGCCCGCAGCAGCGGAGGATGAAGGGGGAATGGCGCATTTCGGCATCGAAGAACCTATCAGCCAGGCCTGGCAGGATGCCCGGGCGCGCTTCGATGCCTTGATGGAGCAAATCAACCGCGAGGTGCTGCACTTCGCCTGGGTCGAGACCAATATTGCCGGGCAACTCATCGCCCGCAGCGAAATCGATTGGAGCGGCGACGCCACCACCCTGTGGGTCGAAAACGTCTCCGAAGAACAAAAGTCGCTCCACCACCGCGCACTCAACGTGGCCGCCCGCAGCCGCAATATGAAACTGCGCCTGTTCGTAACGGTGGCGGGCGGCGCGGCCAAAGTGACAACCCTGATGGCCGCCGGGACGCCCGTGCTGGCCTTGCCGGCTGTTTACCAGTATGTCCTGTCGATTGTCAAGCAAGTCAGGCAGCTGCAAAGCGTATCGTGAACATTGTCCCCGGCAAACCGGCGGACTTCAAAAGCAAACAGTCCATCGGCAAGCCGATGGACTCCAAAAAAGGAGAAAAAATGGCAACCAGCCCCGAACTGAAACAAGCCCTGAAAGACGCCGCCGATGCCATCGCCAAGTATGTGCAGGATGCCGCGACCATGACCGTCGAGACCCGCTACGTCGAAATGGGCGGCGAGGTCGAAAAGGCCAAACTGGCCGCCCGCACCACCGTCAAACTGGACGGCGACAGCGAATCCATCCTGCCGATGAAACAGTCCGCCGAGGGCGAACTGGTGGTCGATACGGTCGTCTATGAGATGCACCAGGAGAATGTACAGGCCGCCATCGACTACCGGGCCGAGATGCTCGACCGCCTGCTGACCGTGCTGCGCAGGGAGTAAATTCTCGATAAAAACGTCCCGAAGGCTGACTGCCTTCGGGACGTTTGCATTTAACGCCGCCTTTGCCACACCTGGTAGCGTTCGTTCTCGTAAATCACCTCCCAGGCGCGGGTGTCTTTGATTTGCTGGAAGAGCCAGCGCTGGTTGGGGGCCACCAGCAGGCCGGGATGGGCGTTTTTGGCTGCGAGCAGGGATCCAATACAGGGCCAGTCTTTCTCATTCTGGCAGGCGCGCAGGTCAATCAGGGTTTGCAGCTGCTCGGCGTAGTTCCCTTTCCACTCGCTGCCCCACAATGCGAAAACAGGAGTCCGCTCCAGCAGGTAAGGGAACCACTCGGCTTCGTTAATCTTGCCAATATAGAGATACGTCTGTGAAGGGTCGGTTTCGCCCCGCACGAACTTCGCCATCTGGAGGGAATAGACATCGATTTCCGGCTCGTAGCGGATGATTTCCGACAGGTTTCTCCCCAACCCAAGCAGGACGAGCGCGGCTGTGAGCATGGTCAACGCCCGGCGAAGGGCAGGCCGCTGGCGAAAGCGTTCGACCATCCACTCGGCAAGACCACCCGCCATCATCGCCGCCAGGATGACCGGAAAGAACGAGGCTTCGCCCATCGCCAGGGTGAGCAGGAAGGCCAGGGGCAGGTGAAATTGTCGTCGAAACAGGAGCAGGATAAAGCCGGGTAAAGACAAAACAGCCAGGAATCCGTTGCGGGTAACGTGGGCAAGATTCTCCCAGAGATAATTCAGCGCTCCGCCGAAATCCTGAAAAAGCAAGGAAAGAAAATCGGCGTTGCGATGCGAGGAAGCGGCCATCCACAAGCTCTCGAAACCATGCCGGGCAATGACCGTCCCCAGCCAGGGGGAGGCGACGAGCAGGGCCAGCCCCAGGATTCCGAGCGCGGTCAGGGCGCGGCGCGGCTGGCCTTCGGCAACAAGAAAGGCAAATCCAACCAGCGCGGCGAACAATGTGTAAAGCAGGTGCGTGGTCAACAGCAGGCCGAGGCAGATTCCTGCCAAAACGATGAGACGCCAGGAGGGCTGCCGCAGGGCGCGCAGGTAAAACAGGAGACCGGTCAGGCACAGGGCCAGCGCCAACCCGCGCACCACCCCCGCCGACCAGACGTGGATGCTGAAGACGGATGGGGCAGTGAAAGCCAGCAGGAGCGCGGCCAACCCGCCCCAGCGGGCGCCGGTCAGTTCACGCGCCAGGAAGTAGAAGGGGATGAGGGCCAGCAGGCCAAAAACCGGCGGAATCAGCCGCAGGTAGGCCCAGGTCGAGAGTCCCAGTTTGATGGCAACCGCAAAAATATAATGCCCGAGCGGCGGATAGACAAATGGAATGCCGCCCGGCCCATAGCGCGGAATCTCCAGCGGCAGAGCAAAATTCGCATTCGCTATTTGCTCAGCCATCTGAGCGAACATCCCGGCATAGCCAAGCGGGAGGGAGTGGCGAAAGGCGTGGAAAAAGAAAACCGGGGCGAGGAGCAAAAGTCCTGCCATGAGCGGCAGGTGAGGTTTGAGACGAAAAGAGAAGAAAGTGAATGTAAACATGATCATTGGGAATATCATGGGCAGCAGCCAAATTCTGCGCCTTCATACTATAACCGATGGCATGAAAATTCACAACAAAATACATTTCGATTCCGGAGTCCAAAATCTCCCGATTTTGGCCGAAGTCGGGAGATTTCGGACTCTGCCTTTGACAACCAACCATCCCGAAGGTTTCTTAAGATCTTCGGGATGGTTTTCTGAAACATTACTGCCAAAATTGGGATGGCGTGGTCCGGCAGCGGAATGAATTCCGCGTTACGAAGTCAAATGGCTATCCGCAGCCACCGCCGGATTTGTCGCGTTTCATCTGTAACTGAATCTTGGGAGTAAATTCAATTTTTTCGTTCTCGATGGGGTCAGGGTCAGAACACTCGTAGCGGTCGCCCAGGGCAGCGGGGAATTTGAATCTCAGGGTTTCCTCCAGCGCGGTTGAGACGGGCTGAATTTCGGGGTCGGTATGACCGAAGACGGTAATCCAGTGGTTGATGCCGCCTTCGAGAATGTAGACATTCGGCACGCCCTCGGCGGTCAGCAGCCGCCAGGATTGGGTGGCGAGTCCCTCGTCGTTGCCCATCAGCACGTAAACGGCGTTCGGCGCGGAGGCGGCGAGCAGTTCCGGGATGCGCGATTTCAATTGCTCGGCGGGAATATTCAGCGCGCCGCGCAGGTGGAACAGGTTGTAATCGGATTCGGAGCGCACATCCAACAGGGTCAGGATGAGTCCCTGGTCGTAACGCGCCTTGAACAGCTCCGCCGGGGTGATTTGAACCAGTCGCTGATTCAGGGCTTCCTCGGCGGAGTATTTGACCTGTGTCTCTGTCACTTTTCCATCGGCCTGTAATTCGGGAACGGTGCGAAGGATGATGGCCTTTTCGTATTTCTGCTCGGTGGAGGGCATTCCGATAAAAACAACGGCCAGCGCCAGGACGATGATTGCGCCCGCGCCGTACAGGCGCAGCTTGGGTTCGCGGCTCATATCTTTTTTACCGATAATACGCTCCAGTTGTTCAGAACCCCAGAACATGAACAGCGCCATCAGGACGACCATTAGAACGACGACGCCGGTCGGCAGGCCGAAGACATCCATCAACGTGACGCGGCCAAAATATCCGGCATTGTTGTACCAGTCGGTGAAGAAACGTTCGGTTTCACCAAACAGGAACGCGCCCACGAATCCGCCCAGCATGAACATCATGCCGTCGATTTTGCCGGTCGAGGCCGAAGCCAGCGAGGTGGTGGGACAGAACCCGCCAACAATAAAGCCAACGCCCATAATCAGCCCGCCCAGGATGCCCGACCAGAGATAGGTCGGATTGACCCAGACCTGGCTGTAATCGAGCAAACCGAGGCTGACTGCGCCGAAGGTCAGCACCATGGCAGTGATGACGGCGGTGAACATCACTTTCAGCACGGTCAGTTCGGTGAAATAGAACTGGGCGGCCAGTTTGCGGCTGTTGCCAAAGCCCGACATTTCGAGGGTGAAGCCAAAAGCGAAGCCAATCAGTCCAAAGACGAGATAGGTCCAGGGATTGGCGGCGCTGACGTTTTGGAAGGCAAGAAGAGGAAAGTTCATAGGAGCCTCGCTAATTCCACAATTTCCGCACGAAATAGGCCAGGCCATAGGCGCCCGCAAAGATGCAGAGCATGACCACCCATGAGCCAGCCGAAAGCACCGCTCCGCCGGTGAGGGCCTGGCCGCTGGTGCAGCCGCGCGCCATGCGCGCCCCATAGAGGAACAACATGCCGCCCACAAAGGCCAGCAGCCAGCGGGCGCGGTCAGAGATATGCGGGCCTTTGGTGGTTTCGAGTTTGACGCGGCCAAAAATCATGCCCGAGGCAAAGCCACCCAGCAGCGCGCCGAAAAAGACCGGAACCAGCCAATCATCGAGCGGGTTTTTGTCGCCGCCGGCCATGCGCAACAGGTAAGGGGTGCGGTCCACATGGTCGGGGACGAACTGGTCTTGCACGAAAACGACCAGGCGCGAGGTAGCCCCCGAGGAGCCAAGTCCGTTACCAGTCAGAAACAAGGCCAGGAACAGGACCACGCCCAGGATGACCCCGCCCAGATACGGATGCACATAGGGTTGGGCCGGGCGGTTGAAGAGGGCTTTCAGGTCAAAAGTTTTTTTGGTTGGTTTTGCTGCGAGTGCCATAAGTTTCTCTCTTTCCGGGTTCGTTATTCCGGGTTCGTTATTCGGGGTTCGATATTCGTTATTCGACCAATTTTCGAGTATCGAGTATCGAGTATCGAGTATCGAGTATCGAGTATCGAGTATCGAGTATCGAGTATCGAGTTTCGCGCCACGAATTACCAATTACGAATTACCATTCTCGCTCTCCTCCACTTCCTCCCAGCCCGTGACCATGCCGCGCATGGCTTCGAGCGGTGCCGCGCCGGTGGTGGTGAGATAGACGTGTCCGACGATAAAAGCGGCCAGCAGCCAGGCCGCCAGGCTGTGGAAAGGCGCCAGGACGGGCAGGCCGCCAAACCAACCGGCAACCTGCGGCCACTGCTGCACGCCCCACATCAGCGCGCCGGTGAGCATTTGGAGCGGGAGCAAAACGGTCAGCAGGCCGAAGTAGGTTATCTGCTGGAGCGGGTTCAATTTTTTCTCACGACGCTTCTCGAAGGGATGCGGTTCGCCCTTGAAAATCCCAACAACATAGAACTTGACCTGCACCACCATATCGTTGATGATGCCGACCGGCTTGAGGAAGTTGGGAATGTACTGGCGGACTTCGCCGGTGGTGACATGCCAGAACAGCGACATCAGGAAGTTCAGCACCAAGATGGCCGCCAGCACATTATGAATCAGCACCATGTGGCGGAAGGAGAACGCGCCAAAGATGTCAGGACGGTGGATGGCCAGGCCGGTAAAGAGCAGGAAGACAATCGCAAAGGTCTGAAGCCAGTGCCAGAAGCGCTCGTATGCCTCGTACATGTAAACGCGCTTGAGGGCGGGCGCATGTTTGGGGTGTTTGAGCGACGAGAGATAGCGGAATGTGCCATGCCCGGCGACGCCGAACAACGTTCCGACGAAGGCCAGCGCGCCAAACCAATCAATCCAGTGGATTCGGTCGCGGCCAAAGACGTAGACGCCGTCCTTCATCGTAACCGGCTGGTAGAACAGCGCGCCATCCTCCCCGCTGATAATTTCTCCGGTCACGTTGACATTGCTATCGCTGACAAACTGCGGCAGCACGCCCGCCGGAGCATAAGCGGCCAGTTGTAAAGGCGCGGTGACGCGCGAATCGCTGGTGTGGCAGGTGGTGCATTCGCGGATGGCATGGCCGCGTCCGGCAACATTGTGATTGATGCTGTAAGGCTGCACCTGCCCCTCGATGTGCGGATTGTTCAATCCAAGCGCTTCGAGCCGGGCGGCGACAACCGCCTGCTTTTCGAAGGAATCGGTGCGCAATTCAGCCGAATCGAGCAAGCCGTTTTTATCGCTATCGAAGGCCGCCAGGATTTCGGGCGCGTACTGACCATTGACAAGATACGCGGCCTGTAAATCGAATTCGCGCACCGGGCGCGGGCCGTTCTCCCCGTCGTAAACCCAATAGAAAGATGTCACCAGGTTGTACGGGGCAAGCAGTTTTTGTCCGTCGATGTTGGTGCGCTGCATGAGAACGGGCTGGAAGCCGGTTACCAGGCTGTTGACCGTATCGCCGCCAGTCAGACCCCGGCACAAATTGGCAGGTGAACCATCCAGGCTGACCACCGTCCAGTCGTAGGATTGGATGGCGGGGGCGTACATCTGCGGGATGTGGCAGGCTTCGCAAGCCACAACGGTCATGTGCCGTTCGGTGTAAGGCAGCCAATCATTGTGGGCTGGAACGGCGTCGTGGCACGACTCGCAGCGCCGCATGGAATCTTTCGACTCAGGCGCGACAGTAAACTGGGCGCTCTGCCCGCGCGCGAAGTTGTGGTCGGGGCGTTGCAGGTATTCGCCGATTTCCAGTTTGCGCGGGTCGTAGGTCAGGTGGTCGGGGGAAGTCGCCGCAATGGTCTGGGCATGGATGGGATTGTTGAGCGAGTAGTGACAATCGGTGCATTTCAGGGCGCGCTCGGCGTGGATGTCCCAGGAACGGGTCAGGGTTTGCTTGTCTTTCAGGTTGACGCCCGAAGCGGAAATTTTTTGCGCGGCAATCACCTGTCCGGTAGTGGCGGTCTTGGGATAGGACATATCGCAGGCCGAGATAACCAGCGGAGAATCGCTGCTGGCGTGGACTTCACCGTGACAGGCGGCGCAGTTTTCGTTAGCGGGGTCCTGGAGCAGGACAAATTCCGGTTTGAGTTTGCCGTCCTCGCCAAAGGCGGCGGGATTGTAGGTAAACGTCTCGCCTGACTTTTCGACCCAGCCCATGCCAACCAGGGTGGCGGTGTTGGCCTGCCCAAAGCGCCCAGCCTTGATTTCGGCGGCGCGGGCTTCCGTGTTAGGGCTGGGCAGATGGCACAGGAAGCAGTTCATCTCCATCACGCCGGAGGCCTGCCAATCCCACGCTTCCGCCTGGCCGGTTTCGGGATTGAGGAGGGAAGATTCAGGGTTGGAAGGGTCGGGGGGAATCTGTAAAAGGGAAAGTCCACTGCGGGAGGTGGTCGCCGGGCCGCCGCCGGGAATCCGCTCCCCATAGTTCATCAACCACCCGGCGGTAGTCAGGTCGAGACGCTCATCGCCGGGCTGGGAGAGATAGCGGTAGGTGATGGGGTCCCACTTGCCGAACATGCCGTTGCTGGCGTTCAGGCCGTCCCCGGGCTGGTAAGCGCCCAGGCCGAGGTCGGCGTGGAAGCTGTGGGATTCGATGTAGGCGGCGTCGTGGCACTGCCCGCAGGTCTGCATGGTGCTGACGGGCTGCCCGCTTTCCAAGACGTTTGCGCCGTCAGAGTCGAGCAGGGCAAAGGCCGGGTGGATGGGCGAAACCTGTTGGGCAGGCGCAGCGGGCTGGTGGGCCAAGGCGTACGTGACGCCCAGGGCGGCGAGCGCAAGCAGGCTTAATCCGGCTGTCAGGAGCGATTTTCGATGCAGGAAGATGGGTTTCATGGGTTCATCCGTTGCTTTATCTGGCATTGGACAGGATAAATCCTGTCCTACTTGCGCCCGCCCCATTTGAGGGGGTCGCCGGGGTAGCCGAGGGCTTGCCAGTCCATGCGCCCGTTTTCGCTGTGGCAATCGCTGCATTGCAGGGCGTTTTCTTTGGGCTGGACCATGTGCGTAATCGGCCAATACATGTAGGTTTCGGTGAAACCGTAATTGCCGCTGTATGCCAACCCGGTGCGTTCCTGGGCCAGGCGGAAGGCGCTATCCCAATCGAAGGTCGTCCAGTAACCATCCGGCCCGGAGGTGATGGGAGCCAGCAGGTAGTTATAGCCGGTGTCATAGGGCTGGTTGCCAACATGCAATTTGAAGGGGAAAATCTTGGCGGTCGGGTCTTTAATATCCCCGGCAACTTTGTTGATGTATGTGACCTGGGTCGGGTCGATTTTGTCGCCCAGCAGGTAGCGGTACTCCAGGTTGCCGTTGAACCACAGGTAGGTGGGTTGGACGTTTTTCTGGTAGACGAAGTTGCCCTTGATTTTCAGGTAGGTGAAGTGGTCGTCGCCAATGTCCTGGCCGGAGGTGGACCAATCCCACGAAACTTTGGTGGGGTCCTCGACCGCAAAGGCCGGGATATGACAGGTCTGGCAGGCCACCGAGTCCGTATGCAGGTTGATGCGCTCGTCGGTGTGTGGATTCTCGTTGTGACACTGGGTGCAGGAAACCTGCTCCGCCGGGTCGATGGTGAGATTATCAACCACGAGGCGGCCCTTGACCTGGTGATTGGTGGTCACATGGCAGTCGGTGCAGATGAAGTTGTTGCGCCCCATGTGGACATCCTGGCTTTCGGATGGGTAGATGAGGCTCTGGTCGAGGTCGCCGTGCTTCACGCCGTTGCCTCCGCCGCCGTTAAAATGGCAGTTCCCGCACGACTGGCGGGTGGGCGCGGCGACCGAACCGGCGGCTGCCACCAGGTTGACGCCTTCACGAGGATTTCCATACGAACCTTTGGCGTATCCCGATTGGGCGTGGCAGATTAAGCAGTCGACGTTTTCGGGGTTTTCAAGATTGGCGCCATAGTTGCCATCTTGAACATTTTCGTCTTCCTGCCAGTTGTAGCCGATATGACAACTGGTGCAACTTTTCTGGTTGCCCTTCGCGCTGATGCAGAAGTTGTTCATCTGGTTGAATTTGCCGATGGTGGCCGTTTCGCCATCACGCCAGGGAATCTCGAATTCCGGGCTTTGCCAGGTCCAGTGGCTGGTCATCATCACGTCGCTGGCGGCGTTCGGGTGGCACTCCAGGCAGGCGCGGGTGATGTCGGGGCCGGTGAGGGCGGCGGGGTCAACACCCTTGAATTTGGCGGCAATGATGTCGGCGTGCGGGACATGCACGGGATGTTTGGGAACCGCCGCCCAGGGGTCATCGAGGGCGCGGGCGCTCTTGGGCCAGAGCGCAATCAGCGGGACGAGCAGGACGGCCAGGATGCCAATCAGTCCCAGAAGCCAGTAGGGTTTTACTTTCGTCATTGCATTCTCCTTTGCCCTTCACCCCGGCCCTCTCCCGATGAGAGAGGGAGCAGAGGTAAAGATGCGTACATTACGCGTCAATCTCTTCCATCAAGTTTGCGCGGTAGGCGATGCGGTCGCGCAGGACGCTGCGCAGCAGGTCGAGGGCCTGGATGAGGCGTTTGTCGTTCAGTTCGTATTGGATGACCACGCCCTGCCGGTTGGGGCGCACCAGGCCCCGGTCGCGCAGGATTTTCAGGTGGCGCGAGGCGGTGGGCTGGGTGATGTTCAATTCCTGGGTCAGTTCGGTCACGTTGCGCGGCTGCTCATCGAGCGCGTAGAGCAACAAAATACGGGTCGGGTCGGCGAGGGCGAAGCACAAATCGGCTTCGAGTTGGGAAACTTCCTGGGCTAAGGTTTGTGAAATCATGGTAAAGCCTGCCTTGTATGCAAATAAGCGAATATATACATATCAACTATATCACCGCCGGGCAAACATGACATAGCGATAGTTGTCACAAAAATCGCGGAGCATTGTCATAGAAGGTGGAATCAAAAAGGCTGCCCTTTCGGGCAGCCTTTTTGATTCTTGAAAATCGTTTACTTCACAACCGGCAATTCCGCGGCAATCCAGGAATTCATACCGCCGTTCAGGTTGCGGACGTTGGTGTAGCCCAGGGCTTGCAGGTACATCTGGGCAACCGCGCCGCGATGACCGGAAGCGCACAACACGACGATGGGAGCGGCTTTGTCAGCGGGCAGTTGGGCCAGGTTGGCGGGCAGGTCGTTGACCGGAACCAGCACCGCGCCTGCGATGTGACCTTTTTCGTCCCATTCGGTCTGGCGGCGGACATCGAGCAGGAACGGCACCGTCCCGCCGGTGATTTCAGCGTTCAGGTCGGGGCCTTTGACCGAGCCAAAGCCGGCGGTGGGCAGGTTGGTCAGGTAGGCATCCAGGTAGGCCAGGCGGATGGCGTCTACAGCGGGGGCGGTCCCGGCAGTTGGGGCAACGGGAGCGCCTTTTTCGACGGGCAGTTCGGCCTTAACCCAGCCGTTCATGCCGCCGCCCAGGTTGACGACATCGGCGTAACCCAGCAACCGCAGGGAAGCCATCGCATACGCGCCGCGGTGGCCGGAGGCGCAAACCACGACAATTTTCGCGTCCTGAGCGGGAAGTTTGTCCAGATTCTTGAGCAGGTCGCGGATGGGCAGGTTGACCGCGCCGGCGATAAAGCCATTGGCTTCGAGTTCAGACGGTTCGCGCACATCCACAATGAAAGGCGGATTCTCGGCCAGCATTTCATTCAGTTTTGCGCCGGAGACCGAGTAGAAGCCCTGGTCGGCGGGCAGGTTGGTCAGGAATTCGGCGAAAGTGGCAGGCCAATCGACCCAACCGACGACCGGCAGTTTGGCCGCTTTCCAGGCGTTCAGGCCGCCGTTCAGGTTGGTGACATCGGTGTAGCCCATCATGCGCAGGGCCATCAGGGTCATGCCGCCGCGGTGGCCGGAGGCGCAGTAAACGAGGACGGGGGCGTTCTTATCGGCGGGGAATTTATCCAGGCTGGTCAGGAAATCGGGGAAGGGGATGTGAGTCGCGCCTTCGATATAGCCGTCTTTGTCCCACTCAGCCTGGGAGCGAACATCCACGATAAAAGGCGACTTCTCGATGATGAATTCGGTGACTTTGTCAGATTTGACGGTGTAAAAGCCCTTATCGGCGGGCAGGCCCGAGAGGAAACCATCCAGGGCATCGAACAGGGCCTTATCTTCGACAATCGGGCTGCTGATGGCAGCCGCTTCCGCCGGGACGCCCTTTTCAAGCGGCAGGCCAGCCTTTGTCCAGGCGCCAGTTCCACCGCCCAGGTTGACGACGTTGGTATAGCCCAACATGCGCAGGGCCATCATCGCCATGCTGCCGCGGTGGCCGGAGGCGCAGTAGATGACAATCTGGTCATCCAGGCCGGGCAGTTTATCCAGGTTTTGCAGGATACCGCGCACCGGGAGGTTGATTGCGCCTGCGATAAAGCCGTTGGCTTCCAGTTCGGCGGGTTCGCGCACATCGACCAGGAAGACGGGCTTTTCGGCCAGCTGTTCATTGAGTTTGGCCGCGCTGATGGAGCCGTAGCTCTTATCAGCCGGAACGCTGGCCCAGAACTCGGCGAAAAGGGCCATCAGGTCCAGTTCCGGCTCAGCGACAACCACCGGTTCTTCGACCACCACAGCCTCAGTGGGGGCCGGCGCCTGGGTGGGAGCGGGAGCCGGGGTAGGCGTGGCGCAGGCGCCCAGCACGAGGCTGAATAACAGCGCCATGACAACGATAAAGTGAACTTTCTTGGTCATTTTCTTCTCCTTGAAAAAGGCGCGCATACCCTTGCGGGCACACGACGATTAGGGCGCGCCAATCGCTGGCGGCACTTCAGGGACAATCACAGGCTGGTTGGCCTGGAGTTCCTCAGGGGAGACCTTGTCAGCGGTCAGGAAAATATCCGGGTTGCCGTGACAGGCGTTGCAGGATGCGTTCTGCGGGGTCTTGCGCTGGATGTTGTGCGGGGTGGCAAAGGCCCAGGTCGGCAGGGCGTCGAAGTTGGGCAGCAAGTTCTCGCCATAATATTCGTACGAGGTCGGCGAAATCGGGACATGCCGCACGACAACATACTCATAAGGACGATGATAGTTTTGGAGTGGATTCAACCCGATGAAGAAACTCATGTAACTGCGCTCGGTTTTGAAAAACGGATTGCCGGTTTTCTCGCTGATGGCAACATGGCAGCCATCGCAACTCATGTAAGAAACCGAATGGCAGACCTGGCAGGCCAGTTTATCGCCGTGCAGGACGTGCTGGACAACCGGGTCACCCTGCTTGCCGACCGTTTCGTGGCAGGATTCACACGACGGACTCTGCGCGCCGGAATAACGGTTCGTCACCTGGTAGGCCGCCTGGCTGGTGTCATGACACTGGGTGCAGGCCGCTTCCGAGTTGTGCATTTCGGCCCCGCTGTGGCAGGAGATACAGTTCATGCGCCCCTGGCGGAAGTGGACATCGCCGGGGATTTCTTCATTCTTGCCGAGATATTCGTTTCCCACCCGGCTGCCGTGGCAGGCCGTGCAGTTGCGGGTCATGGATGGAGTCTTATTGATGACATGCCCGGAGATGAAACCGCCGCCAACCGAGCCTGGCTGGCTGATGTGGCAATCGCCGCAGGAGGTGTGGCAGGATGAACAATGGTTGCCAAACATCGTCTCAAGGTCTTTGTGATTTTCAGGCGCACCGCGGGCATTCAGGGTATCCCAATAGCCGCTCAGCGAAACGTGCAGGCTCTTCTCGAAGTGTTCAGACTGGTCACCATGACATGCCGCGCAGGTTTCACCCTTGCCGCTTGGGTCGGCAACCAGGCCAGTGTGAGCAGTTTCCATATCCGGCGACTGCTGGCCTCCGTGACAATAGGTGCAGGCCATCTGACCGTGCGCGGTGGCGAGGAAGGCCTCGCGCGTGACGAACACTTTCTCCCATGGCTCCAACGGAGCCACATCGCCCCCTCAGCCAACCCCTTCAGATTCAGAGCCGTGCCCGGCTTCTTCTTCCTTTGCCAGGGCAGCCAGCTTATCCTTATCGGTATGGCACTCCAGGCAGTTATCTACGACCGGAACCAGCGTGGGGAGCGGGGTGGAGGTGGCAGCAACTGCCTCACCTGTCGGCGGGATTTCGGTTGCTCCTGAGGTCGCTTGCGAAGCGCAGGCAGACAGGGTCAGGGTTGCCAGGGTGAGCGCGATGAGGTGTTTGAGTTTAATCATGGATGTCATCCTTTATTTTTGCGAACTTCGTCACAGTAAAATTTTACATCGATCGCCTAACCTGAATAGTGATAGATGTAACAATCGAATATTCACCTCGCTTATGGAAAACAATAAGTTTTGGTTTGCGTTTGGGCTATAATAATGTCCTGAAGATTGATGAAAAACGGTCAAAAGCGCCCTAAAAACCTTGGGGCGGTATTTGACTCCTATCCTTCGAAAAGGAGAGTTATGCTCAACCTGGATTCGCTCCGTGTTTTCCTGACAGTGGCGGAACAAAGCAGTTTCAGCGAAGCAGGCCGCCGGCTTCACCTGACCCAGCCAGCCGTCAGCCAGAGTATTCAGGGCTTGGAAAAGCATCTGGGGGTACAGTTATTCACCCGCCAGGGCCGCTCAGTGCATTTGACTGAAGCGGGACAAGTGCTGGTCTCAATGGCGCGTGAATTGCTGACAGCGGCGCAGCGCGTCGAACAGACCATGCTTTCCCTGCACGGGGAGGTTGTCGGTGAGATGTCAGTCGGCTGCTCGACAGCCTCAGGCAAGTACCTGCTGCCGGGGCTGATTGCCCGCTTCCGCCATGAATATCCACAGGTACGCATCAACGTGCTCGTCATCAGCCGCGATTCGGTCATCCACAAACTGTTATCAGGCGAGGCCGCGCTCGGTGTTTCGAGCAAGATGATCGAACACTACGACCTGGAATACCAGGATTTCTTCAAAGACGACGTTATCCTGGTTGCGCCTGCCGGGCACCGCTGGGCGCAATATCGCAAAATCTACCCGGACGACCTGCTCGATGAACCCATCATCCTGCGGGAAGATGCCGCCGGAACCCGGGAAGTACTGCGGGACGGCCTGCTCAAATGCGATATTTCTCCCGATATGCTGAATGTGGCAATGGTGCTGGGCAACGCCGAGGCGATTGGCATGGCGGTCGAAGAGGGTCTGGGCGTCGCCTTCATCTCCCGCCTGGCCGCCGCGCGCGGGATGGCGCTGGGGCGGCTGGTGGAAGTGGAGGTCGCGGGTATGCAACTGACCCGCAACCTGTACATGGTTCGCAACCGCCGCCAACCGCTGACCCGCATGCAGGTGGAGTTTTGGGAATTTGTCAAAAAAGCGCAACTACCGGAAGGACGCGACGCCGTGCGGCTGGAAATGTCCGAGTCGGTCAAGGCCAGATAGAATCCTCCAGCCAAAATACAAAGAGACTGTCACTTCAAAAAGTGACAGTCTCTCTTTTTTCCAAGCGGGTTTACTTGACTGCGGTCAACCCCTTGGCAAACCCCTCCGCGCTGGCCTTGATGAAGGACTCGACACCGGTTTTAAGCAAACCGCCCAGGGCCGTCAGGGCTTTTTTGAGTTGGGCTTTTTCGCCTTCTTTGACCAGGCCGTCCCATTGTTGGGCGAGCAGCCAGTTGCCCAGGTCTTGGTCATCCTGCGGACGGGTGACGCGCAGCAGTTCAGCGGCCAGCCACCAGAGCACGACCTGGGCCTGCAGGCGATAGCCGGCGCGGGATTCGGGGCTTGATTCTTGGACGAGGAACCCGCGTTTGCGCAGGTCATCCACTTCGTTACGGTAATCGGGCAGGGAGGCCAGCAGGTCATCCAGGTCGAATTCGCGGCCCGTGACCAGGCCGGGCATAGAGGACAGGGCGATGATGGCAACCGCTTTGCGGCTTTCAGGCAGCCAGGTCTGCCAGGTTTCTTTCAGGATTGGGCGGGCGGTATCGTACAGGTCGCGGGCGGCGCATTCCCAGCGCGCCAGGGATTCGGGTTCGCCGTCGTCATAGGCGTCGCGCAGGGCGTTGGCGGCGGTTTGGAGCAGGAAGGGCTGGCCCCCGGCGGCGTGGTACAGGAATTCGGCGTCGGCTGCGCTCAAACCCGGCTGGAGCGTGGCAACCAGTTGCAGGGCGTCCTTTTTCTCGAGCGCGCCAAGCACCACCTGGGTCATGAAGTTGAAGTAGGGCGAGCCGAGGTGGCTGTAGGCGCTGGTTTTGTCGTTGAGCTGTTCCAGGTTCTGGCGGCTGGCAATCACCAAGGATAGCGAAGTATAGCGGCTGGCCAGCGAGCGCAGGCTGCCATAGAACTCGGCCTGGTGCAGGACGGGGTGATTGAGCAGGTTGTCGAACTCATCAATCAGCAAAACCAGCCGCCAGCCAGCGGATTGCATTTGGGCCAGCAGGCGTTCGAGGCCAAAGGCGCCGAAGCCTTCGCGCTTGCTGGTGTCGTAAGCGGAAAAGATAGCCGGATGGCGGGTTTGCTTGAGTTTTTCAACCAGCGGCTGCAGGGCGATTTTCCAGAATTGCTGCTGGTCGAAAGATGCCCCCAAAGGCTGGATGTCGATGTACTGGAAGAGCAGGTTGGCGGCCAGTTCGCCATAGCGGGCTTCGCGCAGGGCCGGGTCTTGCAGGTGATGGAGCAGGCTGGTTTTGCCCATGCGCGGCTCGCCGCAAATGGCCAGCGATTGCCCGCCGTTCGACAGACGGCTGACAATGCGCCGGATTTCGCGGGCGCGGCCAATGAAGGGAGTGTGAGAGGATGAGTTCATGGAGCGTTTCTCCGGTAGAAGAATGTACCACAGGCTTCAGCCTGTAAATCACTGCCTGAAGGCGGTGCGGATGTACCACAGGCTTCAGCCTGTAAATCACTGCCTGAAGGCAGCGCGGATGTACCACAGGCTTCAGCCTGTAAATCACCGCCTGAAGGCAGCGCGGATGTACCACAGGCTTCAGCCTGTAAATCGCCGCCTGAAGGCGGCGGTACGGTTACTGATTCAAAAAGACATACGGGTAATCTTGCCAATTTTCAACCAATCCCGCTTTGACCGGGTTGTTGAGAATGTACGAGACAATTCGTTCAAGTTCGCGTTCATCGCGCGCAACATGGTCGTAGCTCTCGCGCCGCCAAAAAGCGCCCTGCCGATTAAGCATCAGATTGGCCCGGCGCGCGGTTCGTCCTTTGAGCAAAAACAAGGCGTAAGAGAGCGGCGTTTGCTGTTTGCCGTCTTTGGATGGCGGCGGAAGGGGAATATCTTGCGTATCTACCAGTAGATGGACATGGGTGGACATGACGCAGTACGCGCGCAAGTGATATTGTTCCGGGTGAAGCAGATGGATTTGCTCGCAAACCATCCGCGCAATTTCTGCTTGCGCAAGCCACCGAGGCCCCTGACCCTGGTCGAGATAGTCGTCATAGCGTTTGAAAAGTCGTTTCGATAGCCGATACAATTCTTCGCGGCGGTTTGGCTGTTCTTCGGCTTGCAGTTGACGGCGCGCAGATTCATAATCCGCCTGAATTTGGGCAACGACCGGTTGGGGCAGGCTGCCTTCCAGTCCAAACGTCACAAAGAAAGTGGCGTTGGCAAGATGCCAGTGAGGCAGGCGGCGGATAAAGAATTCTTTTTGGGTCATGAGGTAATGTACCACAGGCTTCAGCCTGTAAGCCGCCGCCTGATGGCGGCGGTACAGCGCGGCCAATGAATGGGGGGTTGGGATGAAAAATTCATGGAACATTTCTCCAAATTTAATGTTGCCGGGCATCAAGGCAGGGCGCAGGATGCCCGGCTTTTGGATATTTGCCACCCCGCAGGCGGGATGACGGGAATGACCGGCGCTCGATTTCAAAACACGCCCGGGCAATCTTCACTTTTGGCTGCAACTGCCCGGATTCTGGTCGTGAAATTACAAAGAAATCGGTCGGAGGCAACGGAAGCCGACATTGTTGTTGGTATTGTCTGGCGTGTTCCTGTTGCGATTCGAGACGCGCAGGTTGTTATCGTTGTTGTTCCACCCTGGCCTGACCCGCCAGGGCAGGCGAGCCGCCACGCAGAACCCGTTCCGGCATTCCCAGGATTTACGGCAGGGAGGGCAGGCTTTTCAGCCAGCCGCCCAACAGCCTGCCGATTTCCGTCAGAGCATTTACGGCATATTCATATTGTTTGGCGTCCATCAATTTGCGCGCATGACTCAGGCGCAGGTAAAAGCGGGCTTTGTCCAGTTCCAGGTCAGCCTGGGCCAGGGCCGCGCGGGTTTGCGCGGGACGGGTGGCCGCCAACAGGCATTCGTGAAATCCAAACAGGCTGTCTTCCAGCCGCTTTGCCAGCCGAAAGCGCTCGCTTTTGGGATAACCCTAGGCGTGATTCAACGTCCAGAGCAGGAAATCATAGGTCTTGCTGAAAATTGGTGATTGCTGGGACACGCGAGCCTCCTTCGGGGGACACAAACCGAATTTCACGAAAAATGGACTGGCGCAGGCGCCAGGTATCGCCATGCGCGGCATGGGCCACCCAGGCCTGGACGCGGGCTTTGACCGCTTTTTGCTCAATTTGGCCGGCATGGTAACGCGCGGCCAGCGCCTTCAATCGCCGCCGGGCGTGGACAACTTTACGACGTTTGAGCCGCCTGTGGTCTGGGAAGACCCGGAAGCCCAAAAACGGGAGGCCAATGCGCGTGGGGCGCGGCTGGGCGCTGTTTTCATGCACGGTCAGGCGCAAACCGGCCAGGAATTGGATGACCTGCCCGCGCCAGCGATTTAATTCTGCCTTGTCATTTGAAAAAAGCAGCATATCATCGACATAGCGAACATAGCCCTGGCACTTGAGCGTACGTTTGATGAACTGGTCGAGCGGGTTGAGATAGACATTCGCCAAAAACTGGCTGGTGAGATTTCCGATTGGCAAACCGCGCGGCTTATTGATGGCAAACAAATCATCACCGGGAAAATAGACCGGCTCATATTCTTCCTGCAAAACGCCCTCGCCGCTGGCAAGGATGAGCCGGCACAAACCCAGGATTTTCTCGTTTTGGATGTTCTTTTGCAAGTTTGCCAGCAAAACAGCATGGTCAATGGACGGGAAAAACTGGCGCGCATCCAGCGGCAGGACGCAGGCAAAACGGCGCATATAGTGGGCGCAGCGGTCGAGCGCGGCATGGGTGCCCTTGCCTTTGCGGTTGGCGTAGGTATCGAAGATGAATTTGCGCTCAAAAATTGGCTCGATGATGTTCACCAGGGCATGATGCACAACCCGGTCACGAAAGGGCGCGGCGGAAATCAGGCGTTTTTTGGGGTCATGCACATAGAAACTGACATACTGGCCCGGCTGGTAACGGCCTTCGCGCAGTTCAGATTGTAATTGGGGCAGTTCGTTTTCGAGGTTATATTCAAAGCCTGCCACTGAAGCGCGGCCGCGCCGGCCTTTGGCGGCTTTTTTGTAGGCCGAAAGCAGGTTTTCAAACGAAATCAGCCGTTCCCACAGCCAGGGGTCTTCGCTTTGACGCCTGTTCACTGCAAAACCTCCTTTCCCTGGTTTGCAGGCTAAAGCCTGCGATACGATTTGCAAAAAAAATAACGCGACCCGCTGCGCGGGGAAGACAGGAGCGCAGAACGCCCTTCGGGCGCAGAAAATCAGAAACCAGAATACCAGAATTAAGGCGAGCGGAGGCAACGGAAGCCGACACTGACGACGGTATCGCCCGGCGTGAGCCAGAAGCGAAGCGAGACGCGCAGGTAGTTATCGTAGTTGACCCACGAGCCGCCACGCAGAACCTTACTGGAGCCATTTTCGGGCCCGGTCGGGTTTTCGAGCGCGCCGCTCGGGTAATTGCCGTACCAATCGCCGACCCACTCCCAGACATTACCAGCCATGTCGTACAGGCCATAGCCGTTGGGTTGGAAGGTCTTAACGTCAATCGGCGAGTCGGGAAGACAGGGGCCATATTGCGCGCCGTTCTTCGCGCCGTGAGTACATACCGGGGCTTCGCCGCCCCAGGGGTATGCTTTGCCAGCCAACCCGCCGCGCGCGGCGTATTCCCACTCGGCTTCGGTGGGTAAACGAACGGTTGTTGAGCCTGTCGGAACACCGCCAGCCCATTCGCAGTAGGCGTTGGCCTTGTTCCAATCCACATAAACCACCGGGGAATTGGGGCTGCTGTTGTAATATCCCAAGTCAGAAGGCGGCTGACAGACCCCGGCATCCACGCACTTTTTGTACATGTCGTTGGTGACTTCGTGCTCGTCCATCCAGAAGGCATCCAGCCTCACGCTGTGAACCGGCTTTTCATCACTACCGCCATTTTCCGAACCCATCTGGAAGGTACCGCCTGGAACATAAACCATCACCATGCCATCCGCTTCGCGCGGGGCGGATGCAGCGCCAGGGTGGGGGGTGTTGGTCGGGGTGGGGGTAAAGGTGGGGGTGATGGTTGGAGTCTGCGAGGGGGTCAGGGTGATGGTGGGCGTCAGGGTGGGGGTGGGCGTCAGGGTGGGGGTAAAAGTAGGGGCAAAGGTACCAAAGACGCCAACGCGGGCATCGACGGCGGTCTGGAAGGCCGCGCCGCCAAAGGATGCCGAGAAAATGAGCAGCAAAATCACAAACGTGCCGCTCAGGCCGGCCAGGGCCAGGTTGTTGCGCAGCCAAATGCGCCAGGCGGGCGGGCGCTGTTTATCTTCGCGCGCGGCGCGGGCCAGCAGGTCGGCGGCGCTTTCGGCGTCTTTGCCGCGCTCGTAGGCGTAACCGGGCTGGCGCGCGACCGCTTTTTGCAGGAATTCCACCGCCCGCTGCCACTCGCCGCGCTGGAGGGCCTGGCGGCCTTCTAGGTAGTTGAAGGCCAGTTCTTTCTCTTCGCGCTCGAACTGCCTGATTTTCTCGACCCCGGCGCGGGCTTCGGGGTTGCCGCCATCCAGCCCAAGCACTTTTTCATAGAGCGCCAGGCGGGCGGCATCGTCACCGGCGGCCTGCGCTTGCTGTAAATAGACCTGCGCCAGGCGCGGGCGGGCCACCGAGGGCGCAAATTCGAGCAGTTTTTCCAGTTTTTCGCGGGCTTCGGCCAGCCGCCCGCCGCCAATCAGAATTTCGGCCAGCATTTCGTTGGCGCGCAGGTGGTTCGGGTTGATGCCCACCGCCTGTTCCAACAGATTTTCGGCCCGTTCCAGGCTGCCCTGGGCGTAAAAAGCCTCGGCAGCCTGGAAGAGATTATCGGCGGCCGGCAGGATTCGGTCGAGTTCGGTCTGGGTGCGGCTGAGCGGGTGGTATTTCGCCAGCCAGCGGCGCAGCAACTCGACCCGGAAAATGTGGCCGCCATCGGCCGGTTCGAGGATGTCCCAATCGGCAAGCATTTGGGGCGCGTTTTGCAGTTCACGAATCAGGATGCGCACGCCGCTCTCGCGCAGGATGTGTTCGAGGCGAACTTCATCTACCACTTCGCGCCCGGCCCCGGCCAGGGCAGCGCTGACGACTTTCTCCGCCGGCCCCAGCCCGTTCCACAACCATTCGAGCATGTTGCGGCTGGAATCGAGGGTCGGTTCGACGGCTTCTTCAATCATCTGCGCTGTGACCTTGGGCGGCGCATCCGGCTCTTCGTCGTAGGCGCTCTCCCAGACCTGCGAACAGAGGGCCTGGGTCAGGTAGGCGTGGCCGCGCGTCAGGTCGTAGAGCGCCTCGAGGGCTTTTTGCGGCCAGTACAGGCTTTCGTTCTGCTCTGAAAGCCGCGCCAGTTTGAAGGTGTCTTCCCTTGCGAGCAGCGAGACGCGCTTCGATTCAACGCCCTTGAAGACCGAGAGCGCCAGGCTGCTCAGGTCGGTGATGTTGCGCCCCAAGACAAAGACGAATTGCAGGCGCAGCGGGTCGAGGGCCAGCAATTCGCGCAGGTAGGGAAAAAACTCCCTGGCGGCGCTGCCCGTTTGCGGGTCGGCCAGCACGTCGAACTCGTCGAAGAGCAGCACCAGCGACTGGCCGCCGCCCAAAGCCTCCAGGCGCTGTTTCATCCAGACGCGGAAGGGTTCGGTATCCGCGTTCGAGAGAGTCGGCGCGGGCCAGCCGAGCGTATCCGCAATTTTGCGGGCCAGTTCGGCCAGCAGGCGCGGCAGGGGCCAGGCGGCTTTGTCTTGCAAATCAAAATAAACCGCGTGGTAAGGCCCCTCGGCGGGCAGGCGCGCGGTCAGGTATTGCAGCATGGAGGTCTTGCCGATGCGCCGCTGGCCGTAGAGGGTGATGGCGTTTTTGGCCGGGTTATTCAGCGCGCGCAGCACGTCGCGCAGCGCGTCGGCGCGGCCCACGAAGGCGGCGCTGTTGCCGACCGGGTCGCCGGCGATGTAGGGGTTGAGGGGGATGGGCATACCTGGCAATCTCCATGTGTACCGCAGGGATACATGCGTACCGCAGGCTTCAGCCTGTGGATTCACCGCCTGAAGGCAGCGCGGATGTACCGCAGGCTTCAGCCTGTAAAGCACCGCCTGAAGACAGGGGTACTTTTCATGCAAAAGTATACAACAAAATCGAAAAGTGAAGCCCTCCCCGCCGGCGCGCGTTTAACATGGCAGGCGCGATACGATGGAAAATCGGGTATACTTTCCCCGCTTAAGCCTATGTCTGAATATATTCGTAACTTCTGTATTATCGCTCACGTCGACCACGGCAAATCAACCCTGGCCGACCGTTTGTTGCAGGTCACCGGCACGATTTCGGACCGGGAGATGACCGAGCAAGTATTGGATTCGATGGATTTGGAACGCGAAAAAGGCGTGACCATCAAGGCCTCGGCGGTGCGCATGAACTATCGCGCCAGAGACGGCAAAGATTATGAACTGAATCTCATCGATACCCCCGGCCATGTCGATTTTGGCTACGAAGTCTCGCGCGCGCTGCTGGCCTGCGAGGGCGCACTGCTGGTGGTGGACGCCACCCAGGGAATCGAGGCGCAAACGCTCGCCAACCTGTACGCCGCGCTGGATGCCGACCTGGAAATTATTCCCGTTATCAACAAGATTGACCTGCCCTCGGCCCATCCCGATGAAGTGGCGGAGGACATCTCCGCGCTGATTGGGGGCCGGGCCGAGGAGGTGATTCAAATCTCGGCCAAAGCCGGGCTGAACGTGGAAGCGGTGCTGGAGGCGATTGTCCAAAAGGTGCCGCCGCCGGTTGGCGAGGGCGAGAAGCCGCTCAAGGCCTTGATTTTCGACTCGCATTACGATTCGTATAAAGGCGTGATTTGCTACGTCCGCGTGGTGGAGGGGGCGGTAACGGCCAATGACACCCTGCGGATGATGACGGTCGGGACGGAGGTTAAGCCCATCGAAGTGGGAATTTTTGCCCCCACGCTGAAACCTGTCAGCCGGTTGACAGCAGGAGAAGTCGGCTACATCGCTACCGGCCTGAAAACCGTCCACGATGCCCGCGTGGGAGATACCATCACCAAGGTCAATGCTCCTGCGGCAGAATCCCTGCCCGGGTATCGCCATCCCAAACCGATGGTATTTGCCGGCATTTACCCGGTGGACGCGGACGATTACAGCGACCTGCGCGACGCGCTCGAAAAACTGCAACTGAACGACGCTTCGCTGACCTACGAGCCGGAAACTTCGCAGGCGATTGGATTCGGTTTCCGGGCCGGGTTCCTGGGGCTGTTCCACATGGAGATTATCCAGGAGCGTATCGAGCGCGAGTATGACCTGGATGTGCTGTTTACCGCGCCTTCGGTGGAATACGAAGCGGTGACGGTGACGGGCGAGACGCTGCTGATCGATTCCCCGGCGCAGCTGCCCGACGAGAGCAAATTGGTCGAAATCCGCGAGCCGTGGATGAATATCGAGATTATCACCCCGGTTGATTTTTACGGCCCGATTATGGAACTGGTGACCAAGCGGCGCGGCACGTTCAAGAGCCAGGAATACCCGGCCCCGCGCCGCGTGCAGTTGAACTTCCAGATTCCGCTGGCCGAGTTGATTGTGGACTTTTTCGATGAGTTGAAGAGCCGCACCAAGGGCTACGCCTCGCTCGATTACCAGTTTGCCGAATACCGCCCCGACCAATTGCAAAAACTGGAGATTTTGGTCAACGGCGAGCCGGTGGATGCGCTGGCGGCGATTGTGCATAACAAGGACGCCTACCACAAAGGCCAGCGGCTGATTACCAAACTGAAAGACATCATCCCGCGCCAGATGTTCGATGTCGCCATCCAGGCTGCCTCGGCGGGGCGCATTATCAGCCGGGCAAACGTGAAGGCGCTGCGCAAGGATGTGCTGGCAAAATGCTACGGCGGCGACATCACCCGCAAGAAAAAACTGCTGGAGAAGCAGAAAAAAGGCAAGCGCCGCATGAAAATGGTCGGCAGCGTCGAACTCCCGCAGGATGCGTTTATGGCGGTCTTGAAACTGGGGGATGAATAAATTGGCAAATGAGCGCGAATCCCGCAACATGCGAACGCGCGCGTAAAGATGCGTGGAGCGTGTTTCGTTATATTTTCTGTTTGCGAATGGCCCGGCGTATGTTGAATTACGGAATGAGTGTATGAAAGATTTACGACGCATGTTGCCTGGATTGTTGGTCAGCCTGACACTGGTGGCGGCAATCTTATATTTTGTTGATTTGCCAGCCGTGCTGGAGGCCTTCAAGAAGGCCAACTACGGCCTGCTGCTGGTCGTGTTCCTGATGGGCGCGGCCTGGCTGCTGGCGCGCGGCGTGGTCTGGCGGACGCTGCTGCGCGAGCGCGCTTCGTACCGGGATGTGTTCCTGACCCTGATGGAAGGCTACCTGCTGAACAACTTCCTGCCCTTCCGCCTGGGCGAAATCGGACGGGCCTTCCTGCTCAGCCGCAAATCCGAGATGAAGTTCGTCGAAATCCTGCCGACCATCGTCATCGAGCGCGTCACCGACCTGGTGTTTTCGGCGGCGATTCTGATTGCGGCGGTGCCTTTTGTGGTCGGGGCTGGCGGCGCGGAGCGGATTGCCTTCCTCATCGGCGGGGCGATGCTGCTGGGGCTGGCCGCCATGTACGCCCTGGCGCGCAACCGTCAGTGGGCGTTGGATGTCTTTCATAATGTAAGCCACCGCTGGCCGGTCGCGCAGCGATTGGGCGGCAGTTTCCTGGAGGCCTTCCTGACCGGCCTGGGCGTGTTGACCAATCCCTGGCTTTCGGCGCGCTTTTTCGGCTGGATGGCGCTCAACTGGGGCATGGCAATTGTTCAATATTACCTGCTGGCGCTGGCCTATTATCCGCAGGCCGAGCCGGTCTGGGGCCTGTTCTCGCTCGGCGCGGCGGCCTTCGGCGGGGCGATTCCCTCGCTGCCGGGCGCGGTCGGCACGCTGGAAGGCGCTTACGGCGGCGCGCTGACCCTGCTTTCGGGCGACCAATCGACCGCCCTGGCAATTGCCCTCACCTGGCGGGTATTTAACTACACCTATACCCTGACCTTCGGGCTATACGGCCTGTCACGCGAGGGGCAGACGATTGGCGGTCTGTACCGGGAGTTGATGAAGTTGACGAACAGGGAGCAGGGGAACGGGCAGGCAGGTGGTTGACTTGCCCTTTGCAAAGTTAGCGAATGAATGAGCAAATCTGGTAGGATAAAATAACTGCATGACAAACTTGGTAACACAACTATCCTTTCTTGAAGCACCAGAGGATACGATTCCTGGAGTCGAAACCCATAATGGCGAACAACCAGAAACCTATACTGGCATGTACGCAATGCACAAGTATTGGTCCAAAAAACCATATAATCTGGTTTCTTTGTATATTGAAAAGTATTCAAAAACTAACGATTTAGTTCTTGACCCGTTTTGCGGTTCAGGTGTTACTGTTACAGAAAGTATCAGACTAAGGCGACGCGCTATAGGCGTGGATATAAATCCAACCGCCATTATCTCTACGAAAATGGGACTTACGCATGTAGATGTAAAAACCCTTAAGAAAAGTTTCGATTTTTTACGTTCAGAAGTAGAGCAGGAAATCAGCAATCTTTATCAAACAAATTGTCCAAAATGTGGAAATACGCAAGCAATTGCAACTCATACTATCTGGAATGGGGAACAGATTGATGAGATATGGGTAGAATGTAAAGCATGTGGAAATTCTAAAGCGATAAAAAAACCTTCCGCTGGTGACAGACTTGCCGCATTAGAACCTATTCGACCAGCGGCCTGGTATCCCACGACTTTATTGTTAGAAAACAGTCGCATCAATGCTAAAGCGGGGATGCGCGTTTGTGATTTATTTACGCCTCGCGCGCTATCGAATTTGTCTTTGCTCTTGGACAAAATTCGACAAATTGAGGATGAGCAAATCAAAGCAGTCATGGAGTTTTGCTTTAGCGCAATGCTCCCACAAGCCAGTAATATGGTTTTTGTAATCCGTCGTCGCGGAAAGACATATGGCACAGGCGAAAGCAATGAAACCAAAGCAGAAGTTGGAAGTTGGGTTATTGGCTATTGGATACCATCAGAACATTTTGAAATTCATGTTTGGCGATGTTTTGAAAATCGATTCAAGAGAATTTTGAAAGGCAAACAGGAAGTAAATCACGCTATTCCGTCTTATATTGGTGAATTCTCGTTATTTGACGACCTTGAAAAATCCCAAGATGGCTATTTGGTTCAAAAAGGAACGGCGACAGACCTTTCTTTCATTAACTCTAATTCGATAGATTATATTTTTACAGACCCGCCACACGGCAATCGAATACCGTATCTCGAACTTAGCCTGATGTGGAACTCATGGCTTAATTACGATTTTGACTTGGAAAACGAAATCATAATATCTGAGTCAAAGGTTCGCAAAAAAGGCGTTAGAGACTACGAACAAAGGCTTAAGACAGCATTTAGCGAAATGTGGCGAGTCCTCAAAGCAGATGGACATGCTTCAATCGCATTCAACAGCCTGGATGATGATACATGGCTTTCACTTCTAAACACTTTATTAGCCGCAGGTTTTGAAATAAAAGAAATAACCCCCCTCGAATATTCTGCCCGTTCTGTGGTGCAAGACACCCGCAAAAATGCGCTCAAAACAGACTTTATAATTACCTGTCAAAAACGATTGGCGGAGACTCGTCAACAAATTACTTATGGTTACACTGAAAAAGAACTACTGTCAGCTCTTGAAAATTATCTAAAAAATCGCAAGAACGGCGCAGAAACTTACGAGATATTGAACCATCTCCTGGTTGCAAGCATTCCTACAGGGACAATTTTCAAGGTATCACAAATCGTTGAGTATGTAAAAAAGGTTGCTGCCTTTTTTAACGGACGCTGGCAATTCAATCTATCCTGATGGAGTTTTCATGCCTTCCGATTTCAACGTTTTACGCAAGTTATATGACGATAACAAGTTTGTTGAATTACTGCGCCATCCAAACGGAATTTTCTGGCTTAAGCTTCGCTCAATTTCAAGAGCGGAGCAAATGCGACAATTTTGTCAACAGATTCAGTTTGACACCGAACTTTTTCAAGGTCGTCAATTATTTGAACAGGTTTACAACCATAAGCCAGATAATCAGGCTTTAGAGAATTTTATTCGGAAATGGTTCCAACAAGAACGAGCCGAAAGACAGAAAAACGAAAACTATATCATTTCCCAACTGTACCAAATGAAGGAATTTGATTGGGGCGGTTTGTACCAAAACTCGCTTGAACAAACAATCGTGGACAATTACATCAAAAGAATACAAAATTGGGACGAACTTAATTCGGCTATTGACAACGAAATTCATGTCAGCATGAAAGGCTATGTTCAATGTTCTTGGTATAACCACTGGTCATCTATCTTGATTGAAGACATATTCAAAGACCATCCTTCAGTTTTACCTGCAATGGGGTTGGTGAAAAAAGTTGATTTCTTCATCCACAATTTCCCCTTTGATTTGAAAGTGACTAATTTTCCTGATGGGTATATGGAAATATTACGCAGGGCAGAAGGTCTACGACCTGAATTGACCTTACTAAAAGCCTTCTGCCGTCAACAAGGAATATGGTTTGATAACGGAAAGCCTGCCAGTGTTCTTTTCTCAGAACTTTTATCGAAAGTAACGGAGCATCCCTCGCAAGTCGCGCAAGAATTCATCGCTGATTTCAACGCAACTCGAATGCGGTTACTGCAACAAACTATCGAAAACCCAGAGTCGCTAAAAATTTGGCTTTATGAAAATCAAGGCGTCCGCAGGTTCGACGCATCTAATCGCTTTTTCCTCGTCCTGGTGAATGCGAATGACTTTGACAAAAGTTGGAAATTAAAGCGCAACAAGGACTTATTGGCAAAGTCTATTCATTCTCACCTGGACGAGATGAATCCCAACACTATGGAAAATCTGCGTGTAGAGTTTCAATGGCAAAACGAAAATTATGAAACCTACGCTGACATGTTGTTCGTTGTTGTTGATAAAAGTTGACAAGGCAGGCTCTTGGAAGCCAAAAGGCAAGAGATGGAGGTTGTTTTTTGATGAAGCGCAATTATTTCGTCACCGGCGGAGCCGGGTTCATTGGCTCGAACTATGTTTCGCGGCTGTTGGAGCGCGGCGAGCAGGTGACGGTTTACGATAATCTCTCGCGGGCGGGCGCGCCGCGCAACCTGAAGTGGCTGCAAGAGACCTACGGCGAGAAATCTTTCCGCCTGGTGGTGGGCGATGTGCGCGATTCGGCACAGTTGGCCGTCGCGGCGCGCGAGGCGGATGTGATTGTCCATCTCGCCGGGCAGGTGGCGGTGACGACCTCGGTGGTCAAACCGCGCGAGGATTTCGAGATTAACGCCCTGGGTACTTTTAACGCGCTGGAAGCGGCGCGCCTGAACGAGCGTCAGCCGGTTTTCATCTACTCGTCCACGAACA
This sequence comes from Anaerolineales bacterium, assembly GCA_034434035.1. Classification (GTDB taxonomy): domain Bacteria; phylum Chloroflexota; class Anaerolineae; order Anaerolineales; family Villigracilaceae; genus UBA5195. The sequence continues at coordinate 38,507 of DAOTZM010000088.1, forward strand.
AAGTCTACGGCGGGATGGAGGATGTCCGGGTCGTCGAGCGCGGCGGGCGCTGGGAATACGAATCCCTGCCGTTTGGGGCGTCCGAATCCCAGCCGCTCGATTTCCATTCTCCGTATGGGTGCAGCAAAGGCGCCGGCGACCAGTATGTGCGCGATTATTATCGGATGTACGGTATCCCAACGGTTGTTTTAAGACAATCGTGCGTCTATGGGCCGCGTCAGTTCGGCGTGGAAGACCAGGGCTGGGTGGCGTGGTTCGTCATTGCGGCGGTGATGGGGCGTCCCATCACAATTTACGGCGACGGCAAGCAAATCCGCGACCTGCTGCACGTCTACGATTTGTGCGACGCTTACGACACCGTCATCCAGAACATTGAAAAAGTCAAAGGCGAAGTGTTCAACCTGGGCGGCGGGCCGGGGAATACGATGTCCATTTGGACGGAGTTCGGGCCGAAGTTGGAGAAACTGCTCGGCAGGCCGGTTCCCGTTTCGAGCGGCGACTGGCGTCCCGGCGACCAAAAAGTCTTTGTGGCCGACATCCGCAAGGCGGAGCAATTGCTCGGCTGGAAACCCAAATTCGATGTCGATCGCGGAGTGAAACAGCTGTTCGATTGGGTCAACACAAACAAGCACCTGTTCTAAAGTATGAAAATCCTGACCGTCCTCACCTACTACCGTCCCCACACCTCCGGCCTGACGATTTACGCCGAGCGGCTGGCCGAGGCCTTTGCCCGGCGCGGACACGAAGTGACCGTGCTGACTTCGCATTTCGACAACTCCACGCCCGCCGAGGAAATCCGCAACGGCGTGAAGATTGTCCGCGCGCCGGTTTTGTTCCGGGTCAGCAAAGGCGTGATTATGCCGACCTTCGGCTGGCTGGCCTGGAAATATGCCGCCCAAAACGATGTCGTCCAGATGCACCTGCCGCAGTTCGACGCGCCCGGTTTTGCAGCCCGCGCCCGGCTGATGGGCAAACTGGCAATTCTCACCTATCACTGCGACTTGCAACTGCCTTCCGGGCTGTTCAACCGGCTCGTCAATGCAGTTGTGGACTTCCAAAATCACAGCGCGGCCATCCTGGCAAATCACATTATTACCTATACGCAGGATTATGCCGACCACTCGCCCTTCCTGTCGCGCTATAAGCATAAACTGACGCCCATCCTGCCGCCGGTGCAGTTGCCCGCTGTCCAGCGCGAGGCGATTGAGACCTTTGCGCGGGAACACCAAACCACCCAGAAACGTCCCGTCATTGGCATGGCAACCCGCTTTGCCAGCGAAAAAGGCGTCGAAATCCTGCTCGAGGCGCTCCCGGCCATTTTCGAGAAATATCCCCATGCCCAGGTTTTGTTCGCGGGCCAGCATCTCAACGTGATGGGCGAGGAAAGGTATTTCGAGCGGCTTGCGCCCCTAATCCGCGTATACGAGGCCCAGGGCAAGTGGACTTTCCTCGGCAACCTGAACCCAAGCCAGATGGCGGCCTTCTATCCCAACCTGGATGTGCTGGTCGTCCCCAGCCTGAACTCGACCGAGGCGTTTGGGCTGGTGCAAATCGAAGCGATGATGAACAACGTCCCGTGCGTGGCCTCCGCCCTGCCCGGGGTGCGGCGGCCGGTGCAGATGACCGGCATGGGCAAAGTCGCGCCGATTGGCGATTCCGTTAAGTTGGCTGAATCCATGCTGGAGATTTTGGGCGACCCTGAAACATATCGCCGCAACCCCGCCGAGATTGCCCGCCCCTACGACCCCGATTCGGTGGCAGCGGAGTATGAAAAACTGTTTGCGCGGCTGAAAGCCAAATAACCCGCTAATCCCCGCCAAACTGCACTCACTCTTAAAATTTCGTGACGATTGGCGTAGATTGGTGGATGCTTCACGGCATTACCTTGAACCCCTGCTCCTTAAAATGCTCATCGAAAGTAAACACGGATTCAATCCGCAGGCGGCGCATGGTGGCAAAAGAGGAACAATCCACCAGGCTGAGAGGGCGGCGGTTGGCGGTCAGGACGCTGTCGATGGCGTCCTCATGTTCTTCAGGGCCGAGCCAGTCTATCTCTACGACAGGTAGAATGTCTTGCGAGAGCGTTCGAAGCGCTTCCAAGCCTAGACGACTCTGCACCAGGGCAATGGTTTCAACCAGGGCATAACTGTTGGTAATAAAGCTGGTCGCTTTGACTCGCTCTGCCCAAAGCATCTCTGCTTTCAGATGATTGATGTCCTTAACATCCATGATTGCGAGAAAGGCGGACGTATCCACATAAATCATTGTATGCTCTCCGCGAAGTATTTATCGTGATTAATTGATACATCGGTTTTTCCTTCGATGTCATGATATCCTTCACGGTCAATTTTTTCCAAAGCCTCCAACGCCCGGCGGCGCTTTTCCTCCATCGTCGGCGCTTGGGGAGCAACGACAATATACGTTGCTACGCTCTCACGCACCAGTTTTGAAACCGATGTTTTGCGGGCCTCTGCCAATTCTTTCAGGGCTTTTACCTGCTCTTCCGTCAATTGCACCATCATTCGTTTCATGCGCGCCTCCAAAAGCGATATCACTTTTTCAAATCTGCTATCATTATACGGCGATTTTGTATCCATTTCTTAACAAATTTTTCCCAAAATCAGGGCAAAATCAATTAATATGCAAATTCGACAGTAAACTGTCGGACTCCACAGGCGGCAAGCCGCCGGACTCCAAATGCATGATATTGGTGACAGAATGACTCAACCCCTAGCGGCCAATCAAAAATCCAAAATCCAAAATCCAAAATCGAAAGATTTTCTGTTCCTCCACGCCCGCGACCTGCCCTATTTCCGCGCCCTGCTGCGGGCGGTGGAATCGCGCTTTTACCAGGATTTGGAGTTGCCCTCCCCCACCCTCGATGTAGGCTGCGGCGACGGGCATTTTGCCCAGTTGACTTTCGACCGCAGGCTGGAAGCCGGCCTCGACCCCTGGGCCGGGCCCATTCATGAAGCCGGGACGCGCGGCGTCTACGAGGTGCTGACCGAGGCCGACGGCGCGAACATGCCCTACCCCGATGGATATTTCGGCAGCGCCCTCAGCAACTCAGTGCTGGAGCATATCCCCCGCCTCGACGCGGTGCTGGTCGAGACAGCGCGCGTGCTGAAACCCGGCGCGCCCTTCGTCTTTTGCGTCCCCAACCATAACTTCCTGCCGAATCTCTCGGCGGCGCGCTTTTTCGATACGATTGGGTTGAAGCCGCTGGCGCGCGCCTATCGGGCTTTCTTCAACAAAATTTCGCGGCATGTTACCTGCGAGGACGCCCCCGCCTGGACCGCGCGCCTGGAAAAAGCCGGTTTCAGGGTGGAGAAATACTGGCATTACTTCTCACCCGCCGCCCTGGCAACGCTCGAATGGGGGCATTATCTTGGCCTGCCATCGTTAATCATCCACTTTTTGACCCGCAAATGGCATCTCACCCATGCCCGCTGGAACTTTGCGCCCATCATGGCGCTCATCCGCAAGTATTACGAAGAGCCTGTCCCGCAAGAAAAAGGCGCATACACGTTCTATATTGCCCGGCGAATGTAAGGAGTGTTGACGCATGACCAAACCCCTCAACGAACCCAGTGTTCTCGACTACATAAAATCGAAACTCAACCCCTGGCAGAAGGAAAAAATTGAAATCCCGCTGGATGAAACTGCCATCGAACAGACAACTGCCAAAGAGACGGTAAGTGCGCGGCCCGGGTTTGCTTTGCAACTCCCCGCCCACCGTCCCTGGCGGACGGCCCTGGCAATTGGGGTGGCCTTGTTCGCGCAGTGGACTATCGAACAAGAGGTGAGGCCCATCGAAACCCAGATGCTCCTGTTCGCAATTGGCGCATATTTCCTGGCGTTTGTCCTGCTGGCCTGGGCCATGCTGGTCAAAGAGTTCGCCCTGCCCGAAACGGAAACGGTCGAGCCGCAGACCGACCCACAGACCTTTCGGCGGGTCATATTCCTGGCGGCGATTGTGCTGGCGGGGGTGGCGTTTACCCAGTTCGGCAGGAATGCTCAAAATCAGCACTTGTTCACATCACTCAACCTGACTCTCTGGCTGGGTTCGATTTCCCTGTTCACATACGGTCTGTGGCTGGGAGACCCCAACAAACCTCCGCTGTGGCGGCGCGCGCTGGATTTCTTGAAACGTGACCGGTGGCAGGTTACACTCACCCGCTCCGGGCTGCTCCTGCTGGGCGCCATAGCCCTGGTCCTGTTCTTTCGACTCTATAACCTAAATGGCGTCATCGCCGAACCGTTCAGCGACCATGCCGAGAAATTGATGGATGTCTACGATGTGACCCAGGGACAGTATTTCGTTTTCTTCGAGCGCAATACCGGGCGTGAATTCATCCAATTCTATTGGACAGCGCTGGTGGCCTGGATATTCGACACCGGCCTGACCTTCATGAGCCTGAAACTCGGCACGGCCCTGATTGGCCTGTTCGCCCTGCCCTATATCTACCTGCTCGGCAAAGAAGTCGGCGGAACGCGCGTGGCCCTGTTCGCCCTGCTGCTGGCCGGGACGGCCTACTGGCTCAACACCACCAGCCGCATCGGATTAAGATACCCGCTCTACCCGGCCTTCGCCGCGCCAGTCTTGTACCACCTCGTGCGCGGGCTGCGCCACCAAAGCCGCAACGATTTCATCCTGGCCGGGCTGTTCCTGGGGCTGGGATTGCACGGTTACAGTCCATTCCGCTTCGTGCCGTTTGCAGTGGTTCTGGGAGTCGGGCTGTATCTCCTCCACGCCACGTCGAAGGGCTTCCGCAAACAGACCCTGACGATGTTCGTGATGCTGGTGCTGGCCTCGGTCATTGTCTTCCTGCCGCTCGGACGTTACGCTATCGACCGCCCGGATATGTTCGCCTACCGCGCCCTAACGCGCATCGCGGGTGATAACCTGCCCCAAGCAGAAACTCCCGTGGAGCGGTTTTGGAAAAGCCTGACCAGCCCGGTGAACACCGAAACAGATGACCCGCTTTACAAGGTTTTTTTCGACAATACCTTTAAGTCGCTCATTATGTTTCAGTATGATAATGGCGGCATCTGGGTGCATTCCATCCCGGGCCGCCCAGCGCTGGATTTCGTTTCGGCAGGGCTATACACCCTGGGATGCGCTTTCCTGCTCGTGCGCTACCTCGTTAGACGCAACTGGCTCGACTTGTTCTTGCTGCTCTCGATTCCGCTCTTGATGATGCCCTCCATTCTTTCGCTGGCGTTTCCGGGGGAGAATCCCTCGCTCAACCGCACGGGAGCGGCGGCGGTGGTGGTGTTCGTCATCGCGGCGCAGATGCTGGATGGACTGTACACCGGCTTGCGGGGAGTCCGCTCCGCGCAGGGAAAGGCCGGGGCCGGAAACAAGGTTTTCGCCGTGACAATTGTCCTCGCGCTGCTGGCGATTTCGATTTTCCAAAATTATTACCTGGAGTTCGACCGGTTCGCCAAGCAGTTTCGCGCCGGGGCGTGGAATACATCGGACATGGGCCGGGTGATTCGCGCGTTCGTGGCGGCTGGCAATGACGTGGATAACGCCTGGGTTGTGCCGTATCCGTATTGGGTCGATACGCGCCTGGTAGGTATCCAGACCGGCTACCCGAACCGTGACGCCGCGCTGTGGCCGGAGGAGTTCGAGCGCACGCTGGATACGCCAGGCAACAAGCTGTTCATTGTGAAAGACGAAGACCTGGACAGCCTGGGGCTGCTGCGCGGGTTATATCCAAGCGGCGCGCTGGGCAAGTTCGATTCTCCCGTCGAAGGCAAAGATTTCTGGATTTTTACCGTCCCTGACTCTATCACTGGCGAATAAGCATGATGAAAAATTTTCGTTCCCGCACCCTGTTCGACTTGTTGTTCGTGCTGGTATTGGTTGGCGCGGCGTATTTTCGGCTGATGGGTCTCAATTGGGACCAGAGCCAGCACCTGCACCCCGACGAGCGCTTCCTGACGATGGTCTCGACCGCGCTCAGGCCGGTGGAGAGTTTTTCAGAATATTTCGACACCGCCAATTCGACTCTCAACCCGCACAACCGGGGCTACGGGTTCTATGTGTATGGCACGCTGCCGGTGTTCATCGTGCGCCACGCCGCCGAGTGGATGACGCAGGGGGCCGCGCAGGCAGCCAGGTATCTTTTCGAGAACGGCGAAGATGGATTTTTCGCCCCGCTGATGATCTGGCTGGCGGCGACGCCCAATTGGGCCGGGTACGATGAAATTACGTTGGTGGGGCGCGTCTTTGCGGCACTCTCCGATTTGGGTTCGATTGTATTGCTCTACCTGATTGCGGCGCGGTTGTACGGGCGCAAGGCGGCCCTGCTGGCGGCGGCGTTCTCCGCGCTGGCGGTGATGCAAATCCAACAGGCGCATTTTTACGTGGTGGATAGTTTTGCCAATTTCTTCATCTTCCTGGCAACGTTCTTCGCAGTGGAAGTGATGACGGGGCGCGAGGATGCGCGATTTGAGTTCAATGTCTCGACGCTGCTCGACAACCGAGGCTGGAAATCGCTGGCGCGGATGGCGCTTTCTCCGCTGACGCTGAACGTTCTCGGCTTTGGGATTGCCCTGGGCGCGGCAGTGGCATCCAAACTGAACGCGGCCCCGCTGGCCATCCTGCTGCCCGGGGCGCTGCTGGCCCGGTATTGGATGACAACGGACGCGACAACGGATGAAACGGAGAAGCGGAGTGTAAAAACGGATTCAGAAACGGATGGCTGGCGCAATACGGATACACGGATAGAAGCAGCGGATGAAGCGGAAAAACGGGACGCGGAAGCGGATACGGCAGCAACCAAATTTCGAATAACGAATATCGAATCTCGAATTACCAATCACCGCTTATCCATCGAAGCATCCCTCGTCCTGCTCATCCTTGGCGCATTTTTCTCGGTGCTGGCGTTTCGGGTGTTCCAGCCGTATGCCTTTAGCGGGCCGGGATTCTTTGGCATGACGCCCAACCCGCAGTGGGTGCAAAACATCAGCGACCAACGCAATCAGGCGAGCGGGGACGTTGATTTCCCGCCCGCCTTGCAGTGGGCGCGGCGGCCGGTTTGGTTTTCTGGCTACAACATCCTGGCCTGGGGCCTGGGCTGGCCGCTCGGCCTGCTGGCCGTGGCCGGGTTCCTGTACATGGGCTGGCGCATGTTAAAAGGCGAGTGGAAACCCCACATCCTGCTGTGGGGCTGGACGGCGTTCTACTTCGCCTGGCAATCGACGCAATGGAATCCCACCATGCGCTACCAATTGCCCATTTACCCGCTGCTGGCGATGTTTGCGGCCTGGTTCATCTTCAACGGCCCGCGACCGGCGAATTACCAATTACGAATGACGAATTTCGTCTCACGTTTCGCTTACCCCATCCTGGCCGTTGCAGTCCTGCTCGGCACGCTCGCCTGGACGTATGCCTACACCCGCATCTACACCCGCGAGCATTCCCGCGTGCAGGCCACCCGTTGGATTTTCCAAAACGTGCCTGGGCCGATTAACCTGAAAATCCAAAAAGACGACGGGACGGTCTACAACCAGCCACTCTCCATGCCTTATGGCTATGTGTTCGCGCCGGGCAATATTCCATATAACTTGCCGTTTATGGCTGCTGCTTCTGGCGAAATGAAAGAAATCGTCGTCGGTTACGCGGTCGATTTTACCCAGAATGGCGAGCAGACCCTTTCAGCGCGGCTCTCATCCGACTCCACTTTTGCGCCAGAAACTATCCTGGCAACTGCCACGCTGACGGCAGACTTTGGGCCGCGCAACAACCCCAAGGGACAATCGTACACGCTGACCTTTGATACCCCCGTCACGCTCGATAAAAACCGCACCTACTACCTGTGGCTGGAATCCAGCACCCTGCTGTCTATAAGCGGCGCATCACCCATCCATGAGACCTCATGGGATGACGGCCTGCCCCTGCGCATGGACGGCTACGACGCCTACGGCGGCATCTACCAGGGCGGCCTGAACTTCGAGATGTATTGGGACGATAACGACGAAAAACTGGAACGCTTCATCGGCAGCCTCGACAGCGGAGATTACGTTTTCATCACGTCCAACCGCCAGTGGGCAACCACAACCCGCGTGCCGGAACGCTACCCGCTGACAACGGCCTTCTATCGCGCCCTGATTGGCTGCCCCGCTGAAAAGGATGTCATCTGGTGCTACAACGTCGCCGAAGCGGGCATGTTCCAGGGACAGTTGGGCTACGAACTGGTCGAAACCTTCACATCCTATCCTGAACTCTTCGGCTGCCAGTTTAATACCCAATTCGCCGAGGAAGCCTTCACCGTCTATGACGCGCCCAAAGTGCTGATTTTCAAGAAGACGGACGCCTACAACACCGCCGCCGTCCGCGCCATCCTGGAAACGGTGGATTTGTCGAAAGTGGTGCGCATCACCCCGCGCCAGGCGAGCAACTATCCCGGCGACCTGATGCTTCCCGCCGGACGGCTCTCGTGGCAGAGAGTCAGCGGGACATGGAGCGAGTTGTTTTCCTACGATTGGCCGCAAAACGCCGCTCCGCTCCTGGGATTGCTGCTCTGGTATTTCGCCATCGGTGTTCTCGGCCTGTTCACCTGGCCCCTGCTGCGCCTGCTCCTGCCCGGCTTGAACGACAAAGGCTACCCGCTCTCGCGCCTGGCCGGACTGTTGTTCCTGGCCTGGTTCGCCTGGATGGTCGGCTCGCTCGGCGGGGAATACAGCCGCGCGACGATTGCGGGGGGCTGCGGGTTGATTCTTCTGCTCGGGGCAGCCGCCTTCTGGAAGCAGCGAGACGCCATCGCCGCCGAGTGGCGCGGCAGCCGGCGTTACTTCCTGCTGGTCGAAGTCCTTTTCCTGGCCTTCTTCCTGGTTGATTTCGGCATCCGGCTCGGCAATCCCGATTTATGGCATCCGGGGCGCGGCGGCGAACGTCCGATGGACTTCTCCTACCTGAACGCCATCCTGAAAAGCACAGCCTTCCCGCCCTACGACCCCTGGTACGCGGGCGGCTATATCAATTATTACTACTGGGGCTTCGTGCTGGTCGGCACGCCCATCAAACTGCTCGGAATCGTGCCATCCATTGCCTATAACTTCGTCCTACCTACGCTATTTGCCATGCTCGGCCTGGGCGGGTTCTCGGTGGCCTGGAATCTGGTATCCGGCGTCAGGTATCAGGTGTCAGGAAACGACCCCGGCAATCCTTCAACATTCAACCTTCAACTCCTGGCCGGGCTGGCGGCAGGCGCCGGGCTGGTGCTGGTGGGCAACCTGGGAACCATCCGGCTTGTGTACCACGCCTTGCAAAAAATGATTGTTCCCAACGCCGTCATGGAGGACCCCTCGGTATCGGTCTTCCAGCACCTGGGCTGGGCTTTGCAAGGGCTGGGAAAAATCCTGACAGGCGAACCCTTGCCCATCGGCTGGGGCGAGTGGTATTGGGCCCCCAGCCGCGTCATGCCGGTCGGCGACCTGGCGATTACCGAATTCCCGCTCTTTACGTTTATGTACAGCGACCTGCACGCCCACATGATCGCCCTGCCGTTAACCGCGCTGGTCATTGCCTGGGCGCTTTCCACGCTCCTGGCGCGCAACTTAAGCCGCTGGGGCTGGCTGGCGACCCTGGCCTTTGGCGGGCTGGTCATCGGCGCGCTGCGTCCCACCAACACCTGGGATTTCCCAACCTACCTGGCGCTCGGCGCGCTCGTGGCGGGTTATTCCGCCTTTCGTTATGTGGAGATTGGGGACGCGCCCCGCTTCGGGCTTTCCCCGCTCATCCAGCGCGTCATCCTGGCCCTGGGCGTGATGACACTCCTGACTTTATTCGCGCTCCTGTTCTACCAGCCCTTTGCCCGCTGGTACGGCCTCGGCTACTCGAGCGCCGACCTGTGGAAAAACGAGAAGACGCCCATCTGGTCGTATCTCACCCACTGGGGCTTGTTCCTGTTCGTCATCGTCTCGTGGATGACCTGGGAAACCCGCCAGTGGATGGCGCAGACGCCCATCTCGGCGCTGGCAAAGCTCAAGCCCTACACCATCCTGCTCGAAATCGCCCTGGCCCTGCTGGCAGCGCTCACCCTGCTGCTGCAATTCATCCTGGATGTGCGGGTCGCCTGGCTGGCCTTCCCGCTGGCAGCCTGGGCTTTGCTGCTCATGCTGCGCCCCGGCCAACCCGATTCCAAACGGATGGTCTTGTTCATGGTCGGCACCGGGCTGGTCCTGACACTGGTGGTCGAATTCATCGTCCTGGTCGGCGATATTGGCCGCATGAACACCGTCTTCAAGTTTTACCTGCAAGTATGGGTACTCTTTGCCGTTAGCGCGGCGGCGGGCTTCGGCTGGCTGCTGGAGGAATTCGACCAGTGGAGCGACAACTGGCGCAACGCCTGGTACACCGCCGCCACCCTGCTGTTTGCCGGGGCCTTGCTGTACCTCTTCACCGGCAGCATGGACAAAATCCGCGACCGGATGAGCGCCGAAACGCCCTTCACCTTCGACAGCATGGAATACATGCGCACTTCGACCTACTGGGACCAGCAAGAGATGACCCTGGCCGAAGACTATGACGCCATCCGCTGGATGCAGGAGAACATCGAAGGCACGCCGGTCATCGTGGAAGCCAACACCCCCGAATACCGCTGGGGAACGCGCTACACCATCTACACCGGCCTGCCGGGCGTCGTCGGCTGGAACTGGCACCAGCGCCAGCAGCGCGCGCTCTTCCCGTCCAACTGGGTTACAGACCGGGTGGAGGCCGTGCGATTCTTCTACGATACATCCAGCGGCGAATATGCCCGCGAGTTCCTGTCGAAATACAACGTCGAGTACATCATCGTTGGGCAACTGGAACGCATCTATCACCCTGAAGGCATCGAAAAATTCGAGCGCTACAACGGGAGTTTGTGGAACAAAGTCTACGAAAATGGGCAAACCGCCATCTACGAGGTGATTCGGTGAGCCAGATTTACCACATCACCACCCGCGACGCCGCGCTGGCAGCCCGCCAAACCGGGTTGTATCGCTCTGAAAGCCTGCAAACCGAGGGCTTCATCCACTTCTCACAGCGTCACCAGGTTTTGGACGTGGCAAACGCCTTTTATCGCGGACAGGCCAACCTGGTCATTCTCGTCGTCGAGCCGTCCCGCCTGAAAGCGGAACTGCGTTACGAAGCGCCGGCCCACCCCTCGGTTTCCCCATCCGCCCCAGGCCCGGAGAATCAATTCCCTCATCTCTACGGCCCTTTAAACATGGACGCCGTCCTCGAAGTGGTTGATTTTCCCCCCGGCGCGGACGGCCTCTTCAGCCTGCCCTGAACGTTCTGGTTTTCCAGTTTCCTGGTTGTCCGGTTCTCCGGTTTTCCAGCGTTCGAGCATTTCGACATCCGAATAACGACGATCGAGCATCTATGTTCTCCTTCTTCCTCTGGTATCTCACCCTCTCCCTGCTCGGCCTGCTGACCTTCCCGCTGGCCTGGCGGCTCTTCCCGGCCCTGGCCGACCGGGGCTATAGTTTCAGCCGCGCGCTCGGCTTGCTCTTGTGGGCTTTCATCTTCTGGCTGGCGGTTTCCTTCGGCCTGATTCGGAACGACAGCGGCGGGATTCTGCTGGCATTGGTGGTGCTGGCCGGGGTTTCGGCGTGGGCAATAGGAAAGATGAAAGATGACATAGCAAGAGATGAAAGAGAAGAAGGTCAACCAACATCTTTCATCTTCCATCTTTTACCCTTGAAATCCTGGTTCAAAGCCAACCGCGCCCTGGTCATCACGATCGAAGTCCTGTTCCTGGCTGCCTTTGCCTTCATGGCTTTTGTGCGCGCCAACAACCCCGAAAACATCGGCACCGAAAAGCCGATGGAACTGGCCTTCATCAACGCCATCCTGCGCTCGCCGACCTTCCCGCCGCACGACCCCTGGCTTTCAGGGTATGCCATTTCGTATTACTACTTCGGCTATATCATGGCTGCCATGCTGGCAAAATTCACGCTCACCAGCGGGAGCGTGGCCTTCAACCTGATGCTCGCCCTGGTCTTTGCCTTGAGCGCGCTGGGCGCATTCGGCCTGCTCTACAACCTGCTGGCCGCTTACTGGAAAAAGTCCGCGCCCGAAAAGCCGCTTCTGGCGCTCGCCTCGCTGCTGGGGCCGTTCTCCCTGCTCATCCTCAGCAACGCGCAGGGATTTCTCGAATTCCTGCACGCGCGCGGAATCGGCTGGACGGGTCAGCCCGGCGACTCGAACCTGTGGACAACGCTCGGCGGGCTGGCGCGGCCCAATCTCTGGGCCTACAACTTCTGGACCTGGCTCGACATCAAGGACCTGCGCGAAATCCCGTCCCTGACCGGCGAACCGCGCTTCTGGTTCTGGTGGCGCGCCTCGCGCGTGGTGCAAGATTACGACCTGATGGGCAACTTCGTCGAGGTCATCGACGAATTCCCCTTCTTCTCCTACCTGCTCGGCGACCTGCACCCGCACGTTCTGGCGATGCCCTTTGGCCTGCTGGCGGCGGGGCTGGCGCTCAACCTGTTCCTGGGCGGCTGGCAGGGAGAAGTCAACCTGAAATGGTTCAAACTACCCATCCGCGCCGAGGGATTCATCACCCTGGCGATTGTGCTGGGCGGGCTGGCCTTCCTCAACACCTGGGATTTTCCCATCTACCTGGCGGTTGCGGCGGGGGCCTTGGTTCTGTCCCTGGCGCAGGAACGCGGCTGGGGCTGGGACCTGCTCGAAGACTTTCTGAAATTCTCCATCCCGCTGGGGATTCTGAGCATCGCGCTGTACCTGCCCTTTTACGTGACCTTCTCCTCGCAGGCGGGCGGCATCCTGCCCAATGTCATCTTCCCGACGCGCGGGGCGCACCTGTGGGTCATGTTCGGGACGCTGTTCACGCCGCTCTTCCTGTTCCTGGTTCACACTGCCAAAAGCCGCGCCGCCAACTGGAAAACCGGTTTCTTGCTGACGGTTGGATTGGCAGCCCTGCTCGCGCTGTTCTCGCTGGGAATCACAGTGATTGCGGCGCAAACCGACGCCGGGCGGGTGCTTATCAGTTCACAGGGTGTCAGTTCTCTCGGCAATGTGCTGGGCGAGGCCTTCGCGCGGCGATTGGCTTTTAGCGGCGGCCTGCTGACGCTGGTGCTGCTCATCGGGGCGGCGATTGCTCATTTAGCGGTCAGGCAGGAGCCAGCCGAGTCTGAACCAGAGCGCAACCCGCTCCCGTTTGTGTGGATGTTCATCCTGTTCGGCGGCCTGCTCGTCCTCGCCCCCGAATTCGTCTACCTGCGCGACCAGTTCGGGACGCGCATGAATACCATCTTCAAATTTTATTACCAGGCCTGGGCGCTGTGGTCGATTGCGGCAGCCTTTGGCGCGGTGGTACTACTGCGCGAAGCGCGCGGCCTGCGGCTGGCCGTCGGCGGCGTCATCCTGGCAGTGACGCTAATGGTGGGTTTGGCCTATCCCATCCTGTCGCTGCCCAACAAGACGAACAAATTCAATGTCAACAATCCAGACGCGCGCACCCTCGACAGTGCAGCCTACCTGATGAATTATCATCCCGATGACTATATGGCGATTCAGTACCTGCAAACCCTGCCGCTGGGCGTGGTGGCCGAGGCGGTCGGCGGCAGTTACAGCGAGTTCGCGCGGGTTGCCACCCACACCGGCCACCCCAACGTGTTGAACTGGCCGGGACACGAAGGACAGTGGCGCGGCGGGTACAAGGAACAAGGCACGCGCGGAGACGACATTGCGGCCCTCTACCAGGCAACCGACTGGGAAACCGCGCGCGCCATCATCGAACAATACAATATCCGCTACGTTTACATTGGCCCGCTGGAACGCGGCGCATATATGATTTACGAAGATAAATTCGCCATCTTCCTGCGCGAAATCTACCGCCAGGGGCAGGTGGTGATTTATGAAGTGCCGTAGGGCCAGTATCCAGTATCGCACATCAAAGGTAAAATCAGATTCTCATGGAAAATTCCACCCGTTCCCGTGATTGGCAATTTTGGCTCTACGCTCTGGCCTTCGCGCTGGCGCTGACCCTGCGCCTGCTGCGCCTGGATGCCTGGCCTCTGACCGATGAAGAAGCCCGCTGGGCCATGCAATCCTTCGACCTTGCAAAGGGTCTGCGCCCGGAAATTGGCCCGCAGCCCGGCTATGTCTTGTTGACCTCGCTCGCTTTTTTCGTCTTTCAGGCCGGTGAATTCACGGCGCGGCTCGTCCCTGCCCTGTTTGGCGCGGCGCTCGTGCTGGCCCCCTATTTCTTCCGCGACCGGCTGGGCGAGAAAGCCGCCCTCGCGCTGGCCTTCCTGCTAGCCTTCGACCCCGGTTTCCTGGCGATGTCGAAACTGGCGGGCAGCCCCATCCTCGCTGTTGGCGCGCTGGTTCTGGCCTGGGGCGCATGGAGAAATGGAAAAACCCGCGCCGCCGGGATGCTGGCCGGCCTGTCCCTGCTGGGCGGGCCGCAGTTGTGGCCGGGACTGATTGGCCTGGCCGTTGCGTGGGGGGTATCCACCCGCATCGTCCCCAACCTGGCAATCATCCGGTTCGAGCGCGGCGAACTCTCCCGCGCCCTGATTTACGCCGCCGGGACCTTCCTGGTAGTTGGCAGCCTGTTCCTGTTTGCGCCGGGCGGCCTGGGCGCGGGGTGGCAGTCGTTGGCGGCTTATTTCGGCAGTTGGGTTGACTTTGAAAGCGCCGCCTTGCCCTATTTTGGAGACTTCGTGCCTGCCCGGCGTCTGCTGATTGCGCTCCTCGTCTATCAATTCCCGGCGCTCCTCCTGGCCGCCGTCTCGCTGGTTCGCGGCATCATTGACCGTGACGACCAGACAATCGCCTTGGGAGTATGGCTGCTTGTTGCGCTGGTACTGGCGCTGGCCAACCCCGGGCGGCAGGTGTTCGACCTGGCCTGGGCGCTGCTCCCGCTGTGGACATTGGCCGCGCTCGAAGTAGCCCGGCATCTCAACCCCATCCAGGGTGAAACCTGGGAAACGCTCGGCATGATGGCCTTCACCATCCTCCTCCTCGTGTTTGCAGGCCTGAATTTCACCGGCCTTTCCCTCAACACATTTGCTCCCGAACAAGCGCAACCGCGCTTGCTGCTGCTAGGCATATCGCTGATTTTGCTGGCCTTGAGCATCTTCCTCGTGGCCTATGGCTGGTCAGTCTCCGTCGCTGCGCAGGGCAGCGTGTGGGGCGGGTTGGTCATCCTGCTCGTCTGGAATTTAGCCACTGCTATGGCCGCGGGCGGACTGCGCATCTACCAGACCGCCGAAATGTGGCCGCCGGGTCTGCCCGCCCGCTATTCCGGCTATCTTGCCACGCAACTGCGCGAAATCGAACGTTGGAAACTGCAGCCAGCCCAGCCGCTGACCATTACCGTCTCCGGCATCGACTCCCCTGCCCTGCGCTGGACGCTGCGTGACTGGAGCGTCACCTACACCAACGCTGTTGCGCTGACCGAAAACCCGGAAGTGCTGATTGTACCGGCAGCCACCGACCCCGCTGGGGAGCGCGGGGCAAGCAGCCCCGAACTCCAGGCCAGCTACCGTGGTCAGGATTTCATCTGGCGCGCCCAGGCTTACTGGGATGAATTCCAAGCCGCCGACTGGCTGCGATGGATATTCCATCACCAGGCTACCGAAGGACAGGAAGCGTTTATCCTGTGGGTGCGAGGCGACTTGTTCATTGACTCGCAAAACCAGATTCCGTAACGCGGAATTTATTCCGCAGCCATAATTCCCTGAAAGGTTGCATTTTTCCATGCCCCTTCCCTCCATCATCGCCATCGACGGGCCTGCCGCGTCGGGCAAATCTACGCTAGGTTTCCGTCTGGCGGAAGTTCTTGGTTATTTATATTTCGACACCGGTTTGATGTATCGCGCCGTCACCTGGCTGGCCCTCAACCAGGGCATTGATGTCAACGACGAGTCCGCTGTCACCCGCCTGGCAGAAGACGTTCCCATCGAAGTGACCGCGCCCTCGCTGGAAGATGGCCGGGCCTGCGACGTGGTCGTGGATGGACACGACATTACCTGGGAGATTCGCAAACCCGAAGTGGATGCCAACGTCTCGGTCGTTTCGGCCTATCCGGGCGTGCGCAAAGCGCTCAGCACCCAGCAGCGCCGGATTGGGATGCGCGGGCGGGTGGTGATGGTGGGACGCGATATCGGTACGGTCGTCTTGCCCGAAGCCGACTTGAAAATCTACCTGGATGCTTCGTCCGAAGAACGCGCCAACCGCCGTCACAAAGAAATCATAGGGCGCGGAGGCCGCGCCAATTACGCGGATGTGCTGGGGAAAGTCCGCGACCGCGACCGGATTGACTCGACCCGCGCGGTTGCCCCGCTCAAACCCGCCGCTGACGCCGTGATTCTCGATTCTGACGCGCTCGACGCCGACGAAGTCTTCGAAAAAGCCTACGATTTGTGCAAAGCATGAGCGCGCCCTACCGTGTCCCGCTCCGCAACCGGCTCAGCCGCGCCCTGCTGCGGCCCGTCTTTCGCGGCCTGTTCCACCTGCTCGCGCGAGTTGCCATTCAGGGCGTCGAGAATGTCCCTTACGGAAAACCGTATATCGCGGTCATCAACCACATCTCGACCTTCGACCCGCCCTTTGCGCTGTCCTTCTGGCCGGAAGATATCGAAGCCCTGGGCGCTTCGGATATTTGGGAACGCGCCGGCTTCGGGCAAAACCTTCTGGTGCGGCTGTTCGGCGCGACGCCCGTCCGGCGCGGCGAGTATGACCGCCGGGCGCTGGAGCGGGTGGCGCATGTCCTCAAATCTGGCTATCCGCTCTTGATGTCACCCGAAGGCGGACGGACTCATTCGGTCGCCATGCGGCAGGCCAAACCGGGGTTGGCGTTCCTGGTGGAGATGACGAATATGCCGGTCGTGCCGGCGGGGATTACCGGCACAACGGATGATTTTTTCAAAAAAGCCATACGCGGCCTGCGCCCCCCACTGACAATGACCATCGGTGAGCCGATTACCCTGCCCCCGGTGGAGGGACGCGGCGAGGCGCGGCGCGAATGCCGCCAGCGCAACACCGACCTGGTGATGTCACAGATTGCCGGGCTGCTGCCGCAGGAGTATCGCGGGTATTACGCTGAAACAGCAATCGCGCCAGAGTAGGCGCGATTTTTATTTTGGAGTCCAGCGGCTTGCCGCTGAATTTG
>DAOTZM010000089.1:0-1647 GCA_034434035.1 Anaerolineales bacterium
CTAATCGGCACGAATTTTCGTGCGGCTTCAGGCCAACCGCCTTTTATTAGCGAAGATTAGTGATGATTAGTGGATAAATATCATTTCAAGAGAGGAAACATGAAAATCATTGGCGAGAAAATCAACGGGACCCGCAAGCGCGTGGCGCAGGCGATTGCCGAGCGCGATGCGGACTTTATCAAAGACCTGGCGCAGAAACAGGCTGCCGCCGGGTCAGCCTGGCTGGATGTGAACGCCGGGACGCACCCCGCCCAGGAGCCGGATGACCTGGTCTGGCTGATTGAGCAGATTCAGTCGGTGGTCGAAACGCCGCTTTCGCTGGACAGCGCCAACCCCAAGGCGCTGCAAATTGCCATCCGAGCGGTCAAACAGACTCCGATGATTAACTCGATTAGCGGCGAACCCGACCGGCTGGCAAACATCCTGCCGATTGTGGCGGAGCATGGCTGCCCGGTGATTGCGCTGGCGATGGACGAGAAGAAAATCCCGGAGACGGCGGAAAAACGTTTCGAGGTGATTACCACAATCATCACCGCAGCGCGCGCGCATGGCGTGCCGGACTCGAACCTGTATTTCGACCCGCTGGCGATGACGCTTTCGACCAACACCCAGAGCGGCCAGATTGCCTTCGAGGTGATGCGCCGGGTGCGGCAGGAATATCCCGAAGCGCACCTGACGATTGGCCTGAGCAACATTTCTTTTGGGCTGCCGGGCCGCTCGTTCGTCAATCGCTATTTCCTGGCGCTGGCTATGCAGGCCGGGCTGGATTCGGCCATCCTCGACCCGCTCGACCGCGAAATCCAGGCAACGATTTTGGCAACGGAACTGGTGCTGGGCCGCGATAAGCACTGCCTGAACTACATCCGCGCCTCGCGCAAGGGCTTGTTCGATAAACCGGAATAAAGTTCACGGAGTCGAAAGTCTCCCGACTTTCGTTATCAAACGACCGGAGTCGTTTGACTCCATAAATAATGAAATTCAAAGGAGAGAGGTATGTCCAAAGAACTGATTGAAGCCATCACCGACATGCGTGAAGAAGACGCTGTGGCGATGGCAGCCAAACTGCTCGATTCGGGCGATGGCAAGGATGCCATGGCTGCCGTTGCGATTGCCAAGAGTGGGGCATAGGAACGTGAATCATGTTCGTCAGACCTGAAAACTGGAATCAGATGTCCCCGCTGGAGCGGCGCTTTTTCCAAAACGGAAAGAACAACCGGTCACCTTGTCGTACAATTGGGGTTCAAGTTCAGGCTTGAACCCATTTTTACCCCGCCGCCGCCGCCCCTATTTTCCGCGAAGTTCAGCAGAAGATGGGGGAGGCCGGGAGGGGGCAGGAGATTTCATGTTCACCATCGACTTCGAACCCATCGGACGGCGCGGGCCATGCCCGGCAGACCAATCCCTGCTCGAAAGCGCCCGCCAACTCAACGTGGATATCGTCAGCATTTGCGGCGGCGTGGGCAGTTGCGGCCAGTGCAAAGTCCAGGTGATTGCCGGGCAAGTGACCCCGCGCACCTCCGACGAGGAAGCCGAACTCTCGGCCCGCGAACTGGAGCAGGGCTGCCGGCTGGCCTGCCAGGTCTACCCGCTCAGCAATGTCAAAGTCCACGTCCCGCCCGAATCGCTGACCGCGCCCCAGCGGACGCA
>DAOTZM010000090.1:0-11666 GCA_034434035.1 Anaerolineales bacterium
AGAACGGACAAGAGCGGATTTTAAGATTTTTCTCCGCGTATTCGGCTCTTGTCCGCGTCCCAAAAATGGCGTTGACCAATTACCAATAAAGTCTACTATAAATGGCGCGATTCCGGCCATCCGGTTGGTAATTGCGCCTGAATTGCACCAGCCCGGGCACATCGCTACACGAGATTTCGCCCAGGCCCACCGCGCCAATCGCCGCGGCGGTGTTGTCCATCGCGCCGGCCGCCACCTTCACGCTGGCAGAAAGCCCTCCGAATCAGGGCTTGTCTTTTTGCCGCAGCCTTTCCAAAGCCTGATTCAATTCCCCTGGCAGGGGGGCTTCAAAAAGGCGCGGCTTTTCTCCGCCCGGCAGGATGATTTTCAGCCGCCAGGCGTGCAGGAAGTGACGATTCAGTTCCAGCGAGGGCTTGCGATGCCCGTAGGTGGTATCTGCCGTGATGGGGCAGCCGAGGAAGGCGCAGTGCAGGCGAATTTGGTGGGTGCGGCCCGTGTGGGGATGAATTTCCAGCAGGGTGTGGCGGGGGAAACTTTCCAACGTTTTGTATTCACTGATAGCCTGACGCCCTTTTTCGAGTTTGACAATCGCCATTTTCTTGCGGTCGCGCGGGTCGCGTCCAATGGGGGCTTCGATGCGGCCAATAGGGGTGGGCGGCTTGCCATCAACCAGGGCCAGGTAGGTCTTTTCGACGCGCCGCTCTTTGAACTGCTCCACCAGCCAGCGATGGGCGCGCTCGTTTTTGGCAATCGCTATCAGCCCGCTGGTGTCTTTATCGAGGCGGTGAACAACGCCGGGGCGTTCCTCGCCGCCGATTCCTTCGAGGCCGGGGTCGTATCCCAACACGGCGTGAACCAGCGTGCCGGTATCGTGTCCGGCTGCCGGGTGGACGACCATGCCGGCTGGTTTGTCGATGACGAGCAGGTCGTCGTTCTCGAAGATGACCGAGAGGGGAATCTGTTCGGGAATCAGCCCGGCAGGCTGCGGCGGGGGAATGCGCACCCGCAGGCGTTCGCCGCCCTCCAGTTTGAGGCCGCCTTTTTTGGCCGGGAGTCCATCCACGTCCACAAACCCATCCACGATCAGGCCCTGGATGCGCGCCCGCGAGAATTCCGGCAGGCGGGCCGTCAGGTATTTGTCGAGCCGTTCTGGTTCGCTTCCGTCGAATTGGAAAACTTCGACCCGGTCACTCACTTGCTGACTCTCTGGCAGGCTCGCTGGGCTGGTCTTCGGAGGGCTTTTGTTCCGCGACAATCGGTTTCTGGAGCAGGATTTCCTTGTACCAGACTCCCAACAGCAAGACCAATACCCCAATGGTGATGCTCGAATCGGCGATGTTGAAGACCGGGAAGATGCCAATCGAGATGAAATCGGTGACGCGGCCCTCGAACATCAGCCGGTCAACGACGTTGCCCAGCGCACCGCCCATCTGCATGCCCATCGCCAGGCGCAGCCACCAATCTTCGGCGTGAACCTGGGGGTAGTAGTAAATAATCAGCCCGGCAACAATGAACGCCAGGATGGTAAAGACCCAGCCAAAGCCCTGGAACATGCCAAACGCCGCGCCGGTGTTGTACCAGTGAACGAAGCGGGCATACGGCGCGAGCGATTCCCAGCCCTGCGGCAGCCAGGTGCCGCCCAGCGGGATGTTGGCGCGAATAAGGGCTTTGGTAAACTGGTCAAGCCCAATGACTGTCCCTGCGGTCAAGAACAGGGTTGCGTAAGCGCGAATGTGATTCAAACGTCCTCCATAAAAAGTCAGGTGCGCAAATTGTACCAGTGAGTACGTCCAAATGCGGCAGTTCTGGATCGAATCTTAGAGTTCATCTTTACGAGGCTGGAAAGGCAGGAAACCTGGCTCGGCAATCGCTTAAAAAACAAAATCTGGACACGGATACTTCGACAGGCTCAGTACAAGTTTCGCGGATTGGACGGGTTTGCGCGGATTTTTTAAGAAAAATCCGTGAGATTCTGTATAATCCGTGTATTCCGTGTACCAAAAGGGTTTGACCCAAGTTGAACTCTAAACTCAAGTTAAAATAAGGGGACATGAACCCCTACTCGCACCTCGTCATCGCCGCGCAACTCGAAGCAGACATCCGGCCTGCCAACCGGGAGGAATATTACTGGGGCGCGGTTGCGCCGGATGCGCGCTACACCGCCGGGACGCGCCGCGCGCAAACCCACCTGCCGCCGGAAGAAGTGGCCGGTTTTTTCGAGAAATACCCCAAACTGGAATCGTTCATCCAGGGCTACCTGGTGCATACGATAACGGACCTGCTCAAGTTCCGGGCGCTGTTAGAGCAGCGGATTTTGCTGTGGCCGCTCTTGATGATTGTCTCCGGGCGGTTTTCGACGGTGCTGCTCGAAATATATTACATTGAAAAAATGCCGCTGCGGGTCGAATTTTCAGGCGCGCCCAACCCCATCCTGCGCGATTTGCGGATTGCGGACGAACGCGTCTACGCCTTTGCGGACGCGCTGCGGCCCTTCGCCGCCGCGCCATCCCCTGAGACTGCGCTCGGCTTTCTGCGCGCCCTGCGGCCCGGCAGCCAGCGCGTGGAGGCCTACGCCCGCGCCGCCGGGTTCATCGAACGGCGCCGCTATCTCAAATCGCTCCTGTTTGCGCTGGCCGACATGGACAAACTCAACTGCCAGATGCTGGCCGCGCTGCGGAACGATGAGATTCTCAAAAAGACGGTGCTCAAATTTTGATGGGATTCATCCACACATCGCATCTTCTTAATCTGCAATCGTCCCGAAGGTTTTCGTGGCGCAACGTGGGCAGGTTTCGGAAACCGCTCGTGAGCGTTCGCGGGACGTTTTTTTAGAATAGGATAAAATACGTCTAATCCCCGCCTGTTGTACCCGCGCCCTGGAGGAAAATGACCACGCCCCTGCACTTTCAATGGCAAAACGAATCTCTCCTGAAGACGATTTACCCGCTGCGCGAGGTTAAACTGCGCGATTTCCTGGTCTATTTTACCGAGATAGACGTTTGGAGCGAATATAAGGACAAATCGCCCGCCGAATTGCAAGCGGACATCCGCGCCTACCACGAGACGCAGGCCCAACTGGCCCGCCAGGCGCTGGACGAGTACAAGGCGCTGCGGGCTTACTTCCTGACACCCGATGTTCGCGCTGCTTATACCGAACTGCTGGGCGAGGTGGACGAAACTGAACTGGCAAAAATCAACCAACTGCACGCGCAATTCATCCAAAACCTGCCGCGCCTGACCGATGTGCGCAAGGAGAAGTATTTCATCTCCCAGTTCGAGCCGCAGTGGGTGGAGCGGCGGGCAGAGACGCGGCGGCTGATTGCCTCCAAAAAACGCCGCATCGAGGCAATTGCGCCCGAACACCCCCGCCGGCCGCAGGAAATTGCGGAACTGGACAAGATGTATGGGGTGACGCTGCGGATGGTAGACGAGGAATTGATTCGGCTGCGGAATCTCATCAAAGCGTTGGAAAAAATCGAGGGCCGCAGACTGGAACTGTTCCAGGCCCAGGAAAACGCCCGCCGCCGCAGGGACGAAATCGCCCGCAAACTGCCCCTGGTCGAGACCAACCTGCGCCCGCTGGAAGCGAAGCAAGAGACGCTCTTGGCGGAACTGGGACGCATGAAATCCCCGCCCGATTATCGCGCCGCCGAGAAGCATTTCACCGAGACGGAAACAGCCGCCCTGCTGGGGGAAAACCCCGACCCCGGCTTTCTCAAAAAACTCACCGACTTACGCAAAGCCCTGATGCGCGAATACGGCTTTGCCGGGAACAAGGCCCTCGCGCTGCGCAACCACCTGTTCAACTGGCAGCAGGTTCTCAAGGAATTGGAGAAGGAAGCCGCCACCCTGGAAACCAACCTGCGCAACATGCCGCCGACCTGGGCCAGGCGCGCCGAGAGCGAAACCCGGCTGAAAGCGTTGCGCGAGCATATCCTGGGCGTAATGCGCGGTGAAATCGAGCAGTTGACGAACTTCCATGCCGGGTTGCAGGCCGCCGCCCGCCCGCAGGCCGAGATGGAAAAGGAAATCAACGCCAAAGAGCAGGAACTGGCGCGCGTGGAGCAAAACCTGTCCGTTTTTCGCAAAGACCACCAATCCATGCAAAAAGAACTGGCCCAGGCCGAGGCCGCCCTGGCAATCGACCAGGAAGCCTGGCTGAGCGAGTACCAACCCTCCGGCGCGGTAACGGCCAAACACATCGCCCGCGCCAAAGTGGAGGCTTACCGCCGTTCGCTGGCAGACAAAAATCACCAGGAATTGCTCGAAGAAGTCGTCCAGCGCTTCCTCCGGCAGCCGGAACGCTTCCCGCCCTGGCTTCAGTACATGGTCATCCACTTTTCGGGGATGCGTTACCGCAGCGCGCACGGTTCCTGGGCCAGCCCGCGTGATTTGCTGGCGCGTCTGCACGCCGCAAAAGTGGAACGAGAACTACAAACACTGGACGATGCCGCCACCCAGAAACTCGGCAGCGAAAAGACGGCCTTGTACACTTCCAACAGCCCATCGCGCCCCAAACTGGCGCAGGCCGTCGAACCAGCCTGGAAAAACAAATTGTCCGAGCATCTGAAAGGCCTGAGCGGCGGCCCCAAAACCCGCCGCGCCGCGCTGAGTGCCCTCGCCATCGCCGAGCGCCGCTGCGAACTGGAGAAAATGAGCGAGGACGAAGCCCTGGCCGAAATCGAAGCCATGAAAGAGGCCTTCCCAGCCTGGGCCTGGAAGGAAATCGTCTCAGTCACGCCGCTGCGTGTCCATCACGTTCAAGATTTGAACTGGGAAAAACTAACCCCCGAAGAGGAATCTCAGAAAAACGCCCGCGAACACTCGGAACTGCGCGCCATCATCGGCAAATGGCGCGAGGAGAACACCGTCCTGTGGCGCGACGAACACGCCCGCTCGCATCGGCTCATTGTCAGCCGGGCGGTGTGCAACGAAACTGCCGAACACTGCCAGCACCTGCGCGGACACAACCCGCCCGGCGGCCTGACCGCCAAAGCGCCCTGGTATATGAAGCACGAAAAAGAAGGCAAACTGCCGGGCGCGCCGCGCCCCTACTTCACCAAACCCAAAAAGCGCGAAGACTTCACCGTAGGGGCCAGCATCCTGTGGCTGCGCTTCGTCTCGGAGCAAATCAGCCCCTGGCGGGTAGCCCGTCCGCTGGCGACGAAGGATGGCGATACCCTGCTCGACCCGCAAGTCACCGGTAAGGGTAACTGGAAGTACACCACTACCGATATGGTGACGCGCACCCGAACCATCCTCGATGCCGATAAGAAACCGGTCACGCAGGAACAATGGCTGCGCTGGATTCACGAGGCGACGGTGGCGGCGGTGGGCGATACCGCCGACGGCCCGGTGGTGCTGACCTTCGAGACGGCCCTGCCCGACGACGACCCTGGCCTATCGTCGATTGGCCTGTTCCGCATTTGGCTCTCCAACGCGCTTTTCATGGGGACCGAGGACAACTACAACGGTTCTTTCGTCGGCTTCGTCCTGGAAGGGGATGTCCCCTGCTGCGACCACCTGTGCGACATGCTCGACTGGAACAAAATCCTGCGGCGCGAAGTGATGCCGCCGGAAGAGTTGAGAACGTACCAGGAGAGGTATTTACGAGGCAAGTAAAAAAACTCCCCGGCGGGTATCTCGTCGGGGAGTTTTTCTTTCATCATTTGGGATTAATTCCCAAAGGTCACATCGGCTGTCATGCCGGCCCGCAGGCCAGCGGGGAAGGGGCGGTCGAGTTCAATGGTGGTCTTGTAGACCACGTCGCCGCCCAGGGTGGAGGAAACGGGCGAAATCAGGATGACCTTGCCGGTGATGGTTTCGTTGAGGGCTTCGACAAAGACCGAGGCCGGCTGTCCGACTTTCACCTTCACCACGTCACGCTCACTCAGGTCGGTCGTTTCAACCTGGAGATGCTCCACGTCGCTGATGAAAACCAGCGCCTGGGCCGGGACGGCGTATTCGCCGACCGTCACAGCCACCCTGGTCACGGTCCCCTCGATGGGCGCGAGCAGGCGGGTGGCATCGAGACGCTGCTGGATGGCGGCAATTGCATCGCGGGCCGATTGCAGCGCGGCGAGTTTGGCGCCGGTCGCTTCGGCAGGAACCTGTTCGCCGTTAAGCGCCGAAAGATACCACTGCGCTTCCTGGTAAGCCGCCTGGGCCGTCTCCAGCCGGGCCTGGATGAGGGCAGCATCGGTATCGGTGGGCGTGCCGGTCAGGTAGTTATACCGGGCAATCAGCGAGTTCAGCCGCAGTTGGGCGTTGGTCATGGTCAACAGGGCGGCGGCCTTTTTCGGGTCGCCATCCGGCAGGCGCTGTACCTGGCGGTAAGCGTCCGAAGCGCGCGCCAGGGCTTGTTTGGCAAGGTCGATTTCAGCCTGGGTGTTATCGAGAACGGTATCCGAGGCGCGCCGGTAGCCCAAACTCTCGGCCTTTTTCTGGGCGTCTTCCAGTTCCTTACGGGCGTTGGCCACGACTTGCGAAGCAGCGGCAACCGCCGCAGGCGAGGTCATCTCGCGCAGGCTGCGCTCGGCCTGGGCCAGTTCCAGTTTGGTGGAGGTGTTGTCCAGTTCGACCAGCAAATCGCCAACCCGGACACTATCCCCAACCTTGACGTGCACGGTTTCGACAATCCCGCCCAGCGCGAAAGCCATTTTCGCTTCCTGGGCAGGCATGACCACGCCGGAAGCAGTCACCCCGCGCGCGGCCGAACCAGCCTCCGGGGACGCACTGCCGCCTTCCAGGGCGACGGTTGGCAGGGCCTGGGGCGTTCCAGCAGCCGCCGAACCGCAAGCGGTCAAAAGCAGCAACAGCAAGGAAACAATAACAAAAAACTTAAACTTCATTCTTCTCTCCTGGGCCTTGGAAATAAACACCTTTGGCAAAAAGTCCAGGTATTTATGCGCAGGCCGCAATGTTTGGTTTCGATAACTTGATTTTCGGCCTGCAGGCTATCGAAACCTATCACGCTTTACTTTGCCTGGCCGGCGCCGTTTTCGGCAATCCCACTCCGCTCCGCTTCGGGGACTATCATGCCATCTTGCAGGGTAACGACGCGCCGGGCATATTTGATGACGCGCGGGTCGTGGGTGGCGAAGACGAAGGTCACGCCGGTTTCTTTGTTCAGGCGGGTCATGATTTCCATGACCTGTTCGCCGTTGGTGGTATCGAGGTTGGCGGTCGGTTCGTCTGCCAGGATGAGAGCCGGTTTGGGGGCCAGGGCGCGGGCAATGGCGACGCGCTGCTGCTGGCCGCCGCTCATCTGGTCGGGACGGTTATCCTTGCGGTCGAGCAGATCCACCGCTTTGAGCAGCTCCATCACGCGCTCGTGGCGTTCTTTGGCACTATGACCGTTGAGCAGCAGCGGCATTTCAATGTTTTCGTAGGCGCTCAAGGTGGGAATCAGCGCGAAGAACTGGAAGATAAACCCGATATGGCCTTTGCGGATGTCGGCGCGCTGGTTGCGGTTCAGGCGGGTGACATCGTTCCCGTTGACCCAGACCGAGCCGCCGGTCGGCTGGTCGAGACAGCCAATCAGTTGCAGCAGGGTGGTCTTGCCGGAGCCAGACGGCCCCACCAGGGCGGTAAATTCCCCGTTTTCGATGGTGAGATTCACGCCGCGCAGGGCGTAGGTTTCGACTTCGCCGATTTTATAAACGCGGCTGACGTTTTCGACTTTTGCGACTTCCATTTTTACTCCTGTTTTCCGGTTCGACGGTTATCCGGCTGTGCAGTTATCCGGTTTGCCGGTCAGTTTGAGATTGCGTGATAGTCCAGATACCTGCTGTTTCCTTGTTTCCCTGTCTACTTCTCCGCTCGCAGCGCTTCGACCGGTTCCATGCGGGAGGCGATTTGGGCGGGGTAGTAGGATGCCAGGATAGTGACAAGGAAGGCGGTCAGGACCAATTCGATGACATCCTCCAGCATCAGGTACGGGTAAATGCGGTCGCCCATAATCATCCCGCTGACGCCGATATCGCCAAAATAGATGCCGACGCTGCCAAAATAGGCCGAGAGCGCCCAGCCCGCCAGCAATCCGGCAACGACCCCGCCCAGGGCCAGCAGGGTGGCTTCAGACAGGAACAGGGTGATTATCTGGCGGCTTTTCATGCCAAGCGCGGCCAGGATGCCGATTTCGCGGGTACGTTCGAAGACGGCCATCAGCATCGTGTTGACAATCACGGTGACGGTTACGCCCAGGATAATCAGGTTGAGAATCACGATATAGGCATTCGAAAAGTCGTTGACCAGCACGAGCAATTCGTTCATTCCCAGCCAGGTTTCGACCTTGTATGCCGGGCCGGTAATGGCTGCCGCAACGGCATCGGCCTGTTCCCGGTCGTGCAATATGACGAAGATGATACTGGCGCGATTTCCGGCTCCTGAAAAGGCCTGCGCTTTGGCAAGCGGCAGCAGGACGATGCCTTTATCGTAAGTGCTGGAACCGGTGGAGAAAATGCCGCGCACGATGAAGTTTTGCTCGTCCACCTGCCCTTCGGAGGTGTTGACCAGCAGGCTCAACTGGCTGCCAACCCGCAGTCCCATTGATTCGGCCAGGGGATAGCCAATCAGGATGCCGTTGCGGTCGTCGGCGCTGGGGAATTCGCCAGAGACAACCCGGTAGGGAGCGTTGGCCTCCGAGTCCGGGTCGACGCCCATGATTTGCACGCCCGCCGAATCGTTGCCAACCGAGACGATTCCGCTGGCAAACAGGCGCGGGGTGGCGAATTTGACCGGGCCGAGCGAGGCAATCTGGTCTGCGACCTGCGCCGGGTTTTCGATGAGATAACCCCAGGCGACGCTGGATTTGTCGGGGTCGTAATCGACATCGCGCACCTGGAGATGCCCGCTGCTCAGCCGCAGGGTGTATTCCATCGCGCTGCGCATTTCGCCTTTGAAAAAGGCAGCCATGAATAACAGGAGCGCCAGGGCGACAGCCAGGGCCAGGGCCGAAAGGGCCGAACGGCGGCGATGGCGTCCGAGGTTGCGAAAGGCCATTTTGATAAGGTTGAGCATGGTCGGCCTCCTATACATGGTGAAGCGCTGCTGCCGGTTCGCGGCTGGAAGCGTCGCGGGCAGGCAGGAATGCAGCCAGGGTGGCAATAATCAACACGGTGACCCCATGCTGCAAGACCTTGAGCGGCACCATCTGCGAGTAGATGCGTCCGCTGATGAGGGCGGTGTACTCGGTCAGGTCGGCAAAACTGCCATAATCGATGCCGAAGTAAGCCATCAAACCGTTAATGCCCGTGCCGAGAATCGCGCCGATGACGGCGCCCATCAAGCCAATCAGCGTGCCTTCGAGCAGGAACAGGAGCATGACGCCGCCCGGCTTCATGCCCAGCGCGCCCAGCACGCCGATTTCTCGGGTGCGCTCGAAGACGGCCATCATCTGCGAGTTGAGGATGCCAATGGCGGCCACGCACAGCATGATGACGCCAAACACGCCCATCACGCCGGTTTTCATGTCCATTGTCTGCTTCAACTCAGGGAAAGAGTTAATCCAGGTGTTTACCTCGTAACCGGTCAGGCGGCTGTTGATGTAATTTACCACCCCGGGTTCCTGCCCGATACTCTTGAGCGAGACGACGACTTCCGTCACCTGACCACCCAGCCCAAACAGGCTCTGGGCTTCGGCCAGCGAAAGGTAAATCGTGCCTTTTTCGACGCTCGGCACGCCAACATCGTAAATACCGATGATGGTCATGGTGCGCTGGCGGGTCTGCTCATGGGTGGAACGCGCCACCATCGAGATTCGGTCGCCCACGTTCACGCCCATGGCGGTTGCCAGCCCCTGGCCGATGACGATGACATCTTCGGCTTCCGGGCCGAGGTAACGTCCCAGGGTGATATTCTGGGCGACCGGGCTGATGCGGGACTCTTTTTCGGGTTCGACTCCCACAATCGAGACGGCGAATGCGCCCTCACGATTGGTGACGATGCCGCTGGTGACAATCCGCTTGGAGGCGGCGACCACATCCGCGTGGCTTTCGGCAGTCCGAACCAGCGCGTCCGGGTCGGCCAGCGGGAGCAGGGGCTTGCGCCCGACCTTTTCGTTGTAGCCCGGCGCGTGAACCTGGATATTGCCGCCCAACAGTTGGATGGCGTTGCCATAGATGGCCTGCTCGAAGCCGCCGATTAATCCATCGTACAGCACCAGCATAGACATGATAACCCCCATCGCCAGGGCGATGATGAGCGTGCGCCGGCGTTGCCGCCAGACGTTGCGCCATGCAAGACGCAGGTATAACTGCATATCGACACTCCTTTCTTGACTTTTGGCGTTTTGTGTCGTTGCAGGCACAGGAGCGCCAATTTTAGCGAATTACATGTAAATAGTATACGAGTTACTATTTTTTGTCAAGTGATTTTTGTCATATTCTCGCAACCTGTCAAAATCGAGGCCGGTATGACGTAATACGGAATTCATTCGGCTCTCACGCGCAACGAAAATATGCGAGTGCTGTTGTACAGCCTGCGGTACAATAACGAACACGAGTTGACAAA
The DNA here is from genome assembly GCA_034434035.1 of Anaerolineales bacterium. Lineage (GTDB taxonomy): Bacteria > Chloroflexota > Anaerolineae > Anaerolineales > Villigracilaceae > UBA5195. Next base: position 10,513 of record DAOTZM010000090.1, read on the forward strand.
CCATGCTCTTCGACGAATCCACCCTGCGCAAATTGAACCAACTGACCCTGGCTGCCTCGCGCATCCGCAGCGGGGCAATCAAGGGCGAACGGCGCTCGTCCAGGCGCGGCAGCAGCGTGGAATTTGCCGATTACCGCGATTACACCCCCGGCGACGACCTGCGCCGCCTCGACTGGAACATCTACGCCCGGCTGGAGCGGCCTTTCATCAAACTGCTTGAGGAAGAAGAAGACCTGGCCGTCCACATCCTGCTGGATGGCTCGAAGTCGATGGATTGGCCTGTTGAACCTGAAAACAACCTGAACAAGTTCCGCTACGCGCTGCGGATGGCCGCCGGGCTGGGGTCGGTGGCGCTGGCTGCGGGCGATTTGCTCTCGGTCGGCTTTCTGCAAGATGGGCGCGTGGCCGCCGAGTTTGGCCCGACTCGCGGACAGATTGTCCTGCCGCGCCTGTTTGGGTTTCTCGAAAACTTGCAAGCGGGCGGCGAAACCCGGCTGGACGCCGCGCTGAAAGCCTATTCCCTCACCCCGCGCCGCGCCGGACTGTTGATTTTGATTTCCGACCTGTTGGATGGCGCGCAAGAGAATATCTTGCGCCATTTGCGCCGCCAGCATGAAGCCGCCTTGCTGCATATCCTGTCGCCTGACGAGCTCGACCCGCCCCTGGCTGGCGACCTGCAACTCGTCGATGTGGAAACCGGCTCCAGCCAGGATGTCTCGCTCGATGGCGGTCTGCGCTCCTTATACCGGCAGCGCGCCCAGGCCTGGGTGCAATCCATCCAATCCGAATGCCGCAAACAGGGCGCGCGCTGCCTGAATATTGTCACCGACCGCCCCTGGGAGCAGGTTATCCTGCTCGAATTGCGCAAAGCGGGCGTGGTAAAATAGGGATATGTCCCAACAAAATCTCGAAGCCGAAGTGATGCAATGGCGCGCCGAGCGCGCTGAACGCCTGCGCGCCAGCGAAAAAAGCTGGCTGGGGCTGGCTGGTCTATACTGGCTCAAAGAAGGCAATAATACGTTTGGCAGCGACCCAAAACGTGACTTCGTCCTGCCCGCCTCCGCGCCCAAAACGGCCGGGGTGTTCCAGTTCAAACACACCCTGGTGTACGTCAAGGCCGAACCGGGCGTTGATATGACCTGCAATGGCGGGGA
>DAOTZM010000091.1:0-6965 GCA_034434035.1 Anaerolineales bacterium
GCGGCCAGGATGTAGACGGTTTTGTCTGTCAGTTCAGAAATCAAATCAGGGCAGGGAGCAAAACCCAGTTCGAGCGCGCCCTGCTGGTTGGGGGTTGACCAGACGCCGACTAATCCGTTATTCGGTTTTCCGGCTGTTCGGTTTTCCGATTGGCCGGTTTCGCGGTGTTCCGGTTGAGCGGCTAACTGGCTAACTGGAACACCAGATAACAGTTCCGCGCACGCTTCCGCCAGGGCAGTTGTTCCCGCCAAGCCAAGACCGTCAGAACCGTAGAAAATGACCAGGTTATTGGCAGTCTTAATCGCCTCGCCAATCTTGTCTTTGGCGGGCAAACCTTTGACGGTCTCAACTTCATCGCCATACGAATATCGAATCACGAATCTCGAATATTCGTCCAGTTTGGTAGCGCGGGCGTTGGCGACAATCAGGGTCGCGCCGCGCTGGGCGGCGGCCTTCAGGCGCAGGTGCCAGATGGGGGCTTCGTTGTACAGGTCCGAGGCGACCACCAAAACGGTATCGCCCGCTCCCAGGTCGCCCAGGTTCGAGCCAGCCGCCAGGCCGTAGGCGCTGGTGTACTCTCCGCCGCCGTGCTGGGTGTAGAGCCAGGCTTTCGCGCCGAGTTTGGCGGCCAATTGTTTGAGATTGTAAAAATCCTCGTTGCTGAGTCGGCCGCCAGCCAGGAAAACCGTATCAGATGCGGATTCGGTCAGTTGGGCGGCGGCCCGGCTGAGTGCCGAGTCGAGTTCGGCGGAATCCAGTTTCAGGCGCGAATCGGCTTCCGTGTACTGGTATCCGGCAAAACGGCCTTTGTCGCACATCCAAATCTCATTGACCTGCTCGTTCTGGCGCGGCATGGCGCGTTTGATGACGTATCCGCCGCCCGCTTTGACCTCGCGCCGCACGTTGAAGGTGATGTTGCAACCGACCGGGCACTGCGAGCAGACCGAGGCGGCCTGTTTCAGTTCCCAGGGGCGCGCGCCGAAGCGGAAATCGGCGGTGGTGAGGGCGCCGACCGGGCAGATGTCGGTGGTGTTGCCGCTGAAAACCGAGTCGAAGCCGGGGTCGGAGTGGGTGACGATGTCGGTGTGGCGGCCGCGCTGGTAGAAGCCGAGCACGGGTTCGCCCGCGATGTCGCTCTGGAAGCGGATGCAGCGCGCGCATTGGATGCAGCGTTCACGGTCGAGGAAAATCAGGTCGCCAAGCGGGACGTGTTTTTCGCTGTGATGTTTTTCGTCGAAGAGGAAGCGGCTCTCTTGGGGGCCGAATTTCATCGTCAGGTTTTGCAGCGGGCATTCGCCGCCCTTGTCGCAGACCGGGCAATCGAGCGGGTGCGAGGTGAGCAGCAGTTCGAGAATTTCTTTTTGGCCGGCCTGGGCTTTTTGGCTGTCGGTGATGACGAACATGCCCTCCGAGACCGGGGTGGTGCAGGATGTTTCGAGTTTGGGGCCAAATTGCAGTTTGGGCTGGCCGTTTTCGTCGAGGACGGGCTGGCCGCTGGCGCGGTCAATCATCGGGCGGCCAATTTCAACCAGACACTGGCGGCACATGCCGACCGGTTCCATTTTGGGGTGGTAGCAAAAGACCGGGATGTCAATATCCACTGTTTTGGCGGCGTTGACAATCAGCGTGCCTTCGGGGACGCTGACGGGTTTTCCGTTGATTTTCAGGTTGATAAGTTTTGCCATAAATGCTCCGCGTAAAACAGGATTAATCCTGTCCTACTGAATTTCGTCTTTGCTAACTCCAGCCTGCCGCAAAATTTCCAGCAATGTTCCAATGGGCAAGTCTTTGCGATGAAATGGCACCACAACCCGCTTCCTGGTCTCTGGATGAATGAAAATCTGGTGACTGCCTTTGCTCCTGTCCAGCACAAAACCCCTGGATTCGAGCAACTTAATCACCTTCTGCGGCGTCAGGGATGGCGTTTTAGGCATAAGCGTTCAGCGTGAGCGTATATTCAAGAACATCGTTTTCGGTGGGAATTTCTTCACCATGTTCTCGCAGGCTTTCGATGTAGAGTTCAATCGCTTCACGCGCCATCTGTTTGGCTTCTTCGAGTGTTTCTCCATACGTTACGCAACCCGGCAAGGAAGGGACTGTCACAGTAAAACCACCTTCGGGTTCTTTGTGCAAGAAAATACGATAAACAAGCGGATTCATATCGCTCCTTTTCCAATTACCAATTACGACTTACCAGTTACTTTCTCAAAATCCTCGGGGAAACGCTCAATCGCCGAGCGGACGGCCATCGTAGAGAAATCGCCCAGGGCGCACAGGCATTTGCCGTAAACCTGGGCGGCGACGCTGTCGAGCAGTTTCACGTCCCCGGCGCTGGCCTGTCCGCTGTGGATGCGCGCCGTCAGGTGCTTCATCCAGTAATTGCCGTCGCGGCAGGGGGTGCATTTGCCGCAGGATTCGTGCTTGAAAAAGCCGATGGTTTTGTTGATGACCCAATCCATGCTGTGACTGTCGTCGATGATGATGACCGAAGCCGAACCGAGCAGCGAGCCAACGCCCTGGACGCTTTCGTAGTCCATTGGCGTGTCCATCACCTTGTCGAAGGACTCGTCATCGACGCGGATGATGGACGAGGAGGCCCCGGCCGGCATGATGGCGCGGATTTTGCGCCCGTTCGGGATGCCGCCGCCATGCGTGAAAATCAACTCGCGGAAGGATGTGCCGAGCGGCAGTTCGTAGTTACCGGGGCGTTCGATATTGCCCGAAAGCGAGAAAATCTTGACGCCGGGGCTTTTTTCGGTGCCAAATTCGCGGAAGGCCGCCGCGCCGCGCTCGACGATGAAAGGCAGGTTGGTGAGCGTCTCGACGTTGTTGATAACGGTCGGTTTGCCGTACAACCCCACCACCGCCGGGAAAGGCGGGCGCAGGCGCGGTTGTCCGCGTTTGCCCTCGAGCGATTCGAGCAGGGCGGTTTCCTCGCCGCAGATGTAGGCTCCCGCGCCGAGATGCGTTTTCAGGCGGATGGAGGTCTCTGTCCCGAACAAGTTATCGCCGAGATAGCCCTGCTTCTCCATTTCAACGATGCAGGCTTCGATTTGCTTTGCAATGGGGTAATACTCGCCGCGAATGTAGATGTACCCTTCCGTTGCGCCGACGGCGAAACACGAAATTGCCACGCCTTCGAGGAACTGGCAGGGATTGCCTTCCATGATTTCGCGGTCTTTGAAGGTGCCCGGCTCTGATTCATCGGCGTTGCAGACGACGTAATGCGGCCAGATGGTATCAGGCAGGAAAGACCACTTGACGCCGGTCGGGAAGCCCGCCCCGCCGCGCCCGCGCAGGCCGGAGGCTTTGACTTCCTCCACGACCTGTTTGGGCTGCATGGTGGTCACGGCTTTTTTGAGCGACTCAAACCCGCCGTGTTTCTTGTACACTTCGATATTTTTCAGGTCGGGAATATCCCGGTGACGCAGGAGGATGTGGGTCATAAGGTTTCTAATCTGCCAGTGGAATCATCTGCCCTTCGCGGCGGGCGATTTCGATAATCATGCTGTCGCGGCTCTCGGCGAACTGCTTTTCGCCAACCGCAATCGGCTCGATGCGGCTGTCGGTTTTGGCGGCGATATACCAGAGCAGGTCAATATCGCGGCGGTCACGCTGTTCGTCGAATTTGGGCGAAATCACTACCAGGTCAATATCGCTCCATTCGTGCGCTTTGCCAGTTGCGTAAGAACCGAACAAAACCCCGGCCTTGACCGGAATACCTTCCTTTTGTACGGCTCGGAGATAAATTTTGATTGTTTTTACAATTGACTCATCAGCCATGTGAACACCTTTTCGGAACGCTCCAGGTACTGTTGCGCCAACTCCACGCTGGGCGGGGCAGACCAGGTTTCAGGATACCTGCCCTCAAGATTGAATTCATTGAGCGCAGCCAATATCCTGATTTTTTCATCATCCAATTCAAGACCGGCCATCTCAGCCAGCCGAATCAGGTTATGTATGCGCGGCGGCAATTCTCCGGTTTGAAGGCAAACGTGCGCCTTAAGAATTTTCTCCATCGCCAGGTGAATGAAAAACAAGCCAAACAGCGTTCTCCTGTCACGCAGAATCATGTCACGCGAAGCAGCCAATGCTTCGATTGCGCCTTCGCGCCAATGGGCTACATGTTTTGGAACATCAATCTGCGTCATGAAATTCTCAATCTGCCAGTGGAATAATCTGCCCTTCGCGGCGGGCGATTTCGATAATCATATTTGTGTTGTCCTCGGCGAATTGTTTCTCACCAACAGGAATAGGCTCGATTCGGCTGTCGGTGCGCCCGGCGTAAATGAACAGATTCTCATAGTCGATATGCGTGCGTTGTTCATCGAACTGGGGAGAGACGACCAAAACATCAATGTCGCTTAACTCATTTGCTTTGCCTTTGGCATAGGAACCAAATAAAACCCCATACTTCACCGGGATGCCTTGCTCAGCAACATATTTCAAATAGTTCTGAACTAACCTTATAACTGATTTGCGAGCCATTCCACCAACTCCTTGGCAATGTACAGGTATTCTTTGGCCGTTTTTTGCGAGGGAATGGGAAATTTTGCTCCCAGATAGCGGCCATGAATAGCGTAGAAATTCATTCGGCTCAAAAAATCAATTTGGTCAGAAGATAAATCTACTTGAGCAAGTTGAGCCAGACGCACCAGGTCATGGATTTTAGGCGCTAACACGCTTATCTTCTTGATGATATGGGTCTTCAAGATTTTTTCAAGCGACAAATGCAAAGCAAAAAGTCCAAGCGTAATACGCTTATCTTCAATCAGATAGCGAGCGTCATCCCACGAACTCAGTGAATCCGCTTTCCAATCAGAAACAAGAGCGTCAACATCCAAATCTGCCATGAAAAAACTATCCCTGCGCCTTGCGCAACGCCTCGACCAATTCCATCGTCTTATCCACTGTCATATTTTCATGGAAGGCAACCGTATCGCCCTCCTGTATCTGGAACAACGGCGCGCGGTCACAGCCGCCCAGGCATTTGACTTCTTCGAGCGTAATCAGGCCATCGGGCGTGGTCTCGCCGACTTTAATGCCGATGTTTTCGCACAGGCTTTCCATAAATTTGTCCGCGCCGCGCAGGGCGCAGGGCAGGTCAGTGCAGATTTGCATGCGGTACTTGCCGGCTTTTTCATCATGGTACATGGTGTAAAAGCCGACAATCGCCGCCACTTCGGTCACGTCCAGTTCGAGCAGAGAGGCAATTTCCTGCATGGATTCTTTCTGGATGCAGCCCTGCTCGCGCTGGGCAAGGTAAAGCAACGGCATGACCGCCGAGCGTTTGACGGGGTATTTGGCGAAAATCGCTTGAATTTCATCTTGATATTTGTCTGCCAGCATGGATTCTCCGATGTTTAAGTTGGTCGAGTAGGCGGTGCTGTTCCGCCGTACACTTGCACCGCACTGCGTTTTGTGCAGTGCAGGTGTCGAGACCAATATTTCAGGAAAATAATTGCGAATGTGGTCTCGATACGGGCTGTGCCTTACTCGACCACCTGGTTTTACTCAACAGCGTCCTTCGACTACGCTCAAAGGCTGATTGCTAACCGATACTAGGCGGCTTTTAATTTTACTTTGCCTTAACTTGAATTATCCAACTGGCAGGTTCAGACTGAACATTGGCGTTATAGAATACCTGTAAAGTATACCCGCCTGCGGGCAAGTTTTTTGTTCGCAAGTTGTAGTGATACTTGCCGCCTTGAATAACAATGCCATTCGCCGGGTTCGTTCCCAACCCAACCGGGCCAATAACGATATTGCCCGCGCTATCCACCAATTGAAGTTTTATGGTTTCATCAACAATAAAATTACCTTGCGAATCAACCACGGTAAACGCCAACGGGATGGTGCGGCCAGGCTGAACCATGTACGGATTCGCGGTGCTTATTGGGGGTAGCCAGGTCAACTCATAACCATTCAGGTAAACCCAGGCATCGTTCATCGTCATGCCAATCATGGATTGCAATGGGCGACGCGCCAGTTCGGACTGAATGACAGATTGAAGGTATGAGTCACCCAGTTCCATTAATTCATCCAGGAATGACTGCATATTTGTCACCTGGCTTTCGGTAATGAGAACTGCGTCTCCATTTCCATCCAGCATGGCCTGCAAGCCGGGAACAAAAGACTTAATGATTAGGACTCCTTCATCATACAAAGCCGGCTCGGCGATGAACGCCTGGGCAAGGTTCGGCGCGTATGCGTAGAAAAGGTCTGTCAATCTTTGCCCTTCTGCCGATTGACTCATGACTTCATCCCGAACGCGATAGAGCAGCGTGGTAAGTTCAGACGCATCCGATGCTGCTTGAACGAAACTTCGAGACGAAGAATCGGAGGGGATGGGCGTAGGAATTGGGGTGGGCGTTCCCTGCTCCTGCATCCGCAAGGCTGCCGGGCTGGAAGATTGCGGGCAAATCAAACTACAGAAACATGGCTCTGGCGTTGCGGTCGGCGGGAGGGTAGCCGTCGGTGTTGGTGTTGGGGGCGGTGGGGTAGGCGTCGCGCCACCCGGCGTACCACTTCCCGGCGTGGCTGTTGGGGTGCTTCCAAAATTCATCGGTATATTGGTCAGATATGATTTTCCACACGCCATTTTCTTTGCGCAATAGTATTTCGTGCCTGACATTGAACCTGGAAGTAATGGTTGATGGGCTGCGCTGACGTGAGTAACGTGCATTTTCTTTAAGCGCAACTTTGGCAACCAAGCCTGAGTTTTCGATGAGTATTTCTTCGTCCGTGAAGAAAAATTCATAACTTGCAAGCCCTAAATTGGTCAGTTCGTACCATTTCATCTGAATGGCCAGTTTTTCCAACTCCGCATTCAAGAATACTGCGGCCTCAGGATGAGCCGAAACCACATCAGAAAAATCTTCCGGTTGCAAAGGAACCATTGCCACAAAAGCTCTATATCTGATGTCAAAATACGCATGGATGACAGACCTGATCTCACGAACATC
>DAOTZM010000092.1:0-10670 GCA_034434035.1 Anaerolineales bacterium
GCCAGCATCGCCTCGAGCAAACGCTGCTCGGCAATCTCGGCGGGGCGCAGGATGGGTGTCCAATCGGCCATGATGAACTCCTGGCATGGTAAGTGGTCTGACCAGTTGGATTGTACCCGATTTTGTTCCAGCCTGCAACCCAATTGACGCGGCAAGTCGGGTTAACCCGGCTTGGTACGATGTTGAGAAATCCGGCTGCATCCAGCCTTTTCCGCGCTCGCCTGCGTCCAAACCAAGGCTTTGAAAAAGGAGCGAAACACGTTGTGCGGAGTTGATTCGGCTTGTCCATTAGGTTTTCTGTGTAAATCCGGGCTTTTTGCGTAATCCGTGTACGAGAAGCAAAATGATAGGCGATCCTGCAAAGACTTTGACCGCGAAACTTTGAAATGACACCAGCAGGGGCGGGACTGGAAACGGGCCGCCCCTGACTCTTTTTTACGAGGCAACGAAGCGTGAATCGCACCCTGATCCTTGGCTACGGCAACCCCGACCGGCAGGATGACGGCGTGGCCTGGCACATCCAGCGCGCCCTGGCGCTGGCACTGGGCCTGCCTGCTCCTGACTCTTACGAAGACGAATTCCCGATTAACGACCAGTTGGATTTTGAATTCCACCTGCAATTGACCCCTGAAATGGCCGAGGACATCGCTGCGTATGAACGCGTCTGTTTCGTGGACGCGCATACGGGCAACATTCCCGCTGAGGCGCAGTTGATTCCGGTCGAGAGCGCGTTCCAGCGTTCGCCGTTTACCCACCACCTGACGGCGCAGTCGCTGCTTTCGATGTGCGAAACGCTCTACAGGAAGAAGCCCGAAGCGGCGCTCCTTTCAGCGCGCGGGTACCGGTTCGAGTTCGAGCGGGAACTCTCCCCCGAAACGGAAGCACTCGTCCCCCAGGCGGTGGGGTTGATCAAAAATTGGCTGGAAGAAGCGTGAATCCGTTCCCCGGCTATTCCTGCGAAGCCCGCTCAAGCGGACTATACAACAAATGTCACATCGCCCGGAAAATGACACCCGGGCGATGTGCTTTTTGTCATTTGACCTGGGAGCGGCTTTCGAGATACACTTATTTATCACCGCATGGAGAAGCAAACGATGAGCGAAGAAGTCATTGACCTGCAAGCCCTGGATACGTTATTGGATGAGTATAAGGGCAAGAAATATCCCGTCATCCCCATTTTACAAAAAGCGCAAAACTTGTATGGCTACCTGCCCAAGCCGGTACTCCTGGCGATTTCGGAAAAGACCGGCATCCCGCTCAGCCAGTTGATGGGCGTGGCGACTTTTTACGCCCAGTTCTACCTGACCCGGCAGGGCCGCAACTTAATCCGCATTTGCGACGGAACGGCCTGCCATGTGCGCGGCGCGGCAAAAATCGTCGAGGGACTGCAAGAATCGCTCAATATAGAACCTGGCCAAAGCGACCCGGACTATAAATACTCGCTTGAAATCGTCTACTGCATTGGCTCGTGCGGCCTGGCTCCGGCAGTCGTGGTCAACGATAAGGTGTACGGTCACGTCGAAACAAAAAAAATAATCGAACAATTAAAAAACCTGCCATAACTCCAAACCTGCCCAAATGACATACTCTGGAGAAGTCACATGCCTCTTCTTGAAACGATAGACGACCTGAGCCGCCTTCATGCCAAATCGCAGCACTTGTTGAAATGGCGACAGCCTGCAGAGCATGGACAGTCAGTATCCAACCTGCCAGGACACGCGGATATTTTAATCTGTGGCGGCACAGGCTGTGTCGCCAACAACTCGCGGAATGTGCTAAATGCTCTCAAGGATGAGATTGAAAAACAAGGGTTGTCCAACACAACCCGCCTGGTATTTACCGGATGCCATGGTTTTTGCGCCAAGGGGCCGCTGGTGGTCATTCATCCGCATGACATATTCTATAGCCAGGTCAAACCAGAAGATGCGCAAGCCATCATCACAGAAACGGTGCTTGAAAATCGGGTTATCGAACGTCTCACTTATCGCGACCCTATATCAAAGCGCAAACTGCCAATCCAGCACGACATCCCTTTCTACAGCAAACAGATGCGCGTATCGTTGCGCAATTGCGGACTGATTGACCCGGAAAGAATCGATGAATACATCGCCACCGACGGCTACCGCGCCCTGGCCAAAGCCCTGACCGAGATGGAGCCGGACGATGTCATCGAGGAGGTCAAAAGTTCCGGGCTGCGCGGGCGCGGCGGGGCGGGCTTCCAGACCGGTCTCAAGTGGGAATTCTGCCGCCGCTCGCCACAAACTCCCAAATATGTGATTTGCAACGCCGATGAGGGCGACCCCGGCGCGTTCATGGACCGTTCCATTTTGGAGGGCGATCCGCACAGCCTGATTGAAGGCATGATACTCGCCGGGTACGCCATCGGCTCGAACCAGGGCTATATTTATTGCCGGGCGGAATATCCGCTGGCCATCGAACGCCTGCAAACCGCGCTGGCCCAGGCGCGGAAATATGGCCTGCTCGGTGACAACATCCTGGGGACGGATTTCTCATTCGATTTGGAAGTGTATGAAGGCGCAGGGGCCTTCGTGTGCGGCGAGGAAACGGCGCTGCTGGCCTCCATCGAGGGTCGGCGCGGCGAGCCGCGCCCGCGTCCGCCCTTCCCAGCGGTTTCGGGGCTGTGGAACAAGCCCTCCAACGTCAACAATGTCAAAAGTTACGCGCTCACCCCGCAAATCATCCTGAAAGGCGCGGACTGGTTCGCGGGCATCGGCGCGCCCAAATCGCCGGGAACAGCTATCTTTGCGCTGACTGGTCAGATTAACAATATCGGGCTGATTGAAGTGCCGATGGGCATCACCCTGCGCGAAATCATTTACGAGATTGGCGGCGGAATCCCGAAGAAAAAACGCTTCAAGGCGGTGCAGACCGGCGGCCCGCTCGGCGGCTGCCTGCCTGAATCCGCGCTGGATACGCCGGTCGATTTCGACTCGCTCGTCGAGGCCGGGGCCACGATGGGTTCGGGCGGCATGATTGTGGTAGACCAGGATACCTGCATGGTCGAGTTCGCCAAATATTTCCTGACCTTTGCCTCGGCGGAATCGTGCGGCAAGTGCATTCCCTGCCGGATGGGCGGTCAGCGCATGTTGGAAATCCTGACGCGCATCTCGCTGGGGCAGGGAACGCCCGCCGACCTGGACGAAATCGAATACATCTCGCGCAACATGCGCGAAGCCTCGCTGTGCGCGCTGGGACAGTTGACCCCTGGCCCGATTATGGCCGCGCTGCGCTTTTTCCGGGCGGAATACGAATCTCACATCGTGGATAAATTCTGCCCGGCGGGCGTTTGCCAGGACATGTTCCGCTACGAAATCAGCACCCTGAACTGCGTCGGGTGCGGCCTGTGCGTCAAGCCCTGCCCGCAAAATTCCATCACCGGCAGCAAAAAAGAGCCGCACGAAATTGACCAGGTTACATGCATCCGCTGCGGCGTGTGCTACCAGGTCTGCAACCTGGACGCGATTGAAATTAAACCGGCGTTTGCAGCCGTTACACTCCCCGCCTTAAGCGCAAGCAAGGGGTCGGAAACTGATACCCTGACGGGCACGAGAGAAGAAAGGAGCCGGTAAAATGCACAGCACTTTGCCAACCGTCACCCTGACCATTGATGGGAAAAAAGTCCAGGCCGAGGCCGGTCAAACCGTTTTACAAGCCGCCCAGAAAGCCGGGATTCACATCCCAACCCTGTGCCATCACCCCGCCCTGCCGCCGGAAGGCGCCTGCCGCATCTGCCTGGTCGAAATCGAGAAACAGCGCTCGCTGCAACCGGCCTGCACCTTCCCCGTGACCGACGGGCTGGTCATCCACACCCACACGCCCAAAGTGATGGAAGCGCGCAAGTTCTCGCTCGAACTGCTGCTCTCTGACCACCCGCTCGACTGCATGACCTGCCAGGTGACCGGGAACTGCGCGCTGCAAGACCTGGCTTACGAATACCAGGCCACCGGCGAGCGATTCAAGGGCATCCAGCACCGCTACCCGGTGGATACGTCCAACCCGTTCATCCAGGTCGACCGCAACAAATGCGTTTTGTGCCGCCTGTGCATCCGGGCCTGCAATTACGCCAACGGCGTGGAGGCGATTGGGCTGGTGCTGCGCGGCTTCAACGCCCACATCGGCTTCGGGGCCGACAGCACCATGCAAGACAGCCCGTGCGAATTCTGCGGCAGCTGCGTGGAGGTCTGCCCGGTCGGCGCGCTCATGCCGAAGATGTCGATTGGCAAGGGGCGGCCCTGGCAGGTCAAAAAAGTCAAAACGGTCTGTTCGTACTGCGGCGTGGGCTGCCAGCTCGAACTGGAAGTGAAAAACAACCAGATTATCAAGGTCAATTCAGTCTGGGAAGGCCCGGCCAATCACGGCTGGACCTGCGTCAAGGGGAGGTTCGGCTACGATTATGTGCAGCATCCCGACCGGTTGACGAGGCCGAAGGTGAGGCGGTACCTGCTCGATGGAAAAGAAAAAGCCGATATTCGATATTCGATATTCGATACTCGAACGCCTAATATCGAATATCGAGCATCGAATAACGAATCTCACCCCTGGGACTGGGTCGAAACCGATTGGGAGACCGCGCTCGACATCACGGCCCGAAAACTGCGCGAAACGCGCGACACGTTTGGCTCGGACAGCATTGGCATCCTGACTTCGGCCAAATGCACCAACGAAGAAAATTACCTGATGAACAAACTGGCGCGGCAGGTCATCGGCACGAACAACATTGACCACTGCGCCCGCCTCTGACACTCCAGCACGGTCGCCGGTCTGGCGACTTCCTTCGGCTCGGGCGCGATGTCGAACTCGATTGACGACGTGACCGAACAATCCCAGGCAATTTTCATCATCGGCTCGAACACCACCGAGCAGCACCCGGTCATCGGTATGCGCATCCGCCAGGCGGTCAAGCAGCGCGGGGCGCGGCTGATCGTGGCCGACCCGCGCCGCATCGAAATCACCAAACTGGCTACCCCGCAATATGGCGGCCTGCACCTGCGCCAGCGCCCCGGCACCGACATTGCCCTGCTCAACGGGTTGATGTACATCATCCTGCAAAACGGCTGGGAAGACAAAGACTTCATCGCCGAACGCTGCGAGGGCTTCGACGAGTTCAAGGCAACGGTCATGCAGTATCCGCCCGAGCGGGCCAGCGAAATTACCGGCGTGCCGGTGGAGCAGCTCTACCAGGCCGCCGAAATCATGGGCACCACCAAACCGATGGCCGCCTTTTGGGCGATGGGCATCACCCAGCATATCGTCGGCGTGCGCAACGTGATGGATTTGGCGAACCTGCAAATGCTGCTGGGCAACATGGGCAAACCGGGCGGCGGCGCCAACCCGCTGCGCGGACAGAACAACGTGCAAGGCGCGTGCGATATGGGCGGCCTGCCGAATGTGTTCCCGGCCTACCAGCCGGTGACCAGCCCGGAGGTCATCGAGAAATTTTCGAAGGCCTGGGGATTGATAACGAAAGATGAAAGAGAAAAGATGAAAGATGAAAACTTCAGCCTTTATCCTTCATCCATCCTTTCCGACAAAGTCGGTCTCACCGTTACCGAAATGATTCCCGGCATCCCGGAAGGCAAAATCCGCGCGCTGTACATCCTGGCCGAAGACCCGATTATGTCGGACCCGGATACGAGCCACATCCGCCATTGCCTTAAGCAGGCCGATTTCGTCGTCTTGCAGGAAATTTTCCCGACCGAAACCTCGCCTTACGCCGATGTGTTGCTGCCGGGCGTGGCCTTCGCCGAGAAAACCGGCACGTTCACCAACACCGAGCGGCGCGTCCAGAGGGTGCGCAAAGCCATCGAGTCGCCGGGCGAGGCGAGGCAGGATTGGGAGATTGTGTCTGAGATTGCGAAACGAATCTTGGGCGTTCAGTCATCAGTCATCAGCGAGCAGTTGAGAAAGGTAGATGTAAACGCCCCTTGGTCCAAATGGGATTACACCTCCCCCGCCGACATCCTGCGCGAAATCAATGCGCTGACGCCCTCCTACGCGGGCATCACCCACGAACGGCTGGAACGCGGCGAGACGCTGCAATGGCCCTGCCCCTCGGCTGACCACCCCGGCACGCCCATCCTGCACACCAAAGGATTCGCGCGCGGCAAGGGCAAGTTCATGCCGATTGACTTCGTGCCGCCCGCCGAACACCCCGACGACGACTACCCGATGATTCTCTCGACCGGGCGGGTGCTGTATCACTGGCACGGCGGCGAGATGTCGCGCCGCGCCAGCGGACTGCTCGAAATCTGCCGCCAGGCGCAGGTCGAAATCAACCCGTCGGACGCAGAAAAACTCGGTCTGCTTGTCCCGAGGGACGAGGGCAACGGCAAAAAGCGCGCGCGGGTGACTTCGCGGCGCGGCGTCATCGAATCGGAAGTCTGGGTGACAGAGCGCGTCCCGCCGGGCATGGTGTATGCCAATTTCCACTTCCCCGAAGCCTCGGCCAACGAACTGACCCTGGCGGTGCTCGACCCGGTCTCGAAAATCCCCTCGTTCAAGGTCTGCGCGGTGAGGGTCGAGGCGGTGTAAAGGCTGACCCCCATCCCCCGCCTTCCCCCATTTTCAAATTCGGAAAATGGGGGAAGGGGCTACTCGAATGGCAAAAGAAACTGTTTTCAGCCATGCCGATGGACCGCGCCGAACGCATTGACAAAAGCCTTTCCCGGCCTGGTCTCGATTGGATCCACTACGCGCTGAAATCCAGCCTGGATTTCACTCCAATTTTCCGCTTTCCTTCGGGCTTCTTGTACCCAGAGGTACGGCAACAAAAAATAAAGAGACACCCTTGAAAGAGTGTCTCTTTTTGCAATCTTTTGAAGATTAGGCAACTTCGACGACAGCGCCGGCTTCTTCGAGTTTCTTCTTGGCGTCGGCGGCGGCGTCTTTGCCAACTGCGGAGAGAACCTTGCCACCGGCGGTTTCAGCCAGGGCCTTGGCTTCGCTGAGACCGAGGCTGGTCAGCTGGCGGATGACCTTGATGGTTTCAATCTTCTTGGGCCCGGGGTCCTTGATGATGACATCGAATTCGGTCTTCTCTTCGACGGGTTCGGCGGCAGCGGCGGGAGCGCCGGCAACAGCGGCCATCGCCACGGGAGCGGCGGCGGAAACGCCCCACTTCTCTTCGAGTTTCTTGACGAGTTCAGCGGCTTCCAGAACAGAGAGTTTGCTCAGTTCTTCAACCAGGGTATCGAGATTTGCAGTCATTTGTTAAATACTCCTTGCTTTCAGGGAAACGTTTGATTTGGATTGAACGAACGGTCCCACGCTTTTTGTGGGGAAGTCCCACGCTTTTTGTGGGATTGCGCAACAACCGGTTACGCGGCGGCCTGGGCGGTATCAGCATAAGCCCGGAAAACGGCGGCCAGCGAGCGGGCCGGCTCGGCGATGGTGCGCACGAGTTTGCCAGCCGGGGCCTGCAGCACACCCAGCAACTGGGAGCGGACAACGGGCAACGGCGGCATATCCGCCAGCGCCTTGACCTGGGCGGCGTCGAGGGCTTGCTTCTCGAGGAAACCGCCCTTGACTTTCACGGCTTCCATGCCTTTGGTGGCATCGGTCAGGGCCTTAGTGGTTGCGGCAGCATCATTGAAAGCAAATGCAACCGCCGTGCTTTTCTCCAAAAGCGTATCGGAGACGCTCATTCCACGCGCATCGAACACCTTGCGAACCAGGGTGTTTTTCAACACATGAAACTCGCCGCCAGTTTCGCGGATTTTTGCGCGAATCGCATCCAGGTCTTTCACCTTGAGACCAGTGTACTCAACCAACACCACAGCCTGGCTCCTGTCGAACCATTCGCTGTACTGGGCAAGCACCTGCTCTTTTTGTTCACGAGTGAGTGCCAAAGTTTTTACCTCCTTTCCTTAAAAAGTCTTTGCCTGACAAACGCCAGGCAAAGACTTTTCCCCTTGCGAGGGAACGTCCCCAAAGGAACGGGAGATTTCTCTCAGTCTTCACCTGGGCAGGAGATTAAGCCCCAACTTGCAGGGCGCCGGCCGTCTTGGGCGAAGTCGTTTGTCAGATTTTCAGCAACGAGTAATTTTACTCGACCGCTTGCATGGTTTGGGCAGCATTTGGGTCCAGTTTGATTCCAGGCCCCATGCTCGAAGCAATCGTAACATGCTTGATATAGTTACCTTTGGCGGCGGCAGGGCGCGCTTTTTTGATGGCTTCCATCAGCGCCGCAAAGTTTTCGTATAATTTCTCCGCCGGGAACGAGGCCTTGCCAATCTGGACATGAATATTGGCTGTCTTATCGAGGCGGAATTCCACACGGCCCGCTTTGGCTTCGGTGATGGCGCGCTCAATATCGGCGGCAGGAACCACTGTACCGGCTTTTGGGTTCGGCATCAAACCACGCGGGCCAAGCACGCGGCCCAGGCGGCCAACCTTGCCCATCAAATCAGGGGTCGCAATGGCGACATCGAACTCGAGCCAGCCGGATTGAATCCGATTGAACGTTTCATCATCATCCACGACAATATCCGCGCCAGCATTGCGGGCATTGGCGGCGCCTTCACCCTGCGCAAAAACAGCCACGCGGACGGTCTTGCCCAGGCCATTCGGCAGGACAACCACATCGCGCACCTGCTGGTCGGCCTGGCGCGGGTCGAGACCCATGCGCAGGTGAACTTCGATGGTTGCATCGAACTTGGTAAAAGAGGTCTCCTTCACCAAATCCATCGCTTCCTTGGGAAGGTAGAGGCTATCCCGATTCACTTTGGCCGCAGCGGCCAGGTATTTCTTTCCGTGTTTTGCCATTTCATCCTCCGTGGTGCAAACGGGTCACGCAGGGCAACCCTCCCACCTGTTTAATCAACAATCGTGACGCCCATCGAGCGGGCTGTGCCTTCGACCTGCTTCATCGCGCCTTCGATGTCGATGGCGTTCAGGTCTTTCATCTTGGTTTCGGCGATTTGCTTCACCTGGGCGCGGGTGATTTTCCCGACCTTGTCCTTGTTCGGCGCGCCGGAGCCTTTCTCGACACCGGCGGCCTTGCGGATGAGGAACGCCGCCGGGGATGTCTTCAGGACGAACGTGAACGAACCATCGGTATAAACGCTGATTTCCGCCGGAATCAACTCGCCCGGACGGTTTGACGTGCGGGCATTATATTCCTTGCAGAAGGCCATGATGTTCAATCCATGACCGGCCAACGCGGGGCCAACCGGGGGCGCCGGGTTGGCTTTTCCAGCCTCAAGCTGGAGACGAACAACTGCCTTAAGTTTCTTTGCCATTCTTGACTCCTAGTGGTTTTAGCGGGTGGGGAGCACCCTCCCACGCATCAGGCCAGAACTGCCTGTTACGCTTTCTCTACTTGCAGGAAATCCAATTCGACGGGCGTTTCGCGGCCAAAGAAATTGACCATAACGCGCACCTTGTTGCGCTCGGCATCGATTTCCGCCACGCTGCCGCGAAAATCATTGAACGGCCCATCGACGATGCGCACGCGCTCGCCCACCTTGAACGTAACCTTGACGGTGGGAACTTCCGCTTCCATGCGCTTCAAAATCTGGTTGACTTCTTCGGGACGCAACGGGGTGGGCTGCGTGCCCATTCCCACAAAACCGGTCACACCGGGCGTATTGCGCACCACATACCAGGATTCTTCGGTCAGAACCATGTTGACCAGGACATAGCCCGGAAAAATGTGGCGTTCCACCACCCGGCGCTTGCCATCCCGAACTTCGATTTCTTCCTGAGTGGGGACGAAGACATCAAAAATCATGTTCTTCATCCCCATCGTCTCGATACGCTGCTCCAGGTTATGACGGACTTTGTTCTCATAGCCCGAATAACAATGAACAACGTACCAGGCTGGGCCTTCAGTGGATTCAGCAGGCGCATCAGAAGACCCGGATGCGTTGGCATCCGACAGGGGGAAATCTTCAGGTACCATCAATTCTTCAGGGTCTTGCGCGCTCATCATGAGATTCACCTTTTGAAAATTAAGCGACGCCCAGCACCAAATCCAGGAGCCTGCCGCCAACCCAATCCACAAAACCCAGAAAGATTGCCATGACAATCAGGACAACAATAACAATCCTGGTCAGGTGAAGGGCTTCTTCACGAGTAGGCCAGCTTACTTTGCGAAGTTCGCCGATAGTTTCCCGGTAATACCGGACAACCGCATTTTCCTTTTTCTCGGTCAAGGTAGACTCCTTGTTTTGACGGCTAAAACGCCGCCTCACTCTTTCGAGGACGGCGTCGCCTGTAAAGTGTGTGGCAGGCCAGGCAGGATTTGAACCCACAACCGCTCGTTTTGGAGACGAGAGCTCTACCAGTTGAGCTACTGGCCTGGATTGCAAGGGCAGGCCTTAAACCCGCCCCTGGCATGTTACTTGGTTTCGCGATGCGACGTGTGTTTCTTGCAGTGCGGGCAATATTTGCTCAATTCGATACGGCCCGGGTCGTTACGGCGATTCTTCTGTGTCGTGTAATTCCGTTCCTTGCAATCACCACACTGGAGGGTAATCACAGGGCGGATATCTTTCTTTTTGGAAGCCATCTTACTACCTTAAACTTTCAGACTATTCGATAATCTTGGTGATGACGCCCGCGCCGACGGTCAGGCCGCCTTCACGGATGGCGAACTTCGAGCCTTGCTCCAACGCCACCGGCACAATCAACTCCACCGTCAGGTTCAC
>DAOTZM010000093.1:0-7624 GCA_034434035.1 Anaerolineales bacterium
TTGCAGGAGGGAACAACGACCCCGCGCCATAAACCATCCTGGAGTTTCCTGCGGATTATGGGCAGTTGGGTTTGGAATTACCTTTTGAGTGTTCCTGCGCGGCTGGTTTCTGTTGCGCATGTGTAACGGAGGGAATATGCAATTCACGCTCGCTATCGCCAGCATCTTTTTTATAGCGGTCGTCGCCATTGATGTCATCCAACACCGCCGTTTGCGCAATCATAAATAGCCTGCAAAAACCGTCCCGAAGATTGTCGAAAATTATAGAATCACTCCCCTGGAATCTTCGGGACGTTCAATCCATCAAATACCCCATTGTTAACCGGACGTTAAACAAAATTTCCATTGGCCTTAACAGCCGGATGAGAGAATCTCATCCATAAGTAAACACTTTTTCATCATGATTGAGGAGAAAAGAAAAATGCGTAACAAATTGTTTACCCTTTTTGCCGCACTGATGATTGCCAGCATGTTGCTGGCCGCTTGCAGCACCCCAGCGGCAGAAACCGCTGCTCCTGCCGCGCCGGCTGACACCAAGGCCCCGGAAGCGACCAAAGCACCTGAGGCCACCTCCGCCCCGGCTGAAGCCGCCCCGGTGGAAGAAATTCTGCCCATCGTCGCGCCGATGATTCCCGCCCCCGATGAAGTCTCAGGTGATATTATCACGGCTGGTTCTTCGACCGTGTTTCCGGTGTCTGAGCGCATGGCGGAGTTGTTCCAGCAGGAAGGCTACTCTGGCAACATCACGGTGGACAGCATCGGTTCTGGCGCTGGCTTTGAACGCTTCTGCAAGACTGGCGAAACCGATATTGCCAATGCTTCCCGCGCCATCAAGAGCAGCGAAGTTGACAACTGCAAAGCGATTGGCCGCGAACCGCTCGAATTCCGTGTCGGCACCGATGCCCTGGCCATTGTCGTCTCCAGTCAGAACACCTTCCTGACCGAAATCACCAAGGAAGAACTTGCCAAAGTATTCTCCGGCGAAGTCAAGAACTGGAACGAACTCAACCCGGCTTACCCGGATGGCAAGATTACGGTCTACAGCCCCGGTTCCGACTCCGGCACCTTCGACTACTTTGTCGAAGAAGTCATGGCTCCCTACTTCAAAAATGCTGAAGGCAAAGCAGATGTGGAAGCTGGCGAAAAGGCCCTGCTCGGTCTTGAAGGCGTGCAACTCTCCGAAGACGACAATGTCCTTGTTCAGGGCATCTCCGGCGACCAGTTCGCCATCGGCTACTTCGGCTACGCTTACTATGTCGAAAACACCGGCAAACTCAAGGCGTTGAATGTCAATGGCGTCGAACCCGTCCAGGCCAATGTCGACAACGGCACCTACCCCCTGGCCCGCCCGCTGTTCATCTACTCCACCGCCAAGATTATGCAAGAAAAACCCCAGGTCGCCGCGTTCATCGCCTTCTACCTGCAAAACCTCGATGACAACATCGTCGATGTCGGCTACTTCCCGGCCCCCAAGAAAGCCATTTACCAGTCCTGGGGCGCCTGGCTCGCCGCAACGCTGAGCAAGTAACATCATCCCCATTTCATCGGGACTGGCCCTTCTGCAGGGGGGCCAGTCCCCTCATCATGGGGTTGGAAGTCTCCTGTTTTTGTGAAATGGGAAAAGCCGGAGATTTTTGCCCCCATATAAACTAGATAGTGATTATGGCAACCGAAATAAATAATATTCCTGTCACGTCCCCAATTGCCTTTGAACCAGAGAAGTTGCGCAAAAAATTCCGTTTTGGCGAAGGTGCAATCGAAACATCCCTGTTCGTGGTCGGTTTCCTGACCATTTTTGTGACTCTTGGGATTGTCATCGTACTGGGCGACCAGGCTTTGTTGTTCTTCAATGACCCCGAAGTGGGCTTCAGGGAATTTTTCCTGACCACGCAATGGCAGCCCACCATCGGGCAATTTGGCATTTGGGCGCTGGTCAGCGCCACCTTGACGACCAGCGCGATTGCGATGTTGGTGGCCTTGCCGCTCGGCCTGAGTGCTGCCATTTATTTGAGCGAATATGCCAACCCCCGCGCGCGCTCCATTCTCAAGCCGGTGCTTGAAATCCTGGCGGGCGTACCCACTGTGGTTTACGGCTATTTCGCCTTGCTGTTTGTAACTCCCATCCTGCGCGACCTGATTGGGCCTGACAGGCTGGGCGTTTATAACATGCTTTCCGCCGGGGTTGTAATGGGCATCATGATTTTGCCGTTGATTTCCTCGATGAGCGAGGATGCCCTGAGCGCCATCCCCAACTCACTGCGCGAAGCAGCTTATGCAATGGGAGCCACCCGCCTGGAGGCCAGCACGCAGGTCATCGTCCCGGCGGCGCTTTCGGGCATTGGCGCGGCTATCATCGTCGGTATTTCGCGCGCGGTTGGCGAGACCATGATTGTGGCAGTGGCCTCCGGCGCGACCTCGCGTTTTAGTTTCAACCCGCTCGATGCTGCCGAAACCATGACCGCTCACATCGCCCGAATCAGCGGCGGCGACCTTTCGTACAACACCATCGACTACAACAGCCTGTTCGCTATCGCGCTGGTGCTTTTTATCGTCACCCTGGTTTTGAACCTCATCAGCCAGTGGGTGGTCGCCAAATTCCGCGAACAATACGAGTAACCTTATGGCGAAATACACTTACCCTGAAAAAACCGACCTGGACCGTTTTGTCGCGGCGCGCTACCGCACAGCCTGGGTCTGGCAGGTGGTCTTCCTGTCTGCCTTGTTAATAGCGATACTTGGCCTTTCGGCGTTAATTTTAAACGTGGTCGACGGCGCGTTTGGCTATGTGGCTTATGAATTCAAGAAAGACCCCGCGTCAGTCAGCGAAAAACCACTCGAAGAACTGAACAAAGAAGAACTGATTTCCCTGCTTAAAATCAACCTTTCGCGCGGCGCATATAACAAATTGGATGGCGAAACCCCAATGGAAAAGCGCAGCGAGGGCGAATTATATGACCTGGTCATCGAGCGCATTATCCAGGTTAAAACGTTGGAAACGTTCCCCTTGTTCGATTCACTGTTCAAAAAAGCAGAGATTGAAGCGCATGTCGCCCAAGACTTTCCCGGCGCCCGCCTGGAGTTCCGTTCCTGGTTGACGCCTTCCTTTCTCACCACGCCAATGTCAAGCCGCGCCGAATTTGCCGGGGTGCGCACCGCCCTGTTCGGTTCGATGTGGTTGGTGGGAATCGCCATCGCCTTTGCCCTGCCGGTGGGGGTGGGCGCTTCGGTCTATTTGCAGGAATATGCCAGCAAAAAGAGCCTGATTAACAAAATCATCCAGACCAATATTAACAACCTGGCGGGCGTGCCGTCCATCGTCTATGGAATGCTCGGCCTGGCGATTTTCGTGCGGGCTATGGAAGCCCTGACCAGCGGGGCGCTATTCGGCGTGACGGACTCCAACGGACGCACCATCCTGTCCGCCGGGCTGACGATGGGCATCCTCATCTTGCCACTGGTGATTATCAACGCCCAGGAAGCCATCAAGGCTGTTCCCGATTCCATTCGGCAGGCAGCTTATGGCGTCGGCGCGACCCGCTGGCAAACTGTCTGGAGCCATGTTCTGCCGAATGCCCTGCCCGGCATCCTGACCGGCAGCATCCTGGCAATGTCCCGCGCTATCGGCGAGACTGCGCCGCTGATTATCGTGGGCGCTTCGACCTTCATCACCGTCGATCCGCAAAGCCCCTTCACAAAATTTACTGCGCTGCCCATTCAAATCTACCAATGGACTTCGCGCGCCCAGGGCGAGTTTCACGCTATTGCCGCGGCGGCAATTATCGTTCTGCTGGCATTGCTCCTGACCCTGAACGCCACTGCCATCCTGCTGCGCAACCGCTTCCAGCGAAGATATTAATTTGTAGGACAGGTCTTCGACCTGTCTTACCGGAGAAACAACCATGCAACCTGAAAATTCACAATATGCCATCGAAACCCGCGATTTGAGCATCTATTATGGGCCTTTCGAGGCCGTAAAGGATGTCAACCTGCGCATCGAAAAGCAAAAAATCACCGCCATTATCGGGCCGTCGGGCTGCGGAAAATCGACCTTGATACGCGCCTTCAACCGCATGAACGATTTCGTGCCGACTAGTTACGTCAAGGGGGAGATTACGCTGCACGGCACCAACTTGTACAGCAAGGATATCGACCCGGTCGAAGTGCGCCGCCGCATCGGGATGGTGTTCCAAAAGCCGAACCCCTTCCCCAAATCCATCTACGAGAACATTGCCTGGGGCGCGCGCATCAACGGCTACAAGAGGAATATGGACGAATTGGTCGAACAATCCCTGCGCGGGGCGGCCCTGTGGGAAGAAGTCAAGGACAAGCTCAAGGAAAGCGCCTATGCGCTCTCCGGCGGCCAGCAGCAACGCCTGTGCATTGCCCGCGCCATCGCCGTCCAGCCCGAAATCATCCTGATGGACGAACCCGCATCGGCGCTCGACCCCATCTCGACCCTGCGCATCGAAGAGTTGATGCAGGAACTCAAGAAGAATTACACCATCATCATCGTGACCCACAACATGCAGCAGGCCGCGCGCGTCTCCGATTTCACCGCTATGATGATGCTCTACGAAGACACCCGCTCCGGCACGGTCATCGAATACGACAAGACCGACATCATCTTCACCTGCCCAAGCGACAAACGGACGGAAGACTACGTTACCGGAAGGTTTGGCTAAGCAAAACCCATCTGGAGAAAGAAGGCTTCTATGGCAATTCGTAAAGCGTTCAATCAGGAAATCCAGCAGCTCAAAGACGAAATCTTGCTCTTGGGCAGCATGGTGGAACAAGCCACGCTCGATTCAGTCGAGGCCCTCAAGAAGCGCGATATGCGCTGGTCCGAACAGATTATCGCCAACGACAAGAAAATCAACGAGAAACGCTTCGCGCTTGAAAACAAAGTTATGATTTTGATTGCCACCCAGCAGCCCATGGCGCGTGACCTGCGCATGATTGCATCCATCCTCGAAGTCATCAGCGAGCTGGAGCGCATGGGCGATTACGCCAAAGGCATTGCTATCATCAATATCCGCATGGGCGAACAAGCCCTGCTCAAACCGCTGGTCGATATCCCCCGCATGGCCCAAAAAGGCGCCGACATGCTGCACCGCGCCCTGACGGCTTTTGTCAACGAAGATGTCGAAACCGCCAAGTCCATTCCCGCCGAAGATGACGAAGTGGACATGCTCTATGACCAGATTTACCGTGAGTTGATGACCTATGTTATGGCAGACGCCCGCACCATCGAACGCGCCAACTGGCTGCTCTGGGCGGCCCACAACCTGGAGCGGCTGGCCGACCGCGTTACCAACATCTGCGAACGCGCCGTGTTCGCCGTGACAGGCGAATACAAAGAACAGGCGTAACGACCCACCCGACTCTGCTGGGGGGAAACCCCCTGGTTCGTTCGCCAGACGAGCAAACACAAAGAACCCGTAGCTACTCCCCGGCGCATCTTTTTGCTCGATTCGCCGGGGACTGCCCCTTCGGGACGCCTCGCAGAGCCTTCCGGCTATGAACAGCGTCGGAAAGTCCCCGACAGGGGATAAATCCGACTTTTACACCGTCCATCGTTGATTTTAGCCGGTGAAAGCCCTGTTTACAGGGCGTTGCCACGCCGCCGGGGGATTGATTCCCCGGCGGGGCCGGATGGGTGAGTAGTTACAAGAACGCGAAGATTGCATTTTCTTCGTGTTCTTTGTGTTTAAAGGCTTTTTTCAGTGGAGCAATCCGTTGTGTTTGAAAACCTTTTTTCAGCGAAGTCATCCGTGAAACCCGTGTACTGGTGTTCACTGTAAATCCCAGAGAACCATAAAGCGAATGGCAAGAGAAACAGGCATTTATTGTATAATCTTAAGGGTAGAAGGCGTAAGAATGCAATCGCTTGCTTCACCCTTCACTCACCATTTCTCTAAGGAGGAGAAACATGAAACAAAAACTGTCTGCTTTGTTTTCGTTACTGCTGCTGGCGAGCCTGCTGCTTGCGGCCTGTGGCGGCGGGGCAACTGCTACCCAGCCCCCCCCGGCTGCCGCGCAGCCCACAGAAAAGCCCGCCCAACCAACCGCTGTACCCGCCCCAACCTTCAGCGGCACAGCCACCATCACCTTCACCCAGGAACCAGATAAACTCAGCCCCCTCTATACCCAAATGTTCTTCTCGGCCATTACCCGTGAGTTCTGGCTCAATGGCCCATGGACGTTCGATGAAAACAACAACCCCGTGCCAGTGCTGGCCGTTGAAATTCCCAGCGCCGACAATGGCGGCTTGAGCGCAGACGGAAAGAGCATCACGATTAAACTGCGTGATGATATTACCTGGAGCGACGGCACGCCGCTAACTTCTGCCGACTTTGTATTCACCTACGAGATGCTCATGGCGGATACAAACATCGTCCAAAGCCGCTACCCTTATGCTGATTACGTCACCAGCGTCGAAGCGCCCGATGAGCGCACGGTTGTGGTGAACTTCAGCGAGCCCTTTGCTCCCTGGCTAACGACGGTGTTCAGATACGTCATCCCCAAACACGTCCTGCAACCCGTCTTCGATGCCAAAGGAACAATTGATGACGCCGAGTGGAATCGCGCTCCAACCGTTGGCGTGGGTCCTTTCGTATTCGATGAGTGGGAAACCGGCAGCCACATTAGATTCAAAGCAAACCCCAATTGGATTGACCCGCCCATCCTGGAGCAGGTTTTCATCCGCATCGTGCCAGATGATGCAGCCCAAGAAGCCGCCATCATTGCCGGCGATACCGACATCGGAGTGTTCCTTTCATCAGACCAGATTGAAAAACTGGAAGCAGGCGGCACCGTTAAAGTCGTGGCTGCTCCCTCAGGATATAATGAAGCCTGGTTCCTGAACGTCAACCCAGAAACCGCGCACCCCGCCATGCTGGATGTAAACGTGCGCAAAGCGATTGCGCTCGCCACCGACCGGTTCACCATCGTCAAAGACCTGCTCGACCCCAACATCAACCCGGTCAACGTCACTTTCTGGGACGCCACGCCGCCGTTTGGCAACCCCAGCCTGAGCCCCTACCCATACAATCCCGAAGAAGCCAAAAAACTGTTGGATGCCGCTGGCTGGGTGGATAGCAACGGCAACGGCACCCGTGACAAGGACGGCGTAGAACTTGAACTGCGTTACATCACCAACATGCGCGGCCTCCGCAAAGATGTCCAGGCAGTGGTGGCTCAGCAGTGGTCACTGGTCGGCATCAAAGCCAAACTCGAAAACTATTCCAGCGATATATTCTGGAACAGCTACAACACCGGTGGGCCAATGGCGCAGGGTCTCTATGACATTGCCGAATATTCAAGCAACACAGCCTTCCCCGACCCCGAGGCTTCGGCTAACTGGTTATGCTCCGAAATCGCAAGCGCGGATAACCCCGAAGGCGCCAACTGGCAGGGCTATTGCAGCGAAAAAATGGATGCCTTGCTCAAGCAACAGGCTTCCACCCTCGATCTGCAAAAACGCATCGAACTGTACCACCAAATCAGCCAGCTCATGTACGATGAAGCCATCTACATCGGCATGTGGCTCGACCCCGACCTGTACTCCATCAATACCCGCCTGCAAAACGTAATCCTTTCCGGCGGCGCGCCCTTCTGGAACTGT
>DAOTZM010000094.1:0-41906 GCA_034434035.1 Anaerolineales bacterium
GACATTGCGCCCGGCACCTATGTCAACACCGCCTCGCTCGTGAAATACTCCGGCTCGGAAGGCGGCCCGAATTTCCTGCCGCGGCCGCTTTCAGACGACGCAACCGTCACCACCGATAATCCGCTGCTTGTCAAAACCCTGGTTGGTACCGAATTCAACACGCCGCAAAACTCCAACACCCAGTCGGTGATTGGAGAGCTCGTCACGTACACCCTCACGCTCACTGCGCCCGAAGGGGTTTTGCCCTCCGCCCAACTTGTAGATACCCTCGATGCGGGCCTGGCTTTTGTGGATTTGCAATCGGTCGTCGTCTCCAACCCCGATGCCGATGGCGCCGCAGCCGCCGATGACGGTCTATATAGCAGCGTCATGACCTTCGACGGCTCCGGCAACTGCACCAACTGCACCGCCGGCGCCGGCGCGGGCAGCAACCCGCTCATCGCTGCCTTTGGCGGGCAGGACGGACGGCGAATCACGTTCGATTTTGGCAGCCTGGTCAACACCAACCGCGATAACAACACCGCCGAAACCATCACCATCACCTATCGCGCAGTGGTTTTGAACGTTGTGGGCAACCAGGCAGGCGGCCTGCGCAACAATGCCGCCGCGCTCACCTGGACGGGCGGCAGCCTGCCCTCCGTCTCCGCGCCGAACATCACCATCATCGAGCCGGTGATTAACACAACCAAGAGCGTCCTCCCTGCCAGTGCTGATGCGGGCGATATCGTGACCTTCACCGTCACGTTGACCAACCCGGCGGCGGGTTCCACGACTGCCTACGATGTCTCGTTCAGCGATACGCTTCCCTCCACGCTGACCTACGTCCCCGGTACGTTGGCGCTCGGCGCGTGTACTGCCTCCACGCCCCTGACCCTGAGCGATGCCGGCGCGCCCACCCTGACCGGCTCCGGCGGCCTGTTCCAGCCGGGGCAGTCCTGCGCTGTCACCTTCCAGGCAACGGTCAACTACTCCGCCGCGCCGGGACAAGTTATCACCAACACCGCCATCTCCCGCTGGACCAGCCTGCCCGGCGATGTCAACGACCGTTCGACATTCAATACCGATTCCGACGAACGCACCGGCGCTGATGGAATCGGCGGCGCGCTCAACGATTACGCCAGCCAGGGCGCAGTCAACGTCACCATCAACAATGTCCAACCGCAAAAATCCCTGGCATCCACGTCCGAAACCCATACCGGGATTCCCTCCGGGGAAACAATACCTCGCGTGGCAATCGGCGAAATTATCCGCTATCGTCTGGTGGTTCAACTCCCGGAAGGCTCCAGCGCCAACATCCAGATTCGCGATAACCTGCCCGGCGGCTTGACCTACCTGGATGACGGCACAGCCCGCCTGGCTCTGCTCTCCAACGGCGCGCCGATTGCATCCACCGAGCCGGCTGGCAGCACGCTTGGGCTGGCGCTCGGCAGCGGGGTCTTTGGCACGGATCCCTGGGTTAACGGCAATGACCCGACCCTGGTCACGCCAACTTATGCATTCCCCGACCCGAACGTGGGGTCGTCGAACTCACTCACGGCTGACCCGGATGCTTTTGGCAACGGCACCGACCCCTTCTTCAAACTCGGCACGCTGACCAACAACGACAACGACGCCGACGCGGAATATATCATCATCGAGTTCAACGCGCTGGTGAATAATTCAGCCGCAGGCAGTAATGACGCCGGGGAAGCGCGCAACAATACCTTCAGCGTATTCATCGGCGGGACCCAAAACGGACCTGACTCGAACCAAATACAGGTGATTGTTGCCGAGCCCCTGCTCACCCTCGCCAAAACGCTCACAACCGCCCCAACAGATGCAGGCGACCCCATCACCTATACCCTGACGATTACCTCTGCTTCCGGCGTCAGCCGCTCCACCGCCTTTGACTTGACGCTGACGGACACCTTCGACTCGAACCTGACCGGTCTTTCGGTGACCGGCTTTGGCGCCACGCAGGGCGCAACTTGCGTGGGCAACGGCGGCGGCACGACCGCGTTCAGCAATAACGGCGGTTCGTTCACCGGCAGCACCCTCACCTTCACCGCCGCCTGTCTAGACCCTGGTCAGACCATCACCCTCACCGTCGCCGGCACGGTGGCTGGGACCGCGCCGGTTGGCTATGTTATCCCCAATACGGCCAATCTCGTCTATACCTCCCTGCCCGGCCCCAATGGCACAACCGGCAACCCCACCGGCTCCAGTACCCCCGGCGTTTCTGGTTCGGATACCGGCGAACGGGACGGCTCGGATGGCGCAGGCGGCGCAGTGGATGATTACGCCGCTGTCTCGACCGCCAACGCTCCGCTCTCTACGCCGCAAATTGACAAACTCACTCCCATCCCGGCCTCTTATGCCATCGGCGAGCAGGTGACATTCAATGTCCTCGTCACCCTGCCCGAAGGTCTGACCCCCAACCTGCAAGTGGTAGATGACCTGCCGCTTGGTTTGGAATACGTCAGCCACCAGGTCATCACCAGCGCGGCGGCCAGCGGCGGCTTGCTAACGGCAGATTACAACGGCGCGCTGCCCGCCCCCGCCATCACCGCGCCTGGCGGCTCCGGCGGCGACCTGACCCTGGCCTTTGGCAACACCGCCACCGTTGCCGATAACGTAACGAACAACAACGCGTTCATTGTCCGCGTTGTGGCGCGCGTCCTCAATGTGGCAGGGAATCAGAACGGCACAGCCCTCACCAACACCGCCACCGTTTCCTGGACGGGCGGCTCGGCCAGCGATTCGGTCAACATCACCGTCATCGAACCCGAACTCGACGTGCAGAAAGCGGCCAATGACACCGCCTGGGTCTACGGGCAGACGGTCACCTTCACCATCACCGTTTCGCACCTCGGCAGCAGCACAGCGGATGCGCACGACCTGACCATCACCGATACCATCCCCGCCGGGTTGACCTACGTCCCGGCCTCCATCACCGCATCGGCGGGCTGCGCGGGCAATGATACCGCCGCGCCCAACCTTACCTGGACTTGCGCCAGCCTTCCGCTTGCCAATACTGCCACGCTGACTTACCAGATCACCGTAAACAGCCCATCCACCCCGCCCTTCCTGGCGGGAGATGACACCGTCACCAACACCGCTAACCTGACCTGGACCTCCCTGCCCGGCAATGACCCGAACGAGCGCACTGGTTCCGGCGGCATCGATGATTACAGCGACAGCGACACCGAAACTGGCGGCCTGGAGCAGTATTACAGCCTCGGCAACCGCGTCTGGCTGGATACGAACAACAACGGCGCGCAGGATGCGGGCGAAGTCGGTATTGATGGCGTAGCGCTCAATCTCTACGCTGCCGATGGCTCCGGCAACCCAACCGGCGGCGCGCTGGCGACCACCTTCACGGCGGGCGGCGGCTACTATCTATTTGACTACCTCCTGCCCGGCGATTATGTGGTCGTCATCCCGTATGGCAACTTCTCCGTCGGCGCGCTGAATGGTTACAAGTCCTCGCTCTCCTTCATGCAAGCCAATGGAACCATTGGCGAAACACTTGCGCCCGACCCAGATGACAACACCGACCTGGACGACAATGGCAGTTACACCCCCCTGGTCGGCTTCGATGACGCGGTCATTTCCGGCGCAGTCACGCTGGGCGGGGCCGTTGAACCAACCGGCGAAACCGACCTGCGAACCGGCGTTGGTCAGGGCGCGCAGCCCGATAACCGCGCCAACATGACCGTTGACTTTGGCTTCTACCGCACCGCAATCGGCAACCTGGTCTTCGAAGACCTCAACGCCAACGGGGCGTATGACGCCGGGGAAACCCTCTTGCAAAACGTTCAGGCGCAACTCTATTCCTCCAACGGCGCAGAAATCAACGTCGGCTCGAATGGCGTTTTGGGCGATAGCGACGACGTCCCCGGCGGCGTGCTGACGGATGCGGCCGGTCTCTATCTCTTCAGCGGCCTGCCCAATGGCGATTACATCGTGCGCGTCACCGCTCCAACCGGCATGATTAGCACCACCGATGCCTTTGCTCCTGCCGATACCGCCGACCCCGATGGGAATGTGGACAACAACGACAACGGCGTTGGCACGGCAGGCGGCGTGGTCTCGGCCAATCTGCTCACCATGCAGGCCGCAGAAGCGGCTGCCAACATCACCGTGAACAACGCCAACGCCACCACCACCGACCCAACCGTGGACTTCGGGTTCGTTTACCCCTATGCCCTCGGCAATCGCATCTGGTTCGATACGGACAATGACAGCCAGATTGACTTCGGGACGGAAGTCGGCGCGGATGGCGTGGTCGTTAACCTGTACCGCAACGACGGCGCCGGCACCTACCTCTTCGCGGCGACCGATACCACCGCCAATGGCGGCTACTACCTGTTCGACAACCTGCTGCCGGGTGAGTACATCGTCACCCTGCCCGCCTCCAACTTCACCGGCGCGGGCGCCTTGGTGGGCTATTGGTCTTCGGCAACATACCGCGACACCAATGCGCCTCATGCCACTCTCGAAACCGCCGCGCCCGACCCCGATGGCGACATTGATTCAGACGACAATGGCACGCTCCAAACCGGCGGCCCCTTCAACGGACAGGTAACCTCCCTGCCCGTCACGCTCGGACCCGCCGGCCTGACCGAGCCAGCGGGCGAAACCGACCTGGAAACCGGCATTGGCCAGGGAACGCAGCCCGATGGCCGCGCCAACATGACGGTGGACTTTGGCTTCTACCGCGTTGCGGTTGGCAGCCTGGTCTATAGCGATGGCAACGAAAACGGCAACTACGACGGCGGCCTGCTCGATGCCCCCCTGCCCGGCATCACCGCGCGCCTGTATGCCCAGGATGGAATCATCGAAATCCCGGTCGGACCAGATGGCATCCTCGGCACCGCGGATGACGCCCCCGGCGGAATGGTCACCAACGCTTCAGGCGAATACCGCTTCGACGGCCTGCCGCAAGGCAATTACATCGTCACCGTCACCGTCCCGGCCTCCACCACCAGCACCATTGATACCTACAACGCCGCCGACAGCGCCAACCCGAACGCCAACGATGATAACAACGACAACGGCCTGGGCACCAGCGCAGGGACGGTCTCCTCGGCGGTCTTTCTACTTACGCCTGGCTCGGCTGGCGCGCTCAACAACAACACCGTGACCCACGCCGCCGGCTCAACCTATGACCCAACCATAGACTTCGGCTTCATCCCGCAGTATGCCCTGGGCAACCGCGTCTGGTACGATACCAATAACAACCGCCAGATTGACGCAGGCGAGCTCGGCATTGACGGCGTAAACGCGCAGCTCTACGCTGCCGACGGCTCCGGCAGCCCCACCGGCCCGGTGCTGGCAACCGCCGTCACCGCCAACGGCGGCTACTACCTGTTCAACAACCTGGCATCCGGTGATTATGTGGTTGTTCTCCCGGCCTCCAATTTTGCGGGCGTCCTGAATGGTTACTGGTCTTCCGGCGCAACCCGCAATGCAGACGGAACGCTCGCAGAAATCGCCGCTCCCGACCCAGATGGTGCGCCGGATGTCGATTCGGATGATAACGGTCAACTTAACCTGTTCAGTTCCCTGCCCGGCGCAGTCGCGTCCCGCGCCGTCACCCTCGGACTCGGCCCGGTCGAACCGACCGGCGAAGGCGACCTGGACGGCGGCAACCAGGGCCAGCCCGATGCCCGCGCCAACATGACCGTTGATTTCGGCTTCTACACCCTCCGCCTCGGCAATCAAGTTTGGAACGATGCCAACAACAACGGCCTGCTCGATGGCGGCGAAACCGGCATAGACGGCGTGACCGCGCAACTATGGTCTGCCGATGTCTCCACCCTGCTTGCCACAACCACCACCGCAGGCGGCGGCATTTACACCTTCACCGGCTTGCCGCAAGGCTCTTACCTCGTCCGCCTGCCCGAAGGCAACTTTCAGGGCGCGGGCGCGCTGCGCGACTACTATTCCAGCACGGGCGGCGGCGCGTATGAACCCGCCCCCAACCCCGATAGCAGCCTGACCGATTCGGACGACAACGGCAGCGAAGTTGGCAGCCTGGGTTACCCTGGCGGTTACATCCAAAGCGGCGTCTTTGCCCTCACCCCGGCAGCCGAGCAAACAACCAACAACGCCGATGGCTCCACCACCGAATTCCGCGTAGATTTCGGCGTGTATAACCAGCAGCGCGCCAACCTGTCTGTGACCAAAGACGATGGCATCGACTACTACTTGCAAGGCGGCGCGCTGACCTATACCATTGTCGTTTCCAACAGCGGCCCGGCGGATGTGAACGGCGCGGTCGTAACGGATAACATTCCAACCCAAATCGTCTCGTGGGAATGGGTTTGCGCTGGCGCTACAGGCGGCGCAACCGGCTGTGATGGCTATGGACCCGGCAGCGGGAACTTCACCGATACGGTCAACCTTCCGGTTGGTTCGACCATCACTTACACGGTCAACGCCAACATCCAACCCGCTGCCACCGGCACGCTCAATAACACCGTAACAGTCACGTCGCCAACAGGCATCATCGAAACCGACCCATCGGATAATAGCGATACCGACAGCAATCGTGACGCCATCCTCTCGATTGACAAAGATGATGGTTTGACAACCGTAGCCCCCGGCTCGCTCATCACCTACACTCTCGATATTCGCAACGTCGGCGCGCAAGACCTGACCTCCGTCCTCGTAACGGATACCTTGCCCGGCGAAGTCACCTTCCAAAGCGCCGTTCCAACCCCCACCACCGCTCCCGCTCCCGGCGCGCCCGGCGGCACGCTCACCTGGGCTGGCATCAGCCTGGCTTCGGGCGCTTCTGCCACCATTCAAATCACCGTGCGCGTCAACGATGACGCAATTGGCCCAACGATTGTCAACAACGTCACCGTAGAAGACACCACCATTCCCGGCCTAAACGACGCAGATGACGATATTGACATCATCGCCACCAGCAATTTCAAAACCATCACCGGCGCCGACATCGATGTTGACCCCGATGACCCCTCGCACCCCGCGCCGCCGCCCCTGCCGCGCGTCCTGATTGGCGAAGTCATCACCTACCAAATCAGCCTCGACGTGCCTGCGGGCGCAACCCTGACGAACCTGCGCGCGCTCGATATCCTCGACCTGGGACTGGCCTTTGTGGGTTGCGTCAGCGTTGATGGCGGCACACTCACCACCACCCTGCCCGGCGGCTTCGGCGATGCCTGCAATGACCCGGTCAATCCCACCGTCCAGGCCGAACCGGTTGGCAACCCATCCGCAGCACATCAGGGCCGCCGCATCAGCTTCGACCTGGGCAATGTCACCAACTCATCGCCGACAGATGGCGAAACCCTGCTCATCACCTACGAAGTCGTAGTGCTGAATATTGCCGACAATGTGGATGGCGTTGGCGGCTTGAACAACAGCGTCCTGTGGACCTGGGATGGCGGTTCGCTGGCAGCCTCCGCGCCTCCGCTGGAAATCATCGAACCTGACCTGGGCATCACCAAAGACGCCACGCCAACCACCACGCCGCTTGGCAGCACCATCACTTTTACCATCTCCATCGCGCACACCCCCGAAAGCAGCGTTGATGCCTATGATGTGGTCGTGACCGACATCCTGCCCCCAGGGCTGGGATATGTCGAAAACAGCGCAACGGTCGATGGCTTGAACCCCACCTCCATTACCTACGAAGAGAGCACGGTGACGCTGACCATTTTCTGGGATGTGTTCCCGCTTGGCGCAACATCCACTATCACGTTCCAGGCTGTATTCCTTGGGCCTTCCCCGGTCACCAACACTGCCAACGTTGCCTGGACCAGCCTGCCCATCGACCCGCAGCCGAACGGCCAGCCTGTCCAGATTTCAGGCTACAACGACCTGGCAACGGAACGTTGGTATGATCCGCCGGATACCGCCGGTATCAATGATTATGGCGCATCGGCCAGCATTACTATCACCGCGCCTGCCGCCCTGCCTGCCACCGGGTTT
This sequence comes from Anaerolineales bacterium, assembly GCA_034434035.1. Lineage (GTDB taxonomy): Bacteria > Chloroflexota > Anaerolineae > Anaerolineales > Villigracilaceae > UBA5195. The sequence goes on from DAOTZM010000094.1 coordinate 7,945, forward strand.
GCACCCAACCGTGTCACGAGGCTGCCGCAGCAGCCTGCCGGAAAAGCCTACACCGACCTGGGCAAAATATGGCTCGAAATCCCCGCCCTGGGGCTGAAGTTGCCTGTTTCCGGCATCCCGCTTACCCAGGATGGTTGGGACCTGACCTGGCTCTCCAACCAGGCCGGGTATCTCACTGGCACGACCTTCCCCGGACAGATTGGCACAACTGGCATCACCGCCCACGTCACCCTGGCCGATGGCACGCCCGGCCCCTTCCGCAGCCTGGATAAACTTTACTGGGGCAACACCATTATCCTGCACGCTGAGGGCTACCGCTACACCTACGAAGTCCGCGAAATGCGCACTGTCCTGCCGAACGACTTCTCGGTCTTCAAGAACGACGGCTATACCTGGCTGACGCTCATCACCTGTAAAGGCTACGTTCCCTGGCTCGATACTTACAGCTACCGCTACGCTGTGCGCGCCGTCTTGCTCAAGGTGGAAGTCGAAACGCAATCTGCCCCGCCGCGCGCCGGCAAAAACCGCTAACAGGCAGGCGTGAGGCAACAACCAAAGGCCAGCGTTGTCTACAAGACGCTGGCCTTTGTCGATTTTGGAGGCAGGCGGCCCGTACCCTCTCAAAGGCCAGGGGTGAACTTCTGCGCTCCACAAGAACCTATTCCGCAGTATACTGAACGCATGGAGACGTTATGACTGTACGCATGTTCAAAGCAATGCCGCCAATGCTGTTCGACGAAAATGTCCTGCGCGTCAAAGCGCGCCTGGTGACTGCCATCGCGCCGGGTTTGCAGAAAATCCCCTCGGCCCAATTGACCCGCGCCAATGTGCAACGCGGGCTGGAACAAACCCTCGACACCTTCAACGAGGTCCAAGCCCTTTCTATGGCAACCCGCATCCAGATTGTGGAGAGCGCCCTGGCCGACCTGGTGGGTTACGGCCCGCTCGAATTCCTCCTGCGCGACCCCGAAATCAGCGAAATCATGGTTAACGGCGCCAAACTGGTCTTCATCGAACGCGGCGGCGAACTCTACGAAACGGATGTCAAATTCGACGACAACGCTCATGTCATGCGCATTATCGACCGCATCCTGCTCCCGCTGGGGCGGCGCGTCGATTACGATAATCCCGCTGCCGACGCCCGCCTGCCCGACGGCTCGCGCGTCAACGTCGTCATCCCACCGGTCGCCGTCGACGGGCCTACCATCACCATCCGCAAATTCCTGCAAACCAAGATGAACGTCGATGACCTCATCAACCTTGGCACGCTCACCCATTACATGGCGAAATTCCTCGAAGCCTGCGTCGTTGCCCGGCTGAATATCCTTATCTCCGGCAACACCAGTTCGGGCAAAAGCACCATGCTGAACATTCTTTCGACCTTCATCCCCGAACACGAACGTATCATCACCATCGAGGACGCCGTCGAACTCCAGATGAAACAGCGCCACGTCGTCCGGCTGGAGACCAAACTACCCAACGTCGATGGACAGGGCGCGGTCAGCATCCGTGAATTGGTGCGCAACGCCCTGCGGATGCGCCCCGACCGGCTGGTGGTCGGCGAAGTGCGCGGCGGCGAAACCCTCGACATGCTCCAGGCCATGAACACCGGCCACTCCGGTTCGCTGACCACCCTACATGCCAACTCACCCCGAGACGCCATCGCCCGGCTGGAAACCACTGCCCTCATGTCGGGCATCGACCTGCCCGTCATCGCCATCCGCAAGCAGATTTCCTCCGCCATCAGCCTCATCGTCCACATGACTCGCCTGGCCGACGGCACGCGCAAAGCCACCCAGATTACCGAAATCTCGGGCATGGAAGGCGATGTCGTCACCCAGACCGACATCTACAAATTCGTCCCCACAGCCACCGGCCCCGATGGAAAAATCATCGGCGAACTCAAACCGACCGGCATCCGACCCATGTTTGGCCCCAAACTCGAGGTAGCCGGTTTCAAATTCGGCGGCGAATTCTTCGGCCTGGGCCTGTGAGTTTCCCCTTGTCCGACATTCGTTTCTCCGCTTTGCCGCAGGCCACATGTACTCGATAGAGTATCCGTTCCCCAATCCGTTTCTCCGACTTGCCCCGCGCCTTCCAGCGGGGTTCATCTGTTGTCCACTCCGCTTCATCTGTTGCCCGCCTCCCCATGATATAATTTTGTTACCCCTTACCCTGCCAATGGAGGAATGATGGAAGTCACAACCAAACAATTCAAGCATTGCGACCTGGTGACCATCCAAGGCCGCGTGGACAGCGCCACCGCCCCCAAACTGGCCGAAGCGTTGGAGGCCATCAATAACGAAAGCCGCTTCAAAATCGTCATCGACATGACCGGGCTTGAATACATGTCCAGTGCGGGCTTCCGCGCCCTGATTGCCGCCCAGCGCAACTGCAAGCGGTTCAACCGCGGTGAAGTGGTGCTGGCTTGCGTGCCGGAAAACATCCATTCGGCCCTTGAACTGGCAGGCTTCACCAGCCTCTTCAAGGTATTCCCCGATGTCACAACGGCTGTCGGCAACCTGTAAATCATCCTAAAACCGCTCAACCGCGAGCCGCCCAACCCAGGCGGCTTTCTTTATTTGGAAGATGCGCCCAATCGTCAATCTAAAATCGAAAATTCCCATGCCATCCCGAACCTTCCCCGCCCAATTCGAGAACCTCGACCCCATCCGCAACTTCGTTGGCGAGATTGCGCTCCAGGCTGGCATGGACCCCAAAGAAATCTACAACGTCCAACTGGCAATCGATGAAGCCTGCTCCAATATCATCGAATACGCCTACGAAGGCATTCCCGATGGGCAGATAGAAATCACCGTCTTTGCCACCCGCGACGCTCTGACCATGATTCTCAACGACCAGGGCAAACGCTTCGACGCGGATGAAATTGCCGAACCCGACGTAGATGCCGCCCTCGAAGACCGCGCTATCGGCGGGTTGGGACTGTTCTTCATGCGCAAACTGATGGACGAAGTGCGCTTCGAATGGTCGTCGGAAAAGGGCAACACCCTGACGATGGTCAAACGCCGCGGCCGGGCGCAGAAACCGGCCCTGCGCAGCAAACCCGGCTACCCCGACCTGTTCGACCTCGGCGAACGAATCCTGGCCTCCAACACCTTCGCCGCCCAGCGCGACTTAATTCTCGAAACCGCCGCCCGCCTGGTCCCCGGTGAAACCGTTCTGTGGCTCGACGAAACTGCCTTTCGCCTGCCCGATTGGGTGGAGAGCATTTTTCCTGCTCAACTGCCCGAAGAATTCATGCGCCTGGCTTTCGAGCAAAAAAAGACCCTCCGCAAACAGGTCGAAGATGCTCATGCAGTGGCCGTCCCCTTCCGGCACGAGGAAATCGGGTTGGGCGTGATTCGAATCCGACGAGGGAACGGCGAAAAATTCTCGCGGCGCGAAATCAACTTTATCGAAGGCCTGGCGCGGACCGCCTCCATCGCCCTCATTGCCTGGCACCGCATCAACGTCGAACGCTGGCGCATCGGCCAGTTGGGGTTGGTGCGCACCGTCACCGCCCAAATTGCCAACGAATCCGACCTCGACGAACTGGCGCATCGCGTCACCCGGCTCATCCAATCGACCTTCAAATATTATTATGTCGGCATTTTCACGCTGGAGCCAGGTCAGCAGGTCCTGACCTTTCGCTCTGGCTCAGGCGGCGCCACCCGCCGTAAGGGCAGCCGCCGGGAATTGGCGTTCCATGTCGAACGGGGACAGGGCCTGGTCGGCATGGCTGCGTTGACCGGGGAGGAGAAAATTGTCAATGATGTGCGCCAGGAACCTTCCTATCGGCCGGTCGATGGCCTGCCGGAAACGCATTCCGAGGCGGTCATCCCGCTCAAAATCGAGGAGCGCGTGCTGGGCGTGCTGGATGTGCAGTCCGATGCGCTGAACGCTTTCCACCCGTATGACCTGCTCGTGCTGCGCGCGCTGGCCGACAGCGTGGCAGTGGCAATCGAGGGCGCTAATCTCTACGGCAGCCTCCAGCGTCAGGCCAACCAGTTGCGTGTCGTTGGCGAGGTCAGCAAGCAGATTACCTCCATCCTGAACCTGCGCGAACTAATGCAGGAAGTAGCCGAACTGATTCACGAACGCTTCGGCTTTGCCCACGTCCACCTGTTCACGGTGCATCCCAACCGGCGGCAGATTCACTACGAGGCCGGCTCGGGGGCGCGCTCCGATGCCCTCGAAGGCTACATCATCGACCTCGACGAACCGGAGGGCATCATCCCCTGGGTCGCGCGCAGCGGAAAAACCCTGCTCACCAACAACGTGGATGACGAGCCGCATTACCAGCCCTCGCCCCTGCCCCCCGCCAACACCCGCTCCGAGTTGACTGTGCCGCTCGTTTTCAGCGGGCAGGTGCTGGGCATCCTGGATGTGCAGTCAGACCAGTTGAACGCCTTCACCGAACAGGACAAACTCATCATCGAGACCCTCGGCGATTCGATTGCGGCAGCCATTCGCAACGCCGATTTGTACCGCTCCGAGCAGTGGCGGCGGCAGGTGGGCGACAGCCTGCGCGAAGTGGCGGTGCTGCTCTCGGCCAATGCCAGCCTCGAACAGGTGCTGGACGCCATCCTGACCGAATTGGAGCGCAACCTGCCCTCCGATATTTCCGCCATCTGGCTGCTCGATGAAGAAAACATTTACTGCGCCGCCGTGCATGGCGCGCGCGCCAGCGACCTGGAACAAACCCGCCAGGACTACGCCGAAGCCGATACCATGCTGGCGGTGGCCCTGCTTGCGCGCCAGCCCTTCGTCCGCAAGCCGAGCGACCCCAGCGGCCCGTCCGCGCTTTCAGCAGGTTTCGACCCCGACCATTCGGCCATCGCCGTGCCGCTGCGCATCGGCGACCAGTCGGTCGGCATCCTGACCCTGGCGCACCATACCCCCGGGCGCTACGGCCACGAAGCCCAGGCCATGGCCACCACCTTTGCCAGTTACGCCGCCGTCGCCATCGAAAACGCCCGCTTGTACGACGCCGCCCAGGAGCAGGCCTACGCTTCGGCAGCCTTGTTGCAGGTCGCCCAGGCTGTTGTCAGCCTGTCCGAGTTGGATGACATCCTCAGCACCATTGTCCGCATCATGCCCATCCTGGTTGGGGTGGAGCGCTCGGCCATTTACACCTACAACGCCGAGACTGGCCTGCTGCGTCCGGCCCAGGCTTATGGTATCCCCGAGGAATTCCGCCCGCTGATTTGGAGAACGTTGCAGTGGGATGAACTCCCCCTGCTGGCGGCGGCCCTCGAAAGCGGCGAACTGGCGATGTGCGAGGAAGCCCATCGCGGCCCGGAATCCTGGTTCGAAATCCAACCCTGCCTGCCCCACGAAGTTGAAGAATTGACCTTCAGCGAGGAACGCCTGCTGATTGCGCTCCCGCTGATAGTCAAAGGCGAAATCTTTGGCGTCATGCTGGCCGAAGAAGCCACCGGCGGACGGCGCTTCCGCGCCCGGCGGCTGGAGATTTTGAACGGCATCGCCCAGCAGGCGGCGCTTTCCATCCAAAACGACCTGTTCCAGCGCGAAATGGTGGCCCGCGAACGCCTGGAGACTGAGATCCAACTGGCCCGCCAAATCCAGCAGACCTTCATCCCCAAAACCCTGCCCGACCTGCCGCGCTGGGATTTGGCGGCGCGCTGGCGCACAGCCCGTCAGGTAGGCGGCGATTTTTACGATGTCTTTGAACTGCCGGATGGCAAACTGGGCCTGTTTATTGCGGATGTGGCCGACAAAGGCGTCCCGGCGGCCATGTTTATGGCCCTCACCCGCACCCTGGTACGCGCCGCCGTTTCGCAGACCGCTTTGCCCGCCGAGGCCTTGCGTCAGGTCAACGACTTGCTCTATCCCGACGCCGAGCAGGGCATGTTCGTCACGGCGGTCTACGGCGTGCTGGATTCACAGACCGGACGCTTCACCTACGCCAACGCCGGACACAACCCCCCGCTTTGGATTAAATACCCGCCCGCCAGTCCCGTCCCCGACATCGAACGCCTGACCCGCACCGGCATGGCGCTGGGGGTCGATACAGGCATCGAGATGGGCCAGGCCAGTATCGACCTGGCCCCCGGCGATGTCCTGTTATTCTATACCGATGGCATCACCGAGGCCTTCTCCCCCACCGAGGAGATTTTCGGCGAAGACCGCCTGTACACCGTGCTGAATTACCTGACCCCCTCCTCAGCCTCCGATGTGCTCGAAGCGGTTGATACCGCCGTCGCCAATTTCACCGCCGACGCGCCCGTTTCCGATGACATCACGCTGATTGTGGTCAAGCGGGGCGGCTGATTTTCCCCACGAAAGAAGTATGCGACTCAACCAGGACTTCTTCGCCGGGGCGCGCGCCGCCCTCCCCATCCTGCTCGGCGTCGCGCCGTTTGCCATGATTTCGGGCGTCGCCGCCGTTAGCGTTGGTCTCACGCCCTTCGAGGCCGTTGGCATGTCGCTCATCATCTTTGCCGGGGCCTCGCAGCTGGTCGTCATCCAGTTAATGAGCGCAGGCAGCCCCTGGATTATCATGCTGCTCACGGCCTGGGTCATCAACCTGCGTTTCACCATGTACAGCGCCACGCTCGCGCCCTGCCTGCAACGACTGCCGGCCTGGCAAAAGGCCCCGCTGGCCTACATGCTCTCCGACCAGGCCTTTGGCGTCAGCATGGGGCGCTTCGTGACCGATGAAACCGTCAGCCGCCGCTGGTTCTACTTTGGCGCGGCGCTCACCGTCTGGACAACCTGGCAGGTCAGCGCCGTGACAGGCGCGCTGTTAGGAAAGTTAATCCCCGATAGTTGGGGCTTCGATTTTGCCTTCCCGCTCAGTTTCATGGCGCTGCTGTTCGGCGCGCTGCGTGACCGCCCGGCGGTGATTGCCGCCCTGACCGGCGGCCTGGTGGCGGTTCTGGCAAAGGGCTTGCCCTACAACCTGGGACTGGCGATGGCCTCCCTGCTCGGAATTGCCGCCGGAACCCTGGCCGAAATCATCAAATCCCATCAGGAGGCTCACTCATGAGCGCGGCCTCGCTCTGGCTCCTATTCCTCGCCATCGGGCTGGGGACATTTTCCCTGCGCTTCTCATTCATCTACTTGTTCGGGAAAATCAGTATGCCCGAATGGCTGCGGCGCGCCCTGAAATACGTCCCGGCGGCGGTGCTGGCCGCGCTGGTCTTCCCGGCCCTCACCCACCCGGCGGGCGCGCTGGATATTTCCCTCAACAACCTGCGCCTGCTGGCCGGGCTGGGCGGCGCCATCGTGGCCTGGAAAACCCGCAATGTCTTGTGGACTCTCGCAACCGGCATGACGCTGCTCTGGATTTTGCAGGCGCTCTATGGGTAAGCTCCCCCGCCTCGTTCGCCTCGCCGCCTGGGGCCTGGTTGTCCTCGGCATCGTCCTGCGCCTGCGCCAATACCTCGCCAACCGCTCGCTCTGGCTCGACGAGGCCATGCTGGCCCTCAACATCATCCATAAAGACGTTTGGGGGCTTTTTGGAAAACTGGACTACGAACAGGGCGCGCCCCTCGGCTTCCTCCTGCTCGAAAAACTGGCCGCCACCCTGCTCGGGGACGGGGAACGCGCCTTGCGCCTGCTTCCGTTGCTGGCGGGGTGCGCCTCGCTGGTGCTTTTTTACTTCCTGACCCGGCAGATTCTCCACGCTCCCGGCCTGCTCACCGCCCTGGCATTGTTTGCCCTCAGCCCCACGCTGATTTACTACTCCTCCGAAGTCAAACAATACGCCCTGGATGTCTTCTTCACCATCCTGTTGCTCTACCTGTTCACTCCTCACTCATCACGAATTGCCAATAACCGATTACTCCTCGCTGGAATCCTCGCCCCCTGGTTCTCGCACCCCGCCATCTTCATCCTCGCCGCGATTGGCCTGACCCTCCTCGTCCAGAACCGCCGTAATCCCCTCCCTGCCCTGGCGATGGGCGCGGGCTGGCTGGTCAGTTTCGGGGCGTTATACCTCGTCAGCCTGCGCGGACTCTCCGAAAACGAGTTCCTGCGCGGCTACTGGCAGGAATACTTCCGCGCCAACCCGCTCGATGCGCTGCTCGGCCTGTTTGCCAACCCCGGCGGGCTGACGGCGTATGCCCCCGCCCTGCTGGCGGCCATGCTCGCCGGAGCGGGAATGCTGCTCGCCGGTAAGACAAGCCTCCAACTTGTCCGCGCGAATGGTTTTCTCCCCTCGCCGCAGGCGGGAAGAGCCCTTGCGCTGCTGCTGGTCTTCCTGTTCGCCTGGGCCGCTTCGTGGCTGGAGGTGTATCCCCTCGCAGGCCGCATGGCGCTCTTCCTTGTTCCGTTGATTTACATTTTCCTGGCTTCAGCGGTGGACTGGTTCTGTAGCCTCTCCCTGCGCCCGCGCGTTTTATCCCCGCTCCTGGCATTGTCCCTGGCTGGGTTTTTGCTTTACACCCCGCTCATCGTCTCCGCCGAGCGATTCATCAGCCCGAAATATCCCGAACACATCCGCCCGGCCATAGCCTACCTGAACGCCAACCACCAGCCGGGCGATACGCTTTATGTTTACAACTGGGCATTGCCCGCCTTTCGCTACTACGCTCGCCCGGATATGGAATATACCGCTGGCGGGCTGCTCGCCGATGACCCGCAAGCCCTGCTGACCGAACTCGACCGGCTGCGCGGCCAGCCGCGTGTCTGGATTTTGTTTTCGCATGTTTACGAGCGCGGGGAATTTAACGAAAAGGATTGGATGCTGGCCTATCTCAATCAAATCGGCGAGCGCAAACGCCAGTTCATCGAACCGGGAACCAGCGTATACCTGTATTTGTATGATTTGAGATAGACGAGACTGTTAGCGCGGTGTCAATAACAGATTGGCATCCGGCACGCTGGTCAGAATTAAGCCAGAGAGTGAAAAAGCCATCAGCACAAAGACGAAGTACAGGAATGCTATCCGCCAGTGGCCAATCTGTTCGATTTTCATTCTTAGGGTTGGGATATCATCGAACATCCATACCAATGAAGCCAACAGGATAGCATGGAGCGGCAGGAAATAGCGCGCTTCCATCGCGCCGGGAAGAGCAACAAGTGCCGGAAGCAGCCAGACCAGGAGAATCAGCGAATTCAAGGGGGGATTTTTGGAGACCAGTTGCCGTGCATCGAAGAAAAACAAGACGCCAAAAAGCACCGTATAGTTGAGCCACATCAAAAGTGGAGCAGGCCGGTAAATATTTTCGATATAGGTCGTGGGATAAATCAGGTTCAATCCATTAAACAGATGGCGGAAATAGATTGTGGCGATATCCAGTGGATATTTCAGAAAGAAATGGAAAATATCTTGTATTGAAAAAGCATTCTGCAAAACACTGTCCACATCGAATGCGCCAATCGCACGCGTATCGAAGGGGAATTTGCGGCCATCCTGGAGGAGCAGGTTCTCAGATTGCGGGTCCATAAAGCGTACCCCGGCAGCGGGATAAACGTTTTTATCCATGCTTGCTTCGTAACGCTGCACAAGAAATCCCACTGTTATTTGGTACGAATATAACCCACCGGAAATAAACGGGGAGTTAATTCCATAATGAGTCCGATTAATGAGATACTGAGGGGTAAGAACCAACGCGCCTGCCACCAAAAAGGCAAAAATAGACAGGAGTCGTTGACGTAGTTTCAACGCTGCCGGAACAAATGCGATTCCAAGAGCAGTGGTAACAAAAACAAGCAGGTACACTGGCCGAATCGAGTAGACAGTCATCAAGAGTGCGCCTGCCAGGAAGGCCGCGGCTGTATTTTTCCAGCCCTGTGGGGATTGAAATAAAACCAATACGAGCAGCAGCCCCGCCAACAAGAAAAATAAGGCAGGTATATCGCTCAATGGATAATACAACTGCCCGCGCCAAAAAAACGCCAGAAAAATAGAAAGCGCAACCTGGAATAAAAGGCTACTCTTGCGCCTTGTCAGGCGAGAGAAGATGGCAGGAATCAGCGCCCAGGAAATTAAAAGCATAAAAACAGAATTAAGGATAACCACAATGGCTGAATCATCTACCCAGCGGTCAGGCGTGAGGATATCAATCACCCACTCACCGGCTAATAACACAAGCGGAAAAAAATACCCTCGCAGTTGGAACCGCTCATCGGCAAAATTGAGCAGAGAGAAATTTCTCTCCGAATCATAGAAAGACAGGCGCAGTTCCCAATAATAACGAGCATCGAAGGCAAAGACACCTGGATTGGTTAATATTCCATAGGCAACCAGGATGAGAAAAAAAGCAACAACCAGCCAGGCTTGCGGTCTACGCAGTTGAGGAATTGCAAATGTTACAAAAAAGACAATTTTATCCTTCATCAATCCGGCCTTCCGTTTTTACAGCAGTCGTACATAGGATGTCACTCTCGTTCCTTGCACTCCAAGATTTCGTCTATTACATAAGGCGGGCGACGGCGAACTTCATCCAGAGTGCGCCACAGGTATTCGCCCAGCACGCCGAGCATAAACATTTGCAGACCGGCGGAGAACGTCACCACAAGCATTATCGGCGCCCAGCCCTGCACGATGATACCGCCCAGGAAGTAAGAAAACAGGATGACGGCCCCATAGACGAACGAGAAGACGGCTACCAAGACTCCCAGCACCGAAAGAATGCGAATGGGGGTGAGAGAAAATGAAACAAAAGTATCCACAAACAGCTTGATTTTTTTGGCGAGAGTCCAGCGTGATTTTCCCTTACGACGCTGGCGGCGCACATACGGCAGCAAAATCGGCTTGTACCCGAGCCAGAAAATGAGTGTCATGATGTTGGTGTTTTTCTCATGGATTTTCGTCACATCCTCTGCCACTTGCCGGTCTATCAGGAAAAAGTCGAATCCGCCTTCAGGATAGTTGGGGATGGCAAACTGGCGAACCAAGCGATAGTACAAAGACGAAAACACCTTTGAAGAAAGGGGGTCTTCGCGGTCCTGGCGCACTGCAAAAATTGATTTGTTTCCCTGCTCCCAATGGCGAATCATCTCCAGGAACAATTCGGGCGGGTCTTGTAAATCTGCGGCAATCATGCCAATGCAATCGCCGCGAGCAACCGTCATCCCCGCCAGGATGGCCGACATGGAACCAAAATTGCGCGCCAGTTTGACCACTTTGACCGATTGCGGATGCTGGGCATGAAAATCATATAAAATCTCTAGCGACCTGTCACCTGAACCATCGTCCACGCAGACCAGTTCCAGGTGATAACCAGGCAATTTTTCTGCGAGTGAAAGCAATTCAGGGATGGTTTCTCCCAGGTTCAACTCGTTGTAATAGACAGGAATGATGATTGAAAATCTTTTCTTTTCATCAAGATTGTTGCTACGCATTGATAGTTCTCATCCCCTCATGTTATTTTTCATATTGTGCATGTAGCGGATCGGGCAGATCATTTAATTTAATCAAGTAGATGCCGTCAATTTTTTGCACGCAGCCGGGCGCGGGCCAGGCGGGCATTGCTTCGAAGAGAGGGGTCAATAATAATCGCTGCTCCCGTTCTACAGCCTGAATATTGGAATATCCCATTAATTTCATGAAGTTAATCATGCGCGAGATGTCATCGGCCTTCCAGGCAAACTCAAAAAAGGACGCGCCCATTGTGCCGCCATAAGGATTGGGGTAAATGAGTTCAGCGCGTTTGGTGCCATAGATATCAACAAAAATCGTTTGACTATAAGTGAAACCCTCATCGATTTCACTCATGCGTCGAAATAAATCATACGCTAACATGCGGTCCTGATGCTGGGTGAAATAGGCAGTTGCGGCGTATGTCCCCTGAGCAACAAGGATTTGCAATATTAGGGCTGAAACAAGTAGGCCATTGAACAGTTTGACTAAAACGCGATTGCTTTGCAACAACAACGTACACATTAACCAAACGATATACGGAATGGCAAAAAACGAACGGGTCGGCAAATCCTTGGCGCTTACAATGTTTAGCATGAAGGGCAATACAAGCAACCCACTCCAAAGGATAAGAGAGAGAAAAGTTTTACGCCAATCTTTCCCCCAGGAATTCACCAGAACCGACAGCCAGGCAAAAAAGACTACCAATCCGATAGAGAAGAGCGAAATCCCATATTTGCTCATCGCGCCGGAATAATAAGCGTGTATCTCGGTAAGGAACGGCACCATCAGGACAAACAGGGGGGCGGCCAGCAAGATCTTGAAATTCCAAAAACCTTCAATGTATTCGCTGGCGCGAATCACAATCAAGTTTTGGGCGATTGAATTAATGGCCCAGTACGCTGCAAATCCCAGGACAGAGACGATTCCTAACTGCGCCAAACTTAACCAAACCCTGCGCATTTGGTCAGGATGCGAATCGTCAGATATGAATTCAAACAGAACCAACCCTACCCCAACCGCCAGGTACATCAGCAAAAAAGACTGGTAGCCTCCCACTGCCACAGTTAGCAGGACAACTTGTAACCCCAACCAACCCCAAGGAATTCCCCTGCCCGCAGAGCGGGTACGCGCGAAAATAAAGCCAGCCAACGTAATCAGCATCACACCGAGACTTACCGAGGGCAGGTTGGCATAGAAAGCGGTAATAAACCACCAGGTTGGAAATGCGCCAAAGACTGGAAAAGCCAGGAACATGCGCCAATCTCTAGGCAGGTTGTGCGCGCGCACTAGAAACATATACGCCAGCGCAATGCAAAGTGCGAACATCAGATTATGGGCGTAAGGAATGACTGGCTGGGGAAAAACAAATCGTTCCAGTAAATACGTAGTCCAGCGGCCTTCCTCCAGCCAAATGTCAGGCTGGACTCGAAAAGCGGCCATTTCATCGTCTATTGAAATCGAAAAGTTGGCAATTAGATAGATGTTGAGCGCAATCGACATTCCTGCCAGCGCGGCAAATTCTTTCAATTGAAAAGATTCTTGCTTAAAAAATAAAACGAGCTGATGAATAGCCTGTTGGATGTTTGCGCCCCAATTCCTTCGAGAGAGAACAATTGCAAGGAAAGCAGCCAGCGAGAACAGCGAGGCATTGACGAAAGATGCCCCCCAATGCAAGGCTGCAATGCGGCGAGGACGGCTTAAGGCAAAGGCAACTTGCGGGTCAGAAACATCATTGGATATAGTAATACGAATGCCATCTGGTGTTCGAGAAATGTTTTCAATATCCTTGCGCGCATAAAAACTATCTAAATCTACGTCAATACGAAACCAATCCACCTGAAGCCAAACGTCACGAATGACATAAAAATTGGCGGCGGAAGGCAGGTGCAATTCCAAGATTGGGCTATGGTAGTCTAAAAGGTCAAAAGCCAATATTTGGCAGCCGGCCTGCATGGAACTTCGCGCAGACCAGTATTTGCCATCCGGGCCTTTATAATATAGAGACGATATTCCCGTTCTTTCGGAGCAAATCTCTACGCGCAAAACCACTGGGAATACTATCTGTCTCAAAACCGTCAAAAGAATAAGCGCAACAAGAAGTATCCCCAAAAACTTAATTGTTACCTTGTCCCCAGGTACTTTATGTTGGAAAAACATGGACATTCTTGCAAACTCCGTTTAGGGCGCGCGCGTCGGCCAGCGCGTATCGGTGGGACGCGGCGTGAGCGAAGGGACGCGGGTTTGTGATGGCGTGCGCGTGGGCGTCAGCGTCCGCGTTGGCGAGGGGCCGGGCGTGCGCGTAAAAGTGCGCGTTGGCGTGGGGGTACGGGTAAATGTTGGCGTGCGTGAAGGCGTGAGCGTTCGGGTGAATGTTGGGGTGCGGGTAATTGTTGGCGTGCGCGAAGCAGTCGGCGTGCGAGACGGGGTCGGCGTTCGGGAGGCGGTCAAGGTGCGGGTCGGCGCGCGCGTATCGGAGGGGCGCGGCGTGTTCGAAATGGTTGGCGTGCGGGTCGGCCAGCGTGTATCCGTGGGACGGATGAAGGGGGTGGGTGTCGGCGTGCGGGTGGCCGTTGGGGTGCGGGTCATGGTGGGCGTGCGCGTGACAGTGGGAGTCTGCGTCACCGTCGGGGTGCGGGTCACGGTTGGGGTCAGCGAGACGGTTGGCGTGCGGGTAATGGTCGGCGTGCTCGATGGGGCAGGCGTGCCAAGCGCGAGCGGGACAAATCTCACAGCATCGGCGGCCAGTTCCAGGCTGGCGGCATCCCCGGCCATATCCTGGGTGCGGTTTCCTAATTGGACATATTCCAGCGCCAGGCCGTTGAAATAATATTTTCCAATATATACCCAGCCGGTCGGGACGTTGAAATTGGGAAAGACCGCCTGGTTGACGACTACCATGTCGGTTTTCCCGTCATGCAAAATATAGTAGAGCGCGCCGCGGCTGGTGGCGCGGACGGCGGGGATGCGCACATAGACCGCGTAGGTACCGGCCCCCGAACCAAGCGGCAGTTTCCAGCGCGCCCGACAGGTATCCGAGCCGCTGGTGATGGGACGAACGGTCAATATGCGTCCGTTCTGGCTGTTGGCCGGGCTGGTATTGACAACCGTCCAGCAGCCTTCGGGAATCTGGTCGAAGCGCGGGTCGAGGTCATCAACCAGGTAGCCGGTGGGAGGCGCGGTTGGTTCGGGCAGCGGCGCGCCGCCCGGATAGACGTTTTTAGGGTAGCCGCTGATGTCAGGATACTGCATCCAGAGCGATTCGGGTTGGTTGTATTCCCAAGGGTCCTGGCCTGCCGGGCCAATCCAGCCGTAAGGGTCCACTGCCCGGTTCTGCGGATTGGTAACGCGGAAGTGCAGGTGCGGCCCAGAGGAGTTGCCGGTGCTGCCGCTGATACCGATGACTTCGCCGCGCGGGATGTTTGCGCACCCAACCGTTGGGCAGGATTGCACCGCGACCGCGCTCATGTGTCCATACCAGGTGTTATAACCGTTGGGATGGCGCAGGCGGACGAAGATGCCCAGGTTCGAGCCATGGTCTTGCGGATTGTACCAACCGGCATAGACGACCTGGTTGGCCTCGGCGGCGGCCAGCAGCGGGCGGTAACTCAGGCCGTAGTCAATACCATCATGGCCATTGTACCACAGGTACATACCGAGTTTGTAACTCCAATAACTGCCATAGCCCTGGTCGCACAGGCCATTGGGCGGCGGCGTGCCGGGCGGCGCGGGAACAGGGCAAATCTTGTTCAGCACTTCGCCGCTGTAGGTGACGATTTTGTTGTCGGTCAGGGTGTAGTTGGGAGAACTATGGTCGAAAACAGACTCTTCAGAGGAGCGCCCATAATACGGCGGGTATAAAAACGGCGCTGCTGCCTGTTCCTGTCCCGAGGCGCGAGGGAGCGGACGGGCCGCTGCCAGGCGCGAACCGCCAAACCAAACCGCCCCGGTCAGGGCCAGGAAGAGCAGGGCGGGTTGGATGATGCGGCGCAAGTTCATTAGGACTGTTGATTGGGAGATTATTAAACCGTCCATTATGGAAGCACAAAAGAAGTCTACTACAGATTTTGTCAAACGCACAGCGTTGCATCCAGGATAGAATTTCTACCTCGTCGTCCATTTTCAGGAAGATTAAGACAACCCAGGTTGCTGCCTTGGGATGACCTTTGACATACTCCATGAGTACCCTGTAAAGTTGGTGGTACATTGAACGATGATTGCCAAAATCTATACGGATACTTTATCCATACTTTATTTTACTGCTGCTTCAGGTACTTCCCCATCCACCGCGCAATATGCCCCAGCCTTGCGATTCTCCTGTCCGTCCGCCCCGTGCGTGACAGGCCGTGAAACTCCTCCGGGAAGCGGATGAACTCGGTCTCTATGCCCAGGCGTTTGAGCGCCACGAAGGCCTGCTCGCCCTGTTCGATGGGACAGCGCAGGTCGTTTTCGGAGTGGATAATCATGGTCGGCGTTTTGGCGTTGCCGATGTACTTCATCGGCGACATGTCCCACCACTTCTGGAAGTCCTTGAAGGGCGCCTCGGCCAGCACCTCGTACTCGAAGGTCCAGTTCAGGTCGCTCGAGCCCCACTCGCTGACGAAGTTACTGACCACGCGCTGCGCGGCAGCCGCCTTGAAACGCTCGGTGTGGCCGATAATCCAGAGCGTCATGTAGCCGCCATACGAGCCGCCGGTCACGCCCATGCGTTTGGCGTCGATGTATGGCCTGGCGGCCACGAAATCCGTCCAGGCCATCAGGTCGGCGTAATCGGTCGTCCCCCACGCGCCGTAAATCGAGCGGGCGTGCGCCTCGCCGTAGCCCTTCCCGCCGCGCGGGTTGCAGAAATAAACCACATAGCCGAGGGAGGCCAGGAAGTAGAACTCGTGCATGAAAAACTTGCCATATTGCGTCAGCGGCCCGCCGTGAATCTCCAAAATCGACGGGTATTTCTTCTTCGGGTCGAACCCCGGCGGGAACATAATCCAGCCCTGCAAATCGTTCCCATCCGGCCCCTTGAACCAGACTTCCTCGACCTTCGACAACTCGACCGCCTCGAACAGCGCCCGGTTGACGCGCGTCAGGTGGCGGGTGGTCTGCCCGTTCGTTAACTCTTTCAGGTGGATTTGACCCGGGTCGTGCATCTGTCCGAAAAAGTAGGAGACCCGCGAATGGCTTTTATCGAACGAAGGGGAGCCGACCGCGCCACCCTGACCAATCACCTCCGTTATTTCGCCAGTTTCCAGGCTGATTCGTTTCAGTGTCACCGACCCGTGCAGCGAGGCCTGGAAGTAAATGGACTTCCCATCCGGCGACCAGATGGGCGCGGCCTGTTCCGGCGTCCCGCAGTCGGCAATGATATTCGCCCCGCACTGGAGGTCGGCCTGCGCCGTCAGGTTTTTGGGCGCTTTCGAGCCATCCGCTGCCACAATCCACAGGTTCAGGTTGCGCCAGTCCTCGCCCTCGCCTTCGCGCCCAAAATAGGCAATCCACCGGCCGTCGGGTGAAAAGGCCGGTTGGGTTTTGTAACCGGTTGGGGTTTTGATTTTCCTGGGGGGGGCATCGGAAGCAAGATTTAGCACGAACAAATCCATCCGGTCGGGAGCCTGGTCGGGGTCTTTGGCGCGGTTCGAGACGAAAACAATCTGCGTCCCATCCGGCGAAAAGGCCGGGTCGGCTTCATCCCAAATCTCGCCCTCGGTCAGTTGCCTGCCTTTGCCCGTGCGCGCATCCACCAGCCAGAGGTGAGTCCGCTCGTGAGGCAGGCAGCCGTAGCCATCCAGTTTGTAGAACAGGCGGGTGTACTGCCGCGACACCACGCCCAGTTTCTTTTTCTGCTCGTCTTTTTCGCGTTCCAACTGCTCCGGGTCGGTTTTGCGCACCAGGCAGAGCAATTTCCTGCCATCCGGCGACCAATCGACCAGCGTAATCTCGCCCTCGATGTCGGTCAGGGGCCGCGCCTCGCCGCCATCGAAGGGGATGATGTAGATTTGGGCCGGTTTCTCCTTGTTGCCCCGGTTCGAGAGGAAGGCTATTTGCCGTCCATCCGGCGACCAGCGCGGCGACGAGTCGTTCTGGTCGCCATAGGTAAACTGTTTCGGTGAACCCGCGTCGAGCGTAGTCGAGACAACCCATAAATTGGCATATTTTTTCTCCGTTTTCCGCTCCACCCGCTGCTGGCGGTAGAGGACGTGCTTTCCGTCGGGAGCAATCCTCGGCTCGGAAATCAGTTCCAGCCGGTACAGGTCTTCGGGGGAAATCGGGCGTTTGTGAGCAGGCATGGCGGACTCCTTTTGTTCGAAATGTGACTTCGCTGCAAAACCATTCAACTTTGCATTGTACTCATATTTACTATTCTAGCGCAATTCTCACCCGCGTTGGGTATGCTTGCCCCTGGCGCGCTCAATGCGCAAATCGATTTCTGGTCGATTGGGGACAAATAGCCCGCGAATCAGGGAAGTTTGTTTCTTGACAGTGGACGATGGACGATGGACAATGGTCTATCGTCCATCGTCCATCGTCTTTATAGGAGCATCTTATGGGTATCCTCAAGCCATCCACGCGTGAATTCATCGCCGAGGCGCGCAAAACGCCGAATTATTCGTTGTTCGACTTCCTGCACGGCTACATTTACGGGCGCTGGACTCACCTGTACATCGCCATCGGTACCGGGCGGCACCCGCTGGCGAAGCGACTCGCGCCGCTGGCGGCCTGGTTCGAGAAGCGGGTGACTCGCGGGAAAAAACAAACCGCTGAAGCGGATGCGGTTACGATGGCCGATACCTATCACGGCAAGGCCCTGCCGCTGGAGACTGCCCGCCAATTGGTGCTGGTCAACGAGGAAATCAACGTCCCCGACCTAGAGCAGGTCATCCCCTACAAGCGGGCGCGCTCGATTATTCTCAAAAATCCCGACCACATTGTCGCGCTCGATTGCCCCTGCCGGGCGGCCAAGCCGAACCCCTGCCTGCCGCTGGATGTCTGTCTGGTGGTCGGCGAGCCGTTCGCCAGTTTTGTGATAGAGCATAACCCCGATAAGGCGCGCTGGATTACGAAACAGGATGCGGTCGAGATTCTCGAAGCGGAAGACCAGCGCGGGCATGTCCACCATGCTTTTTTCAAGGATGCCATGCTCGGCCGCTTTTATGCCATCTGTAACTGCTGCGCCTGCTGCTGCGGGGCTTTACATGCCCACCAGCACGGCACGCCCATGCTGGCTTCGTCGGGCTATGTGGCCCAAATCGATGAATCGGTGTGCGTCGGCTGCGCCGAATGCCTCGAATCCTGCCAGTTTGGGGCGCTGGGCATGGGCGACCAGCACAGCCAGGTCGATTTTGAGAAATGTATGGGCTGCGGGGTGTGCGCGGAGCATTGCCCAACCGGGGCAATCTCCCTGGAACGGGAGCCGGCCAAGGGCGAGCCGCTCGAAATCCTGGCGCTGATGGAAAAGGCGGCCGGATAAGCCGCGTGTCCGTCCCTACTTGAAAGACCCGCGCCCGGGCAGGTCTTTGGCGGATTGTTTGTGCGAACCATCGTCGGTTTCCCCACCCGCGCGGCGTAGTTCCATCTGGAGCATTTGTTCGATTTGATGCTTTTCCTCGAAAGAGACAACCGCGCATTCGTGGGCGCGATGCAGCAGGTAGGGATACGGCTTGGCGCCCATCATGCGGCACTGCTCGACCAGGATGGCGTGCAGCCAGCCGAGTTTTTCTGAATCTTGCGCCACCCATTGGGGGATTTCGACCCGCACCGGCCAGGGATGGCCCTCCCCCCCCACATTCAGATAGAAAAAGTGCAGACTGAGCGCTCCGCTGTAGTGCTTTTCGTTGCGAGTCTGGATTTTGAAGACTGCCGAGCGTTCGCCGGGCTTGAGCAGCGGGTCTTTGCGCTCGCCAAACAGCCAACGGTCGGTCACGCCGCGCAGGGGATGATAAGAGCGCAAGTTGTTGGACAAGATAATATCTTGTCCAACTTCAGAGAGTTCGAGCAGGCGGATGACCAGGTCGGCACCGGGTTTATCCACATACCCGGCAGTGACGACTCCCCGCGTTTGCAGGCGCGAGAGAACTCCCAGGTATTTTTGCAGGGCTTCGTGGTATTCCTGCCCATCCTCGCCGCCGCTGCTGCCCCATAATTCGATGGGGCCGTCGGTGACGGTGATGACGGGCTGGCCTTCGCCGCATTCGGCAGCCAGGTCGTAGAGCGTGGAGCGTTCGCGCAGGTCGCGGCGCAGGGCCACCATGCCTTCAGTGAGGGGATTGCCGGATGCGGTGAACAGTTCGTCGTCGAACAACAACTGGCTGTCGGTAAAGACCTGGGTCGTCTCGCCGCTTGCCAGTTTCAGGGTGATGGCTCCAACGTTGATGAGCCCAAATTGGACGGCGGCGTGCCGGTCGGGGTTGATTTGCGACCCGTCAGCGGCGATTAAGACCGCGTTCAACGGCGAGGCAGGCGGCGGGGCGTGAAAGTCCAAAGGCTCATGCAACGGAACCGCGCACCGGATGGCGGGGTCGATTTCTTTAACGGCCTCCACAATTCGCTGCAAAACAACGAGTAAATTGGCATGGTTGCGCAACAACGCGCGCGCCTGGGCGCGGCGTTCGTCGAGCGTTTTCTTGCGCTGCTGGGCGGTGGCGCCGATTTCACGGATTTTCTGGTAGACCTGCTGGAAGTCAATGGACATGCGAAAATTGTACCGCGATTCCCTGCGGGGCGGGAACTTTTTAGGAGCGGGCGGCGTTATAGGGGGGAAGTTCAACATTCAAAAAGGAGCAACAAAATGCGTAACAAATTTCTTTTCGTTTCCCTGTTCATGATTTTAGCGGTGCTGTTGAGCGCCTGTGGTTCTGCTGTTTTGCCGGGCGCGGCCCAGGCAGCCCCGCGCGTCATCTCGGTCAGCGGTTCGGGACAGGTTTCACTCCAGCCGGATATTGCCTATATTTACATGGGCGTCAGCACGGAAAATGAAAGTGCGGCGGATGCGGTGGCGAAGAACAACGCCGACACCCAGCGCCTGATTGACGCGCTGAAGGCCGCCGGCGTGGCCGAGAACGACCTGCGCACCAGCAACTTCTCCATCTGGCAGAACACGCCCTATGGCGTAGATGGAATGCCCGGCAAGCCGGTCTACCGCGTGGATAACACCGTCTATGTGACCGCGCGCGACCTGGCGAAGTTGGGCGACCTGCTTGATACCGCCGTGCGCGCCGGCGCGAACAACATCAACAGCATCCAGTTCGATGTGGCCGACAAAACCCAGGCCCTGACCGATGCCCGCAAGGCCGCCGTCGATGCCGCCAAGAAACAAGCCGCTGAACTGGCCGATGCTGCCGGTGTGAAACTGGGCGACATTCAGGGTATTCAGTACTACGACAATGCGCCGGTCGTGTATGCCGAAGCCAAGGGACTGGGCGGCGGGGCCGATGCCGCTGCGCTGGCTGTGCCTATCAACCCCGGCCAAATGCAGATTACGGCGACCGTGACGGTCAACTTTGAAATCAGATAGCCGGTAATCAGTGACCAGTAAACAGTGACCAGTAAACAGTAACCAGTAAACAGTGACCAGTAATCAGTAAACAGTAAGCAGTGACCAGTAATCAGTAAACAGTAAACAGTAAACAGTAAACAGTAAACAGTAAACAGTAAACAGTGACCAGTCGAGAGGCTGGTCACTGTGGCTTAAAAGACTCGCGCGGGTATAATCGACCCACACGAGTCTTTTCTTTCTGGAGCGAAAATGATCACACATTCCCTCAAAGTCGGCTACATCGGTCTTGGCCTGATGGGCAAATCCATCGCCCGCAATATTCTCAAGGCGGGGTTCCCGCTCGTCGTTCACAATCGCAGCCGGGCGGCGGTGGCCGAACTGGCTGCCGAAGGCGCAACGGAAGCCTTTTCCCCGGCGGAAGTGGCCGGGCAGGTGGATGTGGTCTTCACCAACCTGCCCGATTCGCCCGATGTGGAGCGCGTGGTGCTCGGCCCAGGCGGAATCCTGCAAGCGGCCCGGCCCGGGCTGGTGTACGTGGACAACAGCACCATCAAACCCGCGACCGCCCGCTGCCTGGCGGACGAATTGTCGAAAAAAGGAACCCTCGCCCTCGACGCGCCTGTCTCTGGCGGCGACATTGGCGCCCGGAACGGCACGCTCACCATCATGGTCGGCGGCGAGGCCGAAGCGCTCGAAACGGTGATGCCGGTCTTCCAGGCAATGGGCAAGACCGTGACCCACGTCGGCGGGCCGGGCGCGGGACAGGTCGCCAAAGCAGCCAATCAAATCATGGTCGCCGCGCAAATGGTGGCGATGGGTGAACTGCTGGTCTTCTCGCAAAAAGCCGGGGTCGAGCCTCGAAAAGTGGTCGAGGCCATCAAGGGCGGCGCGGCCCAATGCTGGACGCTGGACGTGAAACCGCCGCGCCTGTTCAGTGGCAATCGTCAGCCCGGTTTCAAAGCCTACATGCAGGCCAAAGACCTGAACATCGTACTGGAGACGGCGCGCGAATACGGCGTCCCGCTGCCGGCCACAGCCGAACATGCCCAACTATTCAACGCCATGCTCCAGATGGGCATGGGCGAACTGGATAACTCCGCCGTGCTTGGCGTCCTCGAAGCGCTGGCAGGCATCGAACTGGAGGAAACGCATGATTAAACTCCCCGGCCTGATTGACCCGCACGTTCACGTCCGCGAACCCGGCCAGACCCACAAAGAAGACTGGGACACTGCCACCCAGGCCGCGCTGGCAGGCGGCGTGACGATGATTCTCGCCATGCCCAACACCAAACCCCCGATATTCGACCATTCGACCCTCGACCTGGCGCTGGCCGCCGCGAAAACCAAAGCCCGCTGCGATTATGGGCAATATCTGGGGGCCGGGCCGGAAAATGCCGCCGAGGTCGCCCGCCTGGCCCCCCGGGCCGCCGCGCTCAAGATGTATCTCGATTCGACCTTTGGAGAACTGCGCCTCGACGACATGACCCTCTGGCTGGAACATTTCCGCCGCTGGCCTGGCCCCGCGCCGATTGTGACCCACTCCGAAAGCCGCAGCATGGCCGCCGCCCTGTGGATGGCGCAGATGTTCGACAAGCCGATTCACATCGCCCACATCTCCCTGCGCGAGGAGATTCTGCTCATCAAGGCCGCCAAAGAACACGGCCTCAAAGTCACCTGCGAAGTCTGCCCGCACCATTTGTTCCTGACGCAGGTTCCCTCTCCCACCGAGAGAGGCGTCAGGGGTGAGGGCCGCTCTGAAGTCCGCCCGCGCCTGGCAACCCAGGCCGATGTAGACGCCCTGTGGGAGAATCTCGATGTCATCGACTGCTTCGCCACCGACCACGCCCCGCATACCCTGGCCGAAAAAGACGGCCCCAACCCCCCGCCCGGCTTCCCCGGCCTCGAAACGCTCCTGCCGCTGCTGCTGACGGCAGCGGATGATGGACGATTGACCATCGACGATATTATCCAAAAATCGGTCATCAACCCGCGCAAGATTTTCAACCTGCCCGAACAGCCCGAAACCTGGGTCGAAGTGGACGAAACCGCCGAATACGAAATTAAAGCCAGCGAGATGAAATCGCGCTGCGGCTG
The DNA here is from genome assembly GCA_034434035.1 of Anaerolineales bacterium. Lineage (GTDB taxonomy): Bacteria > Chloroflexota > Anaerolineae > Anaerolineales > Villigracilaceae > UBA5195. The sequence continues at coordinate 30,858 of DAOTZM010000094.1, forward strand.
GACCCCCTTCGAGGGCTGGAAAGTCAAAGGAAAGGTGCGCAAAGTCGTCCTGCGCGGACGCGAAGCTTTCAGGGATGGCGAAATCCTGGTCGAGCCGGGATTTGGGAAAGACGTGAGAGCGCGCTGAACAAGAAAACGCAACGTTTTCCTGTCCGTTTCGTAAAAACTGTATTGTTATAAGACGAACACCACAGTTTGTGAAGATTTTCGCAAATAGGCGCGCCAGGCAGCCCGGGAAAGTCGATTCCATCTGGCAAAAAGGAATAGGTTGTGGAATAATCCGCTTTATGTTTCGCTCAACGAAAAATAAACAAAAAGAATTTGCTGTGATTGGCCTGGGGCGTTTTGGGCGCGCCGTTGTGCGCACCTTGAGCGAAAAAGGCCACAGCGTGCTGGGAATCGACAAAGATGCCCCGTCCGTCCAATATATCAGCGAAGCCTGCACCCAGGCGGTCGTGGTCGATTCGACCAACGAGGCTGCGCTCCGCGACCTCGACATCGCGTCGTTTGATACCGTTGTGGTCGCCATCGGCTCTGACTTCGAGAGTAACTTGATAACGACAGTCGCGCTCAAAGCACTGGGCGTCAAACAGGTGATTTGCAAAGCCGTTACTCAGCGCCAAAAAGACATCCTGCAGCGCGTTGGCGCGGACCGGGTCATCCTGCCCGAAGCCGATGCCGGTCGACAACTGGCCCTTGAATTGGCTGCCCCGAACCTGCTCGAACAAATTTCTTTTGGCGAGAATCACAGCGTTCTTGAATTGCGCGCTCCTGAAACCATGGTAGGCAGGACCCTGGCCGAACTCGACTTACGCAAGCATTACGGCGCCAACGTGGTGGCCCTCAAACATGAGACATCCGTAACCACCTCGCCGCCCGCGCAACAGGTCATCCAGAAAAACGACATCCTGGTCGTGATTGGCCTGACAGAAAAAATCACCAAACTGACCGAAGTGCGTTAGTTGCCATGCTCAATCGGCCGCGCCGCTATGCTATTTTTTCACGTCGTCTGCCGACGCCCATCCGGTTGGCCTTTGGCTTGGGGTTGATGGTCTTCGTCTCTACGCTTATCTTGATGCTGCCGTTCACCGGCAAAGAAAGGCCATTGCGGCCAAACGAAGCCCTGTTTACAGCCGTCTCCGCCCTCACCGTTACCGGCCTGTCAATTATTACGCCAGGGGAAGACTTATCGCTATTTGGACAAATCGCCTTACTGTCCCTGATTCAAATCGGCGGCGTAGGATATATGGTCGCCGCAGTCGTTGTTTTCCGGCTGCTTGGGCGCAGCATCTCCTTTGCTGACCGGCTGACCCTGCGCGATTCTTTTGGGCTGCTGGATATGCACGCCATCCTCACCGTGACGGGCCGAACGCTGGCGGCTGTCCTGGCATTGGAATTTGTCGGCGCGGTTTTGCTTTGGGCAAACTGGCGCGCAGCCCTGGGCGACGCGCGGGCAGTCTTCTATGCTGTTTTTCACTCCGTCTCGGCATTTTGCAACGCCGGGTTCGACCTGTTTGCAGGCACGCCGGGCTTCACGGGAATTCCCGATGACACATTCACACTATCCGTTATGGGAGCCCTGATTTTCATTGGGGGGCTGGGCATCCCGGTCGTTGCCGATATCCTGCTCGTCTGGCGGCGGAATCGCCGCCGCATGGCCCTGCATTCGCGTCTGACACTGCTCACAACGGCCTTCCTGTTCGCGGCAGGCGCCGCTGGTCTTTTTATGGCCGAAACCCGAGCGGGCGGCACGTTGGCCGATTTGCCGCCCGCCCGCGCCCTGGTTGTTGCCGCTTTCCAATCCATTTCAGCACGGACGGCAGGGTTTAGCGCCATCGATAATTTCTACAACCTGGACGCATCCAGCCAGTTACTCAAGATTGCGCTGATGTTCATCGGAACGGCTCCGGCTTCGATGGGGGGGGGAATTACCACCAGCGCCCTGGCCGTGTTGTTGCTTGGCTTGTGGGCTTTCGCGCGCGGGCGCGAAACGCCGCACATCTTTGGCCGCAGCCTGGGACCAGCCACCATGCGGCGCGCCTCGGCGGTGCTGACCATCTCACTGGTCGTGGTTGTCAGCGTTACCTGGATTTTGCTCCTGGCGCATCCAGGCGCGCCGCTTGACCGTGTATTCTTTGAAGTCGTTTCGGCATTTGCCACTTGCGGATTATCGCTGGGCTACACCAATAATTTAAGCATCTTCGGCCAACTGATGATATGCCTGGTCATGTTCTGGGGACGTCTGGGCGCGCTTACCGTTGTCACTGCGTTGGCGCAACTTAGGCCGCCGCGCCTGGTGGCGTACCCGGAAGAACAAATTCTGGTATGATTGACGCCATGTTCACCTGGATAACCGAAAGCCCCCTCTTCCACCTTGCCCGCCGCGGAACGCGGCTGACGCACTGGCTGGCCGTCCTGCCGCTCGGCCTGGCCTTTCTCTTCGCTTCATCGTTTGGCGCAATTCCCGTCGTCCTTGCCATGCTGGTCGTCTACGGGGTCGAGAACGTCTACGGGGTCGAGAACGGCATGTCCTCCATGCAGGGCGAGCCGGCCCTCGTCTCCGGCTTTTGGATGGCGCTGCAACTTATCTCCTCGTTTGCCGGAATCTTCCTGTTCCTGTGGTTGTGGCTCAAGTTCTACGAAAAACGCCCCTTCCACACGCTTGGCTTCGAGAAAAACGGCGCGCTGCTGCAATACGGGCGCGGCCTGCTGCTCGGCGCGCTCCTGTTCGGCGGCGCGGTCGGGTTGATGGCGCTGTTTGGTTTTGTGGAACGGCAAGCCGTTCCACTCCAAACTGACCAAACCGGGCTGGCCGCGCTGGGCGGCGTGCTGCTGGTCGCGCTCGGCTGGGTGGTGCAGGGCGCGGGCGAGGAAGTCCTGACTCGCGGCTGGATGTTGCCCGTCCTGGGCGCGCGCGCCCGGCCCTGGATAGGAATCGTGGTCGTTTCGCTCTTCTTCTCCCTGCTGCATGGCCTGAACCCCAACCTGAGCGTGCTGGCGATGGTCAACCTGGCCCTGTTTGGCCTGTTCGCGGCCTTCTACGCCCTGCGCGAAGGCTCGCTGTGGGGTATTTGCGCCCTGCACTCGGTCTGGAACTGGATTCAGGGCAACGTCTTCGGCTTCGAGGTCAGCGGCACGAACGCGGGCGGCGGCACGCTCTTCAAATTCGTCGAAACCGGCCCCGATTGGTTCACCGGCGGCGCATTCGGCCCCGAAGGCGGGCTGGCTGTCAGCCTCATGCTCCTGCTGGGCATTGTGGTCATTTTCGCCTGGCCGCGCCCGGAGAACGAAGTACCTGTTTCATAAACTCCGCACCGCAATCCCCGCCGCCGCCAATTTCTCCCGCGCCAGCCGGGCGTTCTCGGCGGCGGTTTCGTTATCCCCGTGCAGGCACAAGGTATCAGGAAAGACCACTTTTTCCCCAAACCGAATGCCCTTCGTCGCCAGGCGGACGGCGTTTTCGGCCACCGCCGCCGGGTCATGCAGCACCGCGCCCGGCAGGCTGCGCGGCATCAAGGTTCCATCGGGATTGTAGACGCGGTCGGGGAACGCTTCGCTTGCCGCGCTGAGGCCGATTCCGCGCGCGCTCTCCACCAGGCTGGAGCCTGCCAGCCCGACCAGAACCAGGTCCCGGCTGAAACGTTTCACCGCCCTGGCAACCGCTTCCGCCAAAGCCGCATTCACCGCCGCCTGATTGTAGAGCGCCCCGTGCGGTTTGACGTGCCGAAGTTCGACCCCCTCCGCCCGGGCAATGGCCTCCAACGCCCCCATCTGATACAGCACCAGCGCTTCCACTTCCTCCGTGTTGAAAGACATCTCGCGCCGCCCAAAGCCCTGTAAATCGGGCCAGCCGGGGTGCGCGCCAACCGCCGCGCCGTATTGTTTTGCCAGGCGCACCGTGGCCTGCATGACCGAAGGGTTGCCCGCGTGAAAGCCGCAGGCCACGTTGGCCGAGGTGATATAGGGCATGATGGCCGCGTCGCTGCCAGATGATTCGCCCAGGTCGCAATTCAGGTCGATGTTCATTCATGCCTCCGTAGGGGCGGGGTTTCCCAGCGCCCCTACAGGTATGATTGTAAATCGGGTTGGATGATGTTTTTCTCCAAACCGGCCATCATCTCCCGATACGCGCTTTGGGCCTGTTCGATGGCGGTTTCGACAAAACGGATTTGACCCGCCCCAACCGGGACTTGCGCCAGGAGGGGCTGGTCGGCGGCGATGACGGATGCAACTTTGGGGTAGCCGCCGGTGGTCGGGCAGTCGGCTTGCATGACGATGGGCAGTCCATCGGGCGGGACCTGGATACAGCCGCGCGCCATGCCTTCCGAGAGCAATTCACCGCCGGCAGCGCGTTCGAGCGGCGGGCCGTTCAGCCGGCAGCCGGCGCGGTCGGAGGTGGGGGAGATGGTGTATTCAGATTCGTAGAGCGCGCGGGGCGCGAAGTGCGTTTGTTGCGGGCCGGGGATGACGCGAATGATGGGGTTGGGGGAGTAGTTAACGGTGAATGCCAGGGTGCGCGCAGCGAGACCCGGCAGCCAGGCGCGGGAATCGCCGAGGGTCAGGACATCGCCGGGGGCCAGGGGAAAATGTCCGAGGCGGGCGGGGATGTAGGATGAACGGGAGCCAAGTATCAGTGGAGTCTGTATCCCGCCATGAGCGGCGAGGTAGGCCCAATTACCGGGCCCCTGCTTTTCGAGCCGAATCCGCCCGTTTTTCCGAACATAAACCGAAACCCACATCCGCATGGGGCGCTCGTCAATGGTCAGGGAGTAGCCTGGGCCGGTGGCGGCGACCAGGCAGTCGTCGCGGGCCAGGAGTTCTGCCGAGGTGTAGCCGACTTCGAGCGCGGCGGCTTCGGGCGGGTTGGCGGCGAGCAGATTGGCGGCTCGCTGGGCAAAAACGTCTATTGGCCCGCTGACGGGAACGCCAAAAGCCTGCCAGCCGCGCCGGCCGGCGTCTTGCACGGTGGTCAGGGCGGAGGGGGTGAGTATTTCGAGCATACGATGACGCCGATGATTATGTATCGATCCTCCGCATCAAATACGTCGAAAAATAGCCGTTATACCGCTCCCGCAACTCGGGGCGTTTCCAGTCATCCCCCGTCACGCGGCCGCGGCAGCGGGGCGAGCCGCAGGCGCAGACGAACTCGTCGAAGGCGCTGCTGTCGGACATGGCGTAATCGAAGGTAATCTCCTCGCCTGGGGCGATGGGACGCATGGCGACCAGCGAGATTTGCCCCCGAATGCCGGCGTTAGGGTCGCAGGAATGGTTGATATAATCGGCGGGTTCTTCTTCCGGGCCAAGCGGGGCCAGATAGATACCTTCATCGACCTGGATAGTGTGACTTTTTTCGGCATCGGAGAGTGCAGCCAGCTGTTCCAACGTCACCACGCGGCCGGTCCAGACGCAAAGCAGCGCGTCTTTTTCCAGCGCCTCGCGCGCATACACGGCAAAGCCGCCCTTTTCGGGGGCGGCGCGGACTTCGAGTTTGGGGGAAAGGTAGGAGGCAGGCATAGGTTTAATTTTGCAAATCGAATTGCCGCGGACGCTCGGCAGGCAAGGAGCGCATGTGCTCGTCCCGATGGACCAGCGTGGCCTCTCGCGCAAACGCCGCCGCGGCAATCAATGCATCAATCAACGGCAAACGGCGCGGGGTTTGGCGGATCATCTCGAGAGCCTGCATTGCCACTTCAGCATTCACTGGAACGATGTTCGAGAACAACTGCCGATATGCCGTAAGCGTTTCAGCGACATTTTCTTGCGAAGCGCCCAGTTCAAACAGCCGCCGGCCCAGTTCGGTCAGGGAAGGGCTGGCAATCAATAACTCGGCCTGTTCGTCTTCGAACAGGGCCTGTACGGCTTGCCAGCCGGTCTCCTGCCGGTAATGCGCCAGGAGCGCGGATGTATCGAGCAGGTAAAGCATGGGTTATTCTTCGGCCCGCTCGGCCACCAGCTCAGCCACCGCATCCCGTTCTGGCGAAAAACGCCGCCCGGCGCCCAACAAACGCCGCGCCAGTTCCGCCCGGTCGGGAATGACGCGCAGCAGGATGGAATCATCTTCCATCGGCAGCCATTCCAATCGATAGCCGGGTTTGATGTTATAGCGGCGCCCAATGCGGGCGGGGATAGTGACCATGTTTTTCTGGGTAACTGTTGTAATCATGGGGAAAATTATATGCCAGGTTTTTCCATCGTCAAGGGAAATTGCCTATAGCGTCAAAAACCGCCCATTCTTTTTCAGCCAGTCGCGCTGGCGCTTGAAATCGGGCATCATCTTCGTCACCTCGGCCCAAAACGCCGCCGAGTGATTGTGTACCCGCAGGTGCGCCAGTTCGTGAACCACCACATAGTCCACCACCTCCAGCGGGGCCATCACCAGCCGCCAGGTGAAACTGAGCGTGCCGCGCGAACTGCACGAACCCCACCTCGTCCGGGCCGAGGAAATGCGGATTTTTTGGTACTTCAGCCCGAATTTTTGAGCGTATAAGCGGGCGCGCTCCGTCAGGATTTTGCGGGCTGCCGCTTTGTACCACTTCTCGAACAGGCGCGCGGCCTCGGGCTGGGAATTTTGATTCAGGGAAAAACCAGCCTCGAACCGGAGGCCTGCCCTCGGGCCGGCGACCACGCTCAGGGCATATTCCTGCCCGAGGTACGGGAAGCGTTCCCCGGCTGTAAACTTTTTTTGGAGCGCAGGAGCTTGCTCCTGCATCTGTATCTTTTTCTCGGCAATCCACCCGGTTTTCGATTCGACGAATTGCCGAATCTGCCGCTCGGAGGCTTTGAGCGGCGCGCGGACAATCACCTTCCCATCCCGCTGGACGATGATGGCGAGGGTTTTGCGTTTGGAGCGGATGAGTTGGTCGATGTGGGGAATCATGGCGCGTAAATCCGGAGTCCAAAGTCTTCCGACTTTGGCGCAAAATCTGGAGATTTTGGACTCCGTGTAATGCTATTTCATGTGCTTCTGTTCTGAATCCGGGGCTTCCCTGAGCAATTCCACCGCGTGGGGCAGGGCCGGGGCAATCACCAGCAGGTTTTCTACCGCGCCCCTGGGGCTGCCCGGCAGGTTGACGAGGATGGTGCGTTTGCGGATTCCGCTGACCGCCCGCGAGAGCATGGCGTGCGGGTGAATTTTCAGGCTGGCGGCGCGCATCGCCTCGTCGAGGCCGGGGGTCAACCGTTCGATGACCTGGCGGGCGGCTTCGGGGGTTACATCGCGCGGGGCGAAGCCGGTTCCGCCGGTGGTCAGGATGACATCGAAATGGGCCGAATCGGCCCAGTGGGCCAGTTTTTGGGCAATGACTTCGATTTCATCGGGCAGGATGCCGGTCTCCAGCACCTGCCAGCCTTGCGCGCGCACGGCTTCGGCCAACGCCGGGCCTGAAAGGTCGGGGCGTTCGCCGCGCCAGGAACGGTCTGATATGGTGAGGATGCCGAATCGCATAGGGAGTTTTAACCGGGGATGAACGGGGATGAACCAGGTTTTTTATGCGATGAATCCCTGTTCATCGCTGGTGAATTAGAGATTCTTGCCAAACAACCGCGCGTTGGTTATTTCGTTCCAGCCGCGTTTTTCGTACATTTCTGCCGCGCTGTTGCCTTGTTTGACCAGCAGGTAGGCTTTGCGGCAGCCTTTTGCTTTCAATCGGGCTTCGATTTCGTCCATCAGGAGCGTGCCGATTCCCTGCCCGCGAAAGCCTGCGTCCACTGCCAGGTGATAGAGCATCCCGCGCCGCCCGTCGTATCCGCCGATGACCGTGCCGACGATGCGGGAGCCGGATTCAGCCAGGAGGAACAAGTCAGGGGCCAGGCGGGCTTTCTTTTCGATTTCTTCCGGCTGGTCCGAGACGCCAATCCCTATCCCCTCCCCGGCGTTTTGCCAGAGCGTGAGAACGGCCTCGTAATCTTCAGGGAAACGGAATGGTCGGATGGTAATACCGGTCATGATTGGCGGCCGGCCAACCCGGTTTTGATGGCGTTGATGAGGGTATCGGGCATGTACGGTTTCACCAGGAATTCATCGGCCCCGGCGGCTCTGCATTCCTCGGCCAGGTTCATGCCTGATTGCATGATGACCAGCAGGCGGTCGAGTTGGTGGTCGAGCCGGATTTCGCGCAATAAATCGACGCCGTTGCCCTGCGCCAGGTGCACATCGAGCAGGACGGCATCGGGCTGCTCGCGGTAGATGACCTCCAGCAGGTTGTCCTCGTCTCCCAGCGGAACGGTCTCGAACCCTTCCATTTTGAGCAGGGTCTTGAGCAGGGAGAGCATGGTCGGGTCATCTTCCGCCAATAAAATTTTAGGCATGATTGCTTTCCTCGGGTCTGGTCTTCTTGCTTCGCTTTTTGGGTTTATCCTGCCCCGGTTCAACTTTGGCAGGCGCGGCAGCGGCGGGCTCGAGCGCGGCGGCAATCACATCGTCCACGCTTTCGGCAAAAACGAACTGCATAGACTTCTGAATTTCATCTGGCACGTCTTCCAGGTCGGGTTCGTTGCGCTTGGGCAGGATGATGGTTTTCAGCCCGTTGCGATGGCCGGCCAGCACCTTTTCTTTTACGCCGCCAATCGGCAGCACCTGGCCGCGCAGGGTGATTTCACCGGTCATGCCCACCCCGCTCTTAACCAGCCGCCCCGAAATGAGCGAAATGAGCGCGGTGGCAATCGTCACGCCCGCCGAGGGGCCGTCTTTGGGCTGGGCGCCGGAAGGGATGTGCAGGTGGAAGTCGGATTTGTCGTAGAAACCGGCCTCCAGCCCCAGGTCGGCGGCGTGCGAGCGGACATACGAGAGCGCGGCGCGCGCCGATTCCTGCATCACGTTCCCGACCGAGCCGGTAATCTGGAAGCCTTTCGCGCCGGGCATGCGCGTCGCTTCGATGAACAGGACATCGCCGCCGTAGGGCGTCCAGGCCAGGCCGGGGACCACGCCGGGCAGGGAAGTGCGCGCGTTCAACTCTTCCGGGCCTTGCAGGGGCGGGTGACCCAGGAATTCTTTGACCAGCTCAGGCGTGACCTCGAAGGCGGTTCCCTTGCCCTCGGCAACCCGCGTGCCAATCTTACGGCAAACCGAACCGATGGTGCGTTCCAGATTCCTTACACCGGCCTCGCGCGTGTACTGGCGGATGATGGTGTAGAGCGATTCGTCGGTAAAGGCCGCTTCTTCGGGCTTCAGGCCGTTTTCGCGCGCCTGGCGCGGGATGAGATAGCCGCGCGCGATGGCGACTTTCTCGCCCTCGGTGTAGCCCGACAGGTTGATGATTTCCATCCGGTCGCGCAGCGGGCCGGGGATGGTCTCGAGGGTGTTGGCGGTGGCGATGAACATGACCTGCGCCAGGTCGTAGGCCACCTCCAGGTAGTTATCGCGGAATTCGTTGTTCTGCTCCGGGTCCAGCACTTCGAGCAGGGCCGAAGACGGGTCGCCGTGAAAGTCGCTGACCAGTTTATCGACTTCATCGAGCATGAAGACCGGGTTGCGGCTTTCCACGCGGCGCAGGGCTTGCAAAATCCGTCCGGGCATGGCGCCGATGTAGGTGCGGCGGTGGCCGCGAATTTCGGCTTCATCGCGCACGCCGCCCAGCGAAATGCGGATGAATTTGCGTCCCATGGCGCGGGCGATGGACTGCCCCAGCGAGGTCTTGCCCACGCCGGGCGGCCCTACGAAACACAAAATCACGCCTTCGCGTTCGCGGCGGATGACATCTTCCGATTCGGTCTGTTCGTCTTTGCGTTCCAGTTTCAGTTTGCGGATGGCGAGGAATTCGAGAATCCGCTCTTTGATGTCTTCCAACCCGTAGTGGTCTTTTTCCAGCACTTCGCGGGCGTGGGAGATGTCGAGGTTGTCTTCGGTGCCAACCGACCAGGGCAGGGAAACCAGCCAGTCGAGATAGGTGCGAATGACGCCGTATTCGGCGGCGGCAGTGGGCAGCCGTTCCATGCGCTGGAGTTCCCGCCGCGCCATTTTTTCGGCTTCTTCGGGCAGTTTGGCGGCTTCGATTTTCTGGCGGAATTCTTCCACCTCGACGGCCTGCTCGTCCTTCTCGCCGAGTTCCTTTTGGATGGCTTTCAACTGCTCGCGCAGGAAATATTCGCGCTGGACTTTGTCAATCTCGGAGCGGGCCTCGTTCTGGATTTTTTGCCCCAACTGGAGCACTTCGGTCTCGCGCACCAGGAATCCGACCAGCTTGCGCAGTTTTGCGGCGGTCGAATCGAGTTCGAGCAGGTTTTGGGCGTCGGCCAGGTCGATGCGCTGGAAGTTGACAATCGAGTAAACGGTCTGGAGCGGGTCTTCGAGGATGGCAATCGAGCCGACCAGTTCGCGCGGGAAGGAAGGAATCAGCTCGGCGATGGCCGAAAACTGGTCGCGGGCGTTGCGCGCCAGGGCGTCGATTTCGAGGCCGGTCTCGACAGTTTCGGGGTAGCGCTCGATCCTGGCCATCAGGTAGGGTTCGGTTTGGGTAAATTCCAGGATGCGAATGCGTTCCAGGCCCTGCACGAGCAGGCGGATGGTGCCATCGGGCGCGCGCAGCAGGCGGTGGACGGTGGCGATGGTACCGACCATGTACAAATCTTCGGGGCCGGGCGCTTCCAGTTCCGGGTTGATGGCGGCCACCAGGCCGACCAACCGGTCGCCGGCGACGACATCGTCGACCAGTTTGATGGAGCGCGGCTGTCCAATCGTCAGCGGGACGGCGGTCTGTGGGAAGACGACCACCCCGCGTAAGGGCAGAATGGGGATAATTTCGGGGGCAGGGGGTGTTTCATCAAGGGAAGCAGGCTCAAGCGTGGCAGGTTCTCCGTTCTCTATTTTGGGCGGCAGGTGCGTGAAAAGGGAGGGCATGAGTATGTCCAGCAATTCGGTATCGCTTTCGTTGATCCAGTTGAACAATTCGGCAGGGTTGGTCTGCCAGCGGGAGGCGGGCATAGGGTTCCTTGAGGAAACCGTCCCGAAGGTTTATTTTTGGCCGTTGAGAAATCGGAACCAGCCTTCGGGACGTTTATTTGAATTCCGCGTTACGCGATGTTGATTTTGCTGGGGGCCGCTTTGGGCAGGGT
>DAOTZM010000095.1:0-8272 GCA_034434035.1 Anaerolineales bacterium
CGGCGCTCTCCCAGGGGAAGGATTCCGCCGGTGTCCCGGCGGCGGGCGTTTCGGCAACCGGTTCGGCGGGCGTTTCCCAGGGCATGGGTGTTGGGGCTTGCTGCCCGGGCTGCTCGAGGCTGGACAACCAGTCATCCACCGCAGAAGGGGCCGCTTCATTGGCCGGGATTTCCACCACCGGCTCGACCGTTGTTTCCCAGGGCAAGGCCTCGGCGACTGGCTGCGGAGCGGCAGGCTCTTCGCCGACCTTTGCAACCCAGTCGGGAAGTTCTGCGTGACGCTCTTCCGGTTTGGTGAGCAGTTCCTCGGGTTTCGCGCCCTGTTTGGCGGCCAGCGATTCCAGCCATTTGAGCGCGTCATCCTGCTCCGATTCGCTCGTGCCGGGGCCAGAGACCAACGCGGAAAGCGGCTGCTCCTCAGCAACAGGCGTCAGGTCTTTGAGCCAGTCGGCAACCGGCTCAGGCTGGGCAGGGGTCTCCTGCGCTGGCGGGACCAGGTCATCCAGCCAGTCAGCAGATGGGGTTTGGGGCTGTGTTTCTTCGCCCAACCCGTCCAGCCAGTCGGGAACCGCTTCTTCAGCCATCGGCGCAGGTTGGGCCGATGGGGTTTGGGGCTGTGTTTCTTCGCCCAACCCGCCCAGCCAGTCAGGGACATCCGCGGGAAGGGCAGCCTGCGGTTCGGCGGGTTTCTCTTTCTGCGGCGCGCCCAGGCTTCCCAGCCAATCGAGACCTTCCTCCGCCGCGGCAGCGCCAGCGGTCAGGGCGGCTGCCTGTCCCAGATCCTGCATCCAATCAGATGCAAGTTCAGATGCAGCGGGTTGCGCATCCGGCGAAGCCGAATCGCTGCCAGCCAGGGGGCCGCCCAATCCGGCCAGCCAATCGAGATCTTCCGCGGCGGGAGGTTCGTCGGCGGTCGGCTGGGGCGCGCTCGCTGAGGGAGGCGCCATCGCCTTCAGCCAATCTGGAATCTGCGCTTCGGCCAGGCCAGCAGCCGGGGACTCAGCAGCCGGGGCTTTCGGTTCGTCGAAACTGACCGGTTCTTCCTGAAACTCGCCGCTTGAAGGTCCCCAGCCAGCCTGCTGCATCCAATCGGGCAGGTTTTCGGGCGATGGCTGGATTCCGGGAGTGATGGGGGGTTCCGCGGCAGGCTGCCAGCCCAAGTCCTGGTCCGAGGCATCGTATTCCAACCGCTCGACCGAGACCGCTGCATCGGGGACGGTATCGACACCGAATAGCGAACCGGTAATCAGGGATGCATAAGGGTCGAGGGCTTGGACACGCTTCTTATACTGTTCTACGCTGCCCGCCAGGCTTGTCCCGGGCAGGATATCAACCAGGATGCGGTTGGCGTCCAGGCTGTACGGATACTGCCGGAGCAGTTCCGTGCAAATTTCCGTCGCTTCTACTTTCATCCCGGCGCGGAAATAGGCGCGCGCCAGCAGGGTTTTCAGGTCGGCGCGGGCGGGGTCCTCCGCCAGCACCGATTTAATCTCGACAATTGCCTGTTGGTATTGCCCGCCCTTGGTGTACATTTGCGCCAGCGCACCGCGCGTCAGGCGGATTTTGGGCGGTTCCAGCCCATCGCGGCGGCCATACAAGCGGCGCAGTTCGTTTTGCACCCCCGCATTCGACGGGGAAATTTCGTAAGCCCGCTCCATGTGCCAGATGGCCCGGTCCAAATCCTTCTGCTCGTCGCTTACAATGCTCATTCCAAGATGCGCGACAAAATCATCCGGCACAGCCAACAAGACACGCTGGAAAATGTCAGCAGCATCGGGAAAACGGCGCGCTTCCAGGTACGCCTTGCCAAGCAGTCGGTAACTTTCGAGATATTTCGGGAAAGTTTTTAGCACGTGCTTGCAATGGGCGATGGCCTCGTCGAAGTGTCCCTGGTCGATGAGGGCTTCAATGTCACGGTTGTAAACACGCAAGGCAACTTTACTCATGGGCAGACTCCATGGCTGGATGCTCCCTGCCGCGCGGCAAAGAGCAGGCAAATAGGACCAAACTGGCATTCAGGACAGTACACAGTAAGTATGCACTAAACATTAAGAAAAGGCAAGGCAATTCGTCTTAATTATGGAACATACGGGGTAATTAATGGTAAAGTGGCGCGAATTTGCACAAGCGCGCCACCCATTTATGTATAAAACAATGGTAAGGGAGCCGCCGGCGACTGGCTGAAGACATGCGCCGCCAAAACAGATTGTCTGGCCTGGGCCAGTTTCGCGGTATCGTTGGCGTGAATGACAAACAACGGTTGTCCTTTTTCGACCCGGTCGCCCACCTTGCGCAATATCTCGAAACCAACGGCGTGGTCGATTGGGTCGCCCTTTTTGGCGCGTCCGGCTCCCAAATCGACCGAGGCTTCGCCAATCGTGCGGGCATTGACTCGGGAAAGATAACCGGATTCAGGCGAGAGAACGGTTTCGACAAGCCGGGCATTTTCCATTTTTTGGGGCAAATCCACATAAGACACGTCCCCGCCCTGGGCTGCCACCAGCTGCCGGAAGGTTTGCCAGGCTGAACCATTGGCCACCGCGCTTTCGGCTATGCTGCGCGCAACTTCAAGACTATTGGCCCGTCTGCCAAGTACCAGCATGTGCGCAGCAGCATGAAGGCAGTGTTCTCGGAAATCCTCCGGGCCGCCGCCGTGCAGGGTTTCGATGGCCTCGCGCACTTCCAGCACATTGCCGACCGCCTGGCCGAGCGGCTGGTTCATGTCGGAGAGCAGGGTTTTGACCCTGCGCCCGGCCAGTTCGCCAATGGCGGTCATCAGGTCGGCCAGTTGGCGAGCCTCGTCGAGGGTTTGCATGAAGGCTCCCAGTCCCACTTTCACATCGAGCACGATGGCATTTGCGCCTGCGGCGATTTTCTTGCTCATAATGGACGATGCAATCAGAGGGATGGATGGCACGGTTCCGGTCACGTCGCGCAGGGCATACATCTTCCCGTCGGCGGGAGCCAAATCCGCGCTCTGACCGGTGAGGACGATGCCGATTTCTCGCAACTGCTTCCTGAACTGCTCCGTGCTGAGGTTGACGTTATAGCCGGGAATCGATTCGAGTTTGTCGAGCGTGCCGCCGCTGAATCCGAGTCCGCGCCCCGACATTTTGCCGCAGGGCAGGCCGCAAGCCGCCACGATAGGCAATACCGCCAGGGTGGTTTTATCTCCCACTCCGCCGGAAGAGTGTTTATCGACAGCAACCTCGACCACATCCGACAGGTCGAGCACCTCGCCGCTGTGCGCCATCGCCAGGGTCAGGTCGGTGGTCTCCTGCGGAGTCATGCCGTTGAGCAGTACCGCCATGGCAAAAGCGGCCGCCTGGTAATCGGGGATGCTGCCATCGGTGAAACCTTCGATAAAAAAGCGGATTTCTTCGCCGCTGAGAACCTGTTTTTCTCGTTTTTTGATGATGATATCGACTGCGCGCATGGGTTGACTCCTTGTGTCTGAAGAGTCTATTGTAAACCAAAAGTAACTATTCAGCCCTCACCCTCCGCCCTCCCCCGGTGGGGGAGGGGACTCCCAAAATTGCTGCTTCAAAGCCCCTCTCCCACCGGGGCTGCGAAGCGTGCCGAAGGCAAGGGGTTGGGGTGAGGGAAAATAACGCAATTTTGCGTCAGGCTGAATAGATACAACCAAAACTACAAGGGCGCGGTCACCGCGCTCCTGCATCAGGTTTTGACCAATTTTGGCCCTTCGAGGGTATCCTGCACCGTCCAGCCGAGGGAAAGTATCTGGCGGCGATAATCGTCGGCGGCGGCCCAGTCTTTGCGGGCGCGGGCGGCCTGACGCGCTTCGGCCAGGGCGGTCACTTCGGGCGGGGGAGATTCCTCCATAACGGAAGCAGGCGGCGGGGCGCTGGCGGCTGTCTCCCAGGCAGCGGGAGAAATCCCTCTCGAGAGCGGGTCGGGAATCTGGAATGCGCCTATCTCTTCCAGCGGAATTCTGGAACCGGATGGATAGATGGCCGGGTTGCAAGCCCGCGCCAACGAGACGGAACTGACGCCCATCACCAGGCATTCCCGTTGCTGGAAGTCAAAGACGATGCCGGTATGTTCGTCCAGGCCCAGAACGGTGTGATTTTCCGGCAATTGAGCGCACCAGGCGTCGAACCGCTCGCGCCCCATAAAACAGCGGCTGGTATCGACATCCTGGCCGCCGTCGGTGTTGTTCCAGTGCGGGATGAAAGAGAGCGGGACGCCAAAATCGTCGAACAGCCCCAGGCCGGGGACAGCGTGAACATCCTGCCCTGCCTTGTAAATTTCGTAGACCGGTAATCCGGCCTGGCCGACGGCAATGGTGGCGGCGCTGGCAAAAACCAGGGCTGCGCCCAGGCGATGACGGGCGCGCAGCAAATCCCAGGCCAGGCTGTCTTTGAGTTGGCGGATGGCGTAGGTGGGGCTGCCAGGCCCCATAAAGACCAGGTTGGCGCGCAGCAACGGGGCGCAGGTTTCGGGGTCATCGGGGCTAAAGGCAGTACCTTTTTTGCGCGCCGGGATGACATCGACCTGCGGCTTATAGTTGGCGAGGCGCGTTTTGAGAAAATCAGCCACGCGCCCGGCGACCTGCGCGGAGTTCGGTTCGAATCCGGCGGGGGTTTCCAGGACAGCGATGCGCAGCGGTTCACCAACCTGGCGGGCGAGATGCTCGAAAATACGTCCGCCAGCCAGCGAGGTTTCGCCGGAGCCGAGGAAGGCGATGGGGCCAATTGCAGTCATAAGTTATCAGTTGATTTTATCGAGCAAGGATAGCACCAATTCATTATCCAGTGTTCAGTATCCAGTGTTCAGTATCCAGTGTTCAGTATCCAGTGTCCAGTATCCAGTGTCCAAAGAAACGCCTGTTTCCTTGTTTCCTTGTCTACCTGTTTCCGAGAAATTCCCGGACGGCTTGCATAAACTCAACGGGTTTTTCTTCGTGCGGCAGGTGGCCGGCGTTTTGGATGATGGACAAGGTTGCGCCAGGGATTTCCGCGCCCAAGCGAACGGGTTGCTCGGTGGGGAGTGATGACCAGCGCGGGCAGGGTCAGTTCGTCGAGCCGGTTGGCCAGTCCCAGCGGACGGCTGGCAGCGGATGTTCCCACAGGGCGCGGTCCCAGTTGTGGGCGCGGAGAGGTCTTCGGTAGCCCGCCAGGATTTTGGGCGTGACCAGCAATGGGTCGTGAAACGCAGCGCGGATGAAGTCATCGCCGCCAGTGGCAATTCGGCGGGCCAGGAGCGGGCCGAGGCGGCGCAGCGATTTATGGATTGAGTGATTGCAGGTAATCATCACGCTGAAAGACATAAACAAACTCGTCGGATTCAGGCGCAGTCAGGGCTGCCTGGCCGGGCAGGCGTTTCGGCCCATTGCCAGCTCTCTCGCCTTCTTCCAAATTTCATCGAACATTTCGACCGTCAGGCGGCCGGTGAGGGTGTTTTGCTGGCTGGGGTGGTAAGAGGCCAGTAACCAGTGTTCAGCTTTCAGTAACCAGTGGCCGGCTGGCAATGGGCAGTTCTCAGTCGAAAACCGATACGCAGCGCCATGCGCAAAGACCATAGACGATGGACGGCGGGCGATGGCCGGTGGTCTGTCGTCAGTGTTTGAAAAGAGTATCCGCAGCGCGCTCTCAAATGCTATCCGACCCAGGGCGACGATGACTTTCGGCTGGATGAAG
The DNA here is from genome assembly GCA_034434035.1 of Anaerolineales bacterium. Classification (GTDB taxonomy): domain Bacteria; phylum Chloroflexota; class Anaerolineae; order Anaerolineales; family Villigracilaceae; genus UBA5195. Next base: position 5,660 of record DAOTZM010000095.1, read on the forward strand.
CGTAATTCGGCTTCGAGATAGGGCTGGCAGTTGGCGATTTCGTCGGCGTTGGGCTTGTTGTCGGGCGGGGCGCAGCGGCAAACCGGGGCGGTGTACAAATCAGTGAGCGACAGGCCGTCGAAACGGGAGACGGAGTCCGGCTGGCTGGCGAATCCCGCGCGGTAGAGGGCCGGGTACAGGAAATTGCCCGACGCGTCTCCCGTAAACTGCCGACCGGTGCGGTTCGAGCCATGCGCGCCGGGGGCCAGCCCCACCACGAAGACGCGCGCCTGCGGGTCGCCAAAGCCGGGGACGGGTTTGCCCCAGTAGTCCTGGTCTTTGCAGGCTTTGCGCTTTTCGCGGGCGACCTGCTCACGCCAGGCGACCAGACGCGGGCAGCGGCGGCAGGATTCGATTTGTTGATTGAGTGATTGAAAGGGTTCGTGATTTGAAATCATGGCAAGATAGACCAACAGCCGCCTGTCGGCGAATTTTGACAAGCGGCTCTTGAGAATTTATCCCTTTCTTGCGAGATACGCCTGATACAGCGCGCCCATTTCCTCATACATTTTGTTGCCGTAATATTCCTGCCCGCCCAGGCCGGGGAATTTGGCATAGTCAGGAATTGGTTTGACTTTTGGCTTTGCCGCCGCGAATTGCCGGATGACTTCGGCGTGCGGCTTGAGCGAGCCATCGGGCCGGATGAGGCCAAAATGGCGCTCGTGGCGCGATTCGCCGCAGGGCGGCACGTTCCACAGTTCCTCGGCGTAATCGGCGAAGCACCAAATCATGGCCCCGGTCGCGCCAATCTCGTGGATATTGGGCAGCACCTGGCGGATATATTCCGCGAAGTCCTGCTCGGAGGCCATGAACTGCGTCCGGTCGAGGCCGTAGGCTGTCCACTCCCAAGTTTCGGAGGGCTGGCCCGGCAGGTTGGCGCAGCCGCCGAACTCTTCCATCAGGGCCGGTTTCCCGGCCAGGTGGGCGGTCAGGGCGGTCATAAAGGGGACATGGTCCGGGTCGAGCGGACCGCGCGCCCAGTCGGTGTACATCGGGTAGGCGTGCATGACGGCTACATCGGTCTCGGCAAAAATCTCGTGGACGCGCAGGCCGGTATCGCTTTCGAGGTCGGCGCTGTGCAGGCCGACCGTGACCGGCGTCTGGTCGTCAATCTCTTTGATGATTCCGGTCATCTCGCGCGCCCAGGCCCGGCCCTGGGCGGCGTCGGCGGGCCAGGCGAACAGGTCGGGTTCGTTGCCCAGGTTCCACAGCCAGACGCCTTTGTGTCCCTTGAGCGCGCCGACGACGGTCTTGAGCAGCAATCGCTCGGCCTCCAGCGCCAGCGGATCGGTAAACATGTTGCGGTAATTGCCCTCTGGCACAATTTTGCCCTGGCTGATAACCTGCCGTGTGAATCCGAAATATGGCGATGGGAAGCCTTCCCGCTCTTGAATCAGCCAGCGCGGGGACCAGTTGGGACCGCTCATGTGGCCGGTGAAAAAGGTCACATCCAGACCGAGGTTGTGTTTGACGGCCAGGTCGGCAACCCTGACCAGGTTCGCCAGCGCGCTTTTCTCCACGCTGGTTGGCTCCGGCTGGAAATCATCCCACAGCAGGAAGATGCGGGCCACATCCAGGCCCAGCGACCGGATGAGCGCAAAGTCGTCATCGACTTCGGCGGCGTCGAAGTTCGACCACCAATACATCGCTTTGCGGCGCGGCCAATAGTTGACGCCGAGGGTAAAATTATCAGGCATGTTGACCTCCAAAAAAGGATGGAAAATATCAGGTGTCAGGTGTCAGGCGCGCGTTTTTACCTGACCCCTGATACGTCAAAACCTGACACCTAGGATATGAACATCGCATCGCCAAACGAAAAGAAACGGTAGCCCTCGCGTTTGGCCGTTTCATAAGCGCTCAGCACCGCCTCGCGCCCGGCGAATGCGCTTATCATCATAATCAGCGTTGATTTGGGAAGGTGGAAGTTGGTGATAATGGCATCGACCGCCTTGTATTGGTAGCCGGGCAGGATGTAAATCGAGGTGGGGCCGGAAAAACCAGTAATCAGCGGGCAGTTATCAGTATTCAGTGAATCTTGAGCCGCGCTTTCCAGCGTTCGCACGCTGGTCGTGCCAACCCCAATCACCCGTCCGCCGGCCGCCCTGGCCGCGTTGATTTTTTCGGCGGCTTCCGGCGTCAACTCGCACCACTCGGTATGGATTTTGTGCTGGCGCGGGTCGTCCTCGGTCACCGGGGCAAAGGTGTCCAGCCCGACGTGCAGGGTCACTTCGGCAAACTGGATGCCTTTGGCGCGCAGTTCGTCCATCAGGCGCGGGGTAAAGTGCAGGCCAGCGGTCGGCGCGGCGGCGGAGCCGGGCGTCTTGGCGTAAACGGTCTGGTAGCGCTCCGGGTCGGTCAGTTTTTCGTGGATGTACGGGGGCAGGGGCATTTGCCCGTCTGTTTGGAGATGATTCTCGACCGGTTCATCGAACCGCACGAGGCGGCGGGAACCTTCCAGGCTGGATACGATTTCCGCTTCGAGACCGTCTTCCAGCCTGAGCCGCTTCCCCTCGCCCAGACCTTTGCCTCCCACCAGGCATTCCCAAACCGTGTCCGATTCCCTCCGCAGCAGCA
>DAOTZM010000096.1:0-17982 GCA_034434035.1 Anaerolineales bacterium
TTGCCCGGTGATGAATCACCGGGCCAGGTGGCAGCGCCCTGTGAACAGGGCTAAAAAGTCCGATTGATCGGACGCTGCGTGATCGCCCGGACGTTTACGTCCGGGCAGGAAATAGCAGACCACAAATTCTGTTAGAACAAGGAAAATTTGTGGCGCGGGTTGGATTCTCCAGTCACGCGCGCTCATATATTTTGGGGTAGATGATAAATATTTCGTCCATGATTTTGCTCCTTTCCATCAATCGAGCGTCAAAGTTAGATGTCTGTCGATATTAGAGAAATATCTAATTAGACAATAGTCTAAATTAAGACTTTTGTCAAGAGGCAATTGTCATTTTGCGCCGCATTGCAGTACAATGCAATTGATGGACGACGAGAAATTGGCCGAGGCGCGCCGCCGCATGGTGACCGAGCAACTCCGCCGGCGCGGAATCCACGACCCACGCGTGCTGGAGGCGTTCGAGTCCATCCCCCGCCACCTGTTCGTTCCCTTGGAGTACCAGCCCTGGGCATACCACGATTCGCCGCAGCCCATCGGCCACGAGCAGACGATTTCACAGCCGTATATCGCGGCGCTGATGACTGAACTGTTGGCGCTGACCGGCGCGGAGCGCGTATTGGACGTGGGAACCGGCTCTGGCTACCAGGCGGCGATATTAGCGAAACTGGCGGCAGAAGTGCATACCGTCGAACTCCTCCCCGCCCTGGCAGAGCGCGCCCGGCAGACGCTGGAGACGCTCGGTCTGGAGAATGCGCATGTCCACTGCGCGGATGGTTCGCAGGGCTGGCCGGATTCCGCGCCCTACCAGGCCATCCTGGCCGCTGCGGCAGCGCCTAAAGTTCCCCAACCGCTGCTGGAGCAATTGGCGGAGGGCGGCCGGCTGGTGCTGCCGGTCGGCGCGCGCGGTTTCCAGCGGCTGGAGTTATGGCGCAAGCAGGGCGGCGCTGTTTCGAGCGAGGACATCCTGCCGGTCGCTTTTGTGCTGCTGCGCGGCAAGCACGGTTGGAAATAAAACCGCCCGGAGGAATCTTCCTGGCGGTTTGGTCGTGCTTCAAACTTTGGACTAGAGTTCGATTTTCGCGCCCATCAACTTCATGAACTGTGAAAGCCAGGCCGGGTGAGCAGGCCAGGCCGGGGCCGAAACCAGGTTGCCCTGCGTGACCGCTTGATTGACCGGAATGGCCGCATATTCCCCGCCCGCGCTGCTCACATCTGGTCCCACCGCCGGATACGCGCTGCAAGTGCGCCCTTGCAGCACCCCGGCCGCCGCCAGCACTTGCGCGCCATGACAAATGGCCGCCACCGGCTTGCTCGTCTCAAAGAAGTGACGGGTAATTTCCAGCACGCGCGGATTCAGACGAATGTATTCGGGCGCGCGCCCGCCAGGAATGACCAGGCCATCGTATTCTGCTTCGTTGATTTCGCTGAAAGTCTTATTCAGCTCGAAATTATGGCCCGGCTTCTCGCTGTAGGTCTGGTCGCCCTCGAAATCGTGAACAGCGGTGCGCACCTTGTCTCCCGCCGCTTTATCGGGACAGGCTGCCTCGACAGTGTAGCCCACCGCGGCGAGGGCCTGGAAGGGGACCATCACCTCGTAGTCCTCGACGTAATCGCCAACCAGAAACAAAATTTTCTTAGACATGCGAGTTCCTCCTTGGGGAAATGTGGAAACGGGAACCAGGCTGGCCTGGCGGCTCATCTGGTATTACCAATATCATACACCTTAAGCAAATTTTCGTCAAGAAGGGCAAATAATTTGCTTGTTAAGGGTTCATTAACAGCATCTTGACAAAAACTGGTAATACCAGGATAATTCATCTCATGAACATTTTACGAGAAACCCAACAACCCGTTTATCTGGCTGTGGTTGATTACATCACGAACTTAATTAAGCAAGGTACACTCCAACCCGGTGACTCTCTGGTTTCTGAGCGCGAATTATGCGAAAAGTTTGGCATCAGCCGCACCTCCGTCCGCAAGGCTTTGGCAATTCTCTCCGGCATGGGCCTGGTGGAAGTGACCCCGCGCAGCGGCGCGCGCGTGGCGCAGGCCAGTTCGCAGCCAGCCATCGATTCGCTCAGCCAGATGATAGCCCGCAACCGGCATCAGGCCGTCCACCTTTATGAAGTCCGCCGTCTGATTGAAGTCCAGGCCGCCCGCCTGGCCGCCGTGCGCCGCGATGAAGCCGATGTTCTCAAACTGCGCGAACAACACAGCATCATCCAAAACAGCCTGCAAACCCCGGCCGTCCTGCACCAGGCCGATATGCGCCTGCACGTTGGAATTGCCGAAAGCACCAAAAACCCCTTCTTTGGTGAGTTGATGAGCGTCCTGATTGCCGCATACATGGAAATCTTCAACGTTGTCTGGTCGCCCTGGGGCAGCCCGGAGGAGGAACAGGCCTTGTTCACCCACTACTTTCAGCAACACGGCCTGATTGTCGAAGCCATCGCCGAAAAAGACCCTGAAGCCGCCGCCGCTTACATGACCCAGCATGTGGATGACTCGCGCAAGCAATACGAGCGCATGTTGGCGGCCCGGTCGAAGGCGTAAAGCCGTAACGGAGTCAAAAGTCTCCCGACTTTTGGCAGTCCAACGACTCCTGTCGTTGGACTCCAGCACAAGGTATAACCATGACCCCTCCCACCCTCCACCCCTTCCTCGATGAATTACGCCAATCCGTCAGCGGCGAAGTCCGCGCCGATGAAATCAGCCAAACGCTCTACAGTTCCGACGCCAGCATCTACCAGGTCAAGCCCTGCGCGGTCCTGATTCCACGCTCGGTGGACGATATCCAGGCCGCCGTCCAGCTTGCGGCCAAATATCACATTCCCCTCCTGCCGCGCGGCGGCGGGACCAGCATGGCCGGGCAGACCGTCAACGAAGCCCTGGTCATCGACACCACGCCCTACTTGAACCGCATCCTCGAAGTCAACGCAGACGAGAAATGGGCGCGCGCCGAGCCTGGCGTGGTACTCGCCTCGCTGAATACCCACCTCAAACCCTACGGGCTGAAATTCGGGCCTGACCCTGCCAGCGGAACCCGCGCCGCCCTGGGCGGGATTGTCGGCAACAACTCCTCCGGCTCGCACTCGATTCTGTACGGCATGACTGCCGACCACATCCTCGCGGTGAAAGTGATTCTGGCAGACGGTTCGCTCGTCGAATTTTCAGCAAAGACCGAAGCCGAGTTGGAACAAATCCAGGCCCAGGGCGGGTTCGAAGCCGACATCTACCGCCAAATGCTGGCGTTGAGCCGCGACCCTCGCAACATCGACATTATCCGCAAAAGCACGCCTCCCCACTGGCGGCGCTGCGGCGGCTACAACCTCGACCGCCTGACCGACGGCGCGGGCTTTTCCTTCCGCTGGCCGCACGACCCGCGCTTCAACCTCGCCAAACTCATCTGCGGCTCTGAAGGCACGCTTGGCTTCATCACCGAAGTCAAACTCAACCTGGTCGAAACGCCCAAACTCTCGGCCCTGGCAATCGTCCACTTCGACGACCTGCGCGCATCGCTCGATTCTGTGCCGACCATGCTGGAAGTCGAACCCAGCGCCGTGGAAATGCTCGACGCCCACAGCATGGCGCTGGTCGAAAACGCGCCGCTCTTCGCCGAAATGCAGCGCGCGTTCATCCGGGGCAAGCCCAACAACGTACTTATCGTCGAGTTCTACGGCGAAAGTCTGCAAGCACTGCAAGCCAGGCTGGAACATCTGGCCCGGCACCTGCAAACCCGCCAGGTTCCCTTCACCACCATCGTCAATCTCACCGACCCCGCCGCCATCGAAAATGTCTGGAAGGTTCGCACCGCGGGCTTTGGCATTTTGATGGGCATGAAAGGCGACACCAAGCCGCTGGCAATTGTGGACGACGCCGCCGTGCCGCCCGCCCACCTCGCCGATTACATCATCCAACTCGAAGACTACTGCAAGCAAGACCTCGACCACGAAATTTCCTACTTTGCCCACGCCAGCGCGGGCTGCCTGCACGTCCATAACATGCTGAATGCCAAACTCGCCGCCGATGTTGCCAAGTTCCCCCAAATTGTCACCTTCTCAGGAGATTTACTCAAAAAATACGGCGGCGTGCTTTCCAGCGAACACGGTGATGGCCGCCTGCGCAGCTGGCTCAACCCGCGTTTCTTCGGCGAAGAAATGTACGGCCTGTTCAAGCAGGTCAAGGCCATCTTCGACCCGCAGAATATTTTCAACCCCGGGAACATCGTGGATGCGCCCGCCATGACCGAACACCTGCGCTACGGCGAAACCTACCGCGCCCTCCAAATCGCGCCCGCGCTTGATTTCGGACCCGAAGGCTTCGACCGCGCCGTCGAAATGTGCGGCGGCACCGCCATCTGCCGCAACCTGACCGGGACGATGTGTCCCACCTACAAAGCCAGCCGCGACGAACAACTCAGCACGCGCGGGCGCGCCAACACCCTGCGCGCCGCCATTTCGGGGCAAATGAACTTCGACGACCCTGGCGTCTATGAAACGCTGGACTTATGCGTCAGTTGTAAAGCCTGCAAAACCGAATGCCCCTCCTCGGTAGACATGGCAAAACTCAAGGCCGAGTATCTCTACCAGTATTACAAAACCCATTTCCTGCCCCTGCGTTCGCGCTTCTTCTCCTACTTTGGCGAAATGAGCAAACTCGCCAGCGGAAGGATGGCTCCCCTCTCGAACTTTGTGTTGAATCTCGGATTCGCGCGCGGGATGATGAATCGCATCTTGGAGCTGGCTCCCGCGCGGCCTCTCCCGGCCTTTGCCCGCTTCACCTTCGACGACTTTTACCGCCGCCGAAAACACGCCCTCACCCTGGCCCTCTCCCAAAGGGAGAGGGGACTCCCTTCCCCTTTGGGAGAAGGGCTGGGGATGAGGAAGAACCCCGTCGTTCTCATCGTGGACGTGACCCGCAACCACAACCGCCCCGAAATTGCCCAGGCCGCCTTCCACGTCCTCGCAGCCTGCGGATACGAAGTCATCGTCCCGCCGGAACACGACTTCGGCCGGCCGGCCTTCTCCAAAGGCAACCTGGCCCTTGCCCGCCAGAAAGCCCAAAAAGCTCTGGCAATTCTGTCCCCGTATGCCGCAAAAAACATCCCCATCGTTGGGCTGGAGCCAAGCGACATCTCCATGCTCATCGAAGACAACGCTTCGCTCCTCCCCAACGACGAGCGCGTCAAGCAAGTCGCTGCGCAAGCGTTGACCTTCGAGGAGTTTATGTGGCGCGAAATGCAGGCCGGGAACCTGGCGGGCAAATTCAAGCCCGAAAACGGCAAAATCCTTTTGCACGGGCATTGCCACCAAAAAGCGCTCATCGGCACGAAATACAGCGAAGAACTGCTGGCCTTCCTCGGTTACGAAGTGAAAGAAGCCGGTTCCGGCTGCTGCGGCATGGCTGGCTCCTTTGGCTATGAAGCCGAACATTACGAACTCTCGATGAAAATGGGCGAACTGACCCTCCTGCCCGCTGTCCGCGCCCAAAGCGAAGACACATTGATTGTCGCTGCCGGGGTCAGTTGCCACGAACAAATCGCGCATGGCGCGCAGCGCGAGGCCCTGCATCCGGCGCAGGTCTTGTATCAGGCGTTGATTCAAGCCTGAAATGGTTCGTTCTCATCCGCATCCAAAAATAAATCCCCGGCAGTGTCACTGCCGGGGAAACATTTTTCGAGTCAGGGCAAAAAGAAATTACTCGTCCGCAGCGCAGCGGAAGCCGGTGCGGTTGTTGGCTACCCCGGCGTAGGAATCGGAGAGTTTGTCGGCTTCGAGGTTCTGGGCCAGGGCAAACCCGCGATTCGAGACGCGCAGTTCCTTCCAGCCATCCGCCCAGGAACCGCCGCGCAACACCATTTGCAGTCCATGTACGCCCGCTTTATCAGGGCCGGTGGGGTTTTCAGCGGGGGATTTCTCGTAATAGCTCGGGCTATAGAAATCGGCGACCCATTCCCAGACATTCCCGGCCATATCGAGGATACCAAAGGGGCTGGCGCCCTCGGGATAACTGCCAACCTTGACGGTGTCCTTGTTCTTGAAGTCGAAGTTGGCGGTTCCTTCGCCGGGTTTGTCATCGCCCCAGGGATATTCGCGGAAATCGGTGCCGCGCGCGGCATATTCCCACTCGGCCTCGGTCGGCAGGCGGCGGCCGGCCCATTCGCAATAGGCTTTGGCCTGGTTCCAGGTCACAAAGACGACCGGGTAATCGGCATACTCAGGATTTTTATAGTAATCGGAGCGGGTGGCCGATTTGAGTTCCTTGGGAATCTCGCACGGCCCGGAGGCAACGCACTGCGCATACTGGGCGTTGGTGACTTCGGTTTGGTCGAGCCAGAAACCCTTGAGCGTGACTTTGTGGCTGGGTTTTTCATTCGGCAGGGCCGCGTCACTCAGGCCGCCCATCTGGAATGAGCCGCCCTGGATAAGAATCATTTTCATCTTATCGACGGACGAGGTTTTCTCCTTGACTTTGCCTACATCGCCCGTTCCAAGTCCGCCGGGGTCATTTTTATTGCTGCCACAGGCGGCAAGCAAAAGCGCAAGCGCAAGTATTAAAAGAACTATTTTTTTCATTTTTATTCCTCCAGGAAAGATTGGGGCAGGTGGAGTTGCGTAAAACCATTATGACCCGGAAAAGGGTATCATGATAGAGCGGCTATATCCCCCATTTGGGCGAGTGCAAGCCCTGCTTACAAATTTGTTAGTAGGGCAAATTTCGTGACCGCAAAAGGGGACAAGAATCGACTTCGTTTTTCCATATCTATGCTATAGTAGTAGCATAACTACCAGGAGGCCGTATGTCCCAACACAAGAAAAACGAGCCGCAGTTCAAACTCAACTATTTCGACATCCTCAAAGGCGTTTTGTTCCCCAATATGGGGAAACCCACCTTGAAAGCGCCCCCGCCTGCGGCGCAGAAACCCGCCCAGGCAGCGTCCACCCCACCTCCAGCCGGTTCCGGCCAGGGCTTCCCGCAGCGCCCGGCTGCCCAGTCATCCGGCCCGGCAACGGCGCCAAAACCCCAGGCGGCATATACTCCCCCCGCCGGCCCCATCCAGGGCGATACGCCCCGTCCGGCCACCCGCCCGGCCAGCCCGCCCCCGGCCCAGGCAACGTACCCGCAGAGACCGGCCCAAAAGCCGACGACCAAACCCAGCCGATTTGCGCTTCGACGCGAGAAACTGGCTCCGGCTTTTTTCAATGTGGCCGGAATTCTGTCGTTCATCGTCAACATCATCCTGATTGTGGTGCTGGTCATCCTGGCGCGTGAGTTGTTCGCCATCAAGGCCCTGGTCGGCGACCACCTGCTGGGCGGGTTATACGATAACTTCAAGTTGATGGATGCAGCCCACATCCGCACCAACATCACGGTCGAGGACAATATCCCGATTGCGTTCGACCTGCCCATCAGCCAGCAGATTACCGTCACGCTGACCGAAAACACCGTCATCAGGAACGCGGTCGTCGGCGTGTTGAGCGTGCCGACCACCGTAACCCTGCCCGCCGGGACGCGCCTGCCGATTCAACTGGATTTAACTGTCCCGGTGCAGACGACTGTCCCGATTAAACTCAACGTGCCGGTCGATATCCCGCTCCAGCAGACCGAACTGCACCAGCCCTTCATCGGCTTGCAGGATGTGGTTCGACCACTGAACGACCTGCTCCAGCCAAAAATTAAAACTCCCGCAGATCTGCCCTGCGGCATCATGCAACCGGCCTGTAACACGTTTTTTATCACGCCATGACCCTGACCCAAACCACTTTAGCCAACGGCCTGCAAATCCTTCTTAAAGAAATCCATACCGCCCCATTGATTAGTCATTGGGTCTGGTATCGCGTCGGCTCGAAGGATGAGCCGACCGGCCAAACCGGCATCTCTCACTGGACGGAACACCTCCAGTTCAAGGGGACGCCGCAGTTCCCGTCCAGCGTGTTGGATAAAGCCATTGCCCGCGAGGGCGGAACGTGGAACGCTTTCACCTTTCTCGATTGGACAACCTACTACGAGACCATGCCCGCCGCCAAAGTCGACCTGGCCCTGCGCCTGGAAGCCGACCGGATGGTGAACAGCCGCTTCGACCCGGCGGAAGTCGAATCGGAGCGAACGGTTATCCTGGCCGAGCGCGAGGGCAACGAGAACGAACCGCTCTTTCGGCTGGGGGAGGCCATCCAAGCCGCCGCCTTTCGCGTCCACCCCTATCATCACGAGGTGATTGGCGACGCCGCCGACCTGCGCGCCATGACCCGCGACGACCTGTACAATCACTACAAGACCTTCTATGCCCCCAACAACGCCGTGCTGGCCGTGGCGGGCGATTTCGAGACCGGCGAAATGCTCCGGCGCATCGAGGAATTGTTCGCAGGCATCCCGTCCGCGCCCCCGCCGCCGCGCCTGGCGCGCCCCGAACCCGAACCGGGCGGGGAAATCCGGCTGACGGTGGAAGGCCCCGGCGAAACGGTTTACCTGCAAGCCAGTTACCACGCCCCAGCCGCCTCGCACCCCGATTTTTACGCGCTGGCGGTGTTGGACAGCCTGCTGGCCGGCCCCAGCAACCTGAATATGTTTGGGGGCGGCGGCATCTCCAACAAAACTTCGCGGCTGTACCGCACCCTGGTCGATACCGAACTGGCCGTCAGCGTGCAGGGCGGCTCGGCGGCCACCATTGACCCCTTCCTGTACACGTTCACTATCACAGCCCATCCTGAAAACCACATCGAACATGCCCTGGCCGCGCTGGACGACGAGATTGCCCGCATCCAGGACACACCACCATCTTCTGAAGAAGTGGCGCGCGCCATCAAGCAGGCGCGCGCCATGTTCGCCTACGGCGCGGAAAACATCACCAACCAGGCCTTCTGGCTCGGTTACGCCGAAATGTTCGACCACTACGAATGGTTTACTTCTTATTTGGAGAAATTGGCGCAGGTGACTCCCGCGGACGTGCAGCGCGCCGCCCAAACCTGGTTCCGCGCGAAGAACCGGGTGGTGGGGACTTACCTCCCCGTAGATGGCGGAGGCGAAGAATGAGCAGACGCTTTGCTCTGTCAGGTTCCAGGTTCCAGGTGTCAGGGGGCAAGTGTCAGGGTTCAAGTCGCCACCTGACACCTGACACTTCGCACGCGAACCCCCACTCCCTTCCTGGCCCCGACGATATTTCGCGCGCGGCCCTGCCCAACGGCATCGTCGTCCTGTCGCGTTCGAATTTCAACAGCCCTTCGGCGGTGGTCAGCGGGTATCTCAATGCCGGCAGTATTTTCGACAGCGACGAAAAACTCGGTTTGTCGGATTTCGTCACTTCGGCCCTGATGCGCGGGACGGAGAATCGCACTTTCGAGGAAATGTACGACAGCCTGGAATCGGTCGGGGCGAGTTTGGGATTCTCCGCCGGGACGATTACGGTCGGATTCAGCGGGCGCTGCCTGTCCGAGGATTTGCCCCTGCTGTTCGAACTGTTGACCGATTCCCTGCGCCGCCCGGCCTTCCCGAAAAAGGAACTCGAAAAACTGCGCGCCCAACTGCTGACCGGCCTGGCCATCCGCGCCCAGGACACCGCCGACCAGGCCTCGCTGGCCTTCGATGAGATGGTCTATGCCGGGCATCCCTACCGCCGCCCCGATGACGGCTGCCCGGAGACGGTGCGCGCCATCACCCGCCGCGACATTGTCGATTTCCACCGGAAGCACTTCGGGCCGCAGGGATTGACCCTCAGCGTGGTGGGCGCCGTCGAAACGGAGGCCGTGACCAGCCTGGTAGAGCAATTCCTGGGGGACTGGCAAAACCCCCGGCAGCCGGAACTGCCCGTTTTGCCGGAACTCCGCCCCCTGGCCTCCCTCCAAAGAAAACATATCCCCCTGGCGGGCAAGGCCCAGACTGACCTCATCCTGGGCGCTGCCGGGCCCAGCCGCACGTCGCCCGATTACCTGCCTGCCTCGCTGGGCAATTCGATTTTGGGCCAGTTTGGGATGATGGGGCGGATTGGGGAGGTGGTGCGCGAGCAGTCGGGGCTGGCGTATTACGCTTATTCCAGTTTGAGCGCGGGCTACGGGCCGGGAACCTGGGAGGTGAGCGCGGGGGTCAACCCGGCCAACGTCGAAAAAACGATTGACCTGGCGCGGGCCGAGTTGCGGCGTTTCGTGGAGGAAGGTGTTTCGGGCGAGGAACTGGCCGACAGCCAGGCTAATTTCGTGGGGCGGCTGCCGCTCTCGCTCGAATCGAACGGCGGGATGGCTTCTGCCCTGCTCAACATCGAGCGTTACGGGCTGGGGCTGGAGTATTACCGCCGCTGCGAGTCTCTGGTGCGCGCGGTGACGCCCGAACAGGTGACAGAGATAGCCCGCAAATACCTGCACCCCGACCGGCTGGCGATTGCGAGCAGCGGGGGGTAGGGTTATTTTTCCGCCGCGCGCGCCCGCTCCAACACCTTTTGGGCATTTTTGAGCAGGGGCAGGTCAATCATTTTGCCGTCCAGTTCATACGCGCCCCGGCCCTGGCCCTGATGCGCCTCGAAGGTTTCGACCACGCGCCGGGCGCAGGCAATCGCTTCCTCGGAGGGGGTAAATGCAGCTTGGACCGGCTCGACTTGCGCCGGATGGATAACCTGCTTGCCCGAAAAGCCCAATTTCGCGCCAAATTCCGCCTCAGCGCGGGCGATGTCGGGATTACGGAAGTCGATGGTGACAATGTCGATGGCCTGCAAATCGAAGGCAGCGCAGGCAGTGACGACCGCCAGCCGGGCATAGAGCAGTTCGGTGGCTTCGGGGGTGCGGGTTGCGCCCACGCTGGCGGCAAAATCCTCGCCGCCGAAGACGATGGCTTCGAGGCGCTTGTCGGCCCCGGCGATTTCTTTCAGGTTCAGGATGCCCCTGGCGGTTTCGACCCCCACCAGCAGGCGGATTCCGCCCAGCGGCAGGCCGTTCGCCAGTTCGTAGGATTCGATTTCCCCGCTGACCCACTGTACCTGTTCGGCGGTTTCAACCTTCGGGACGACGATGGTCTCGGGGCGGGCGGCCAATGCCGCAGCCAGGTCGTCCCGCTCGAAGCCGGAGCCAACGCCGTTGATGCGGATGCAGCATTCCGCGCGGCCAAAGTCCAGTTCTTTCACCGCCTGGGCGATGACGGCGCGCGCTTCGGCTTTGCGGCTGAGGGCAGTGCCGTCTTCCAAATCCATGCAGATACAGTCCACGCCAAGCGTGGTCGCTTTTTCGATTTTACGCCGGTCATCGCCGGGCATGTATAAAAGGGCGCGTCGTGAGTGCATAAGAGATTTTCGATTTTGGAGTGAGGTCAGGAGACGGGCTGCGGGCGTTTGAGGAAGAGAGCGGTACGCTCGAATTCTATCACCACCGTGCCATCCGGTTTTTTGCCCCAGTGTTTGAGCCGGACGACGCCCACAGCGGGCCTTGATTTGGACTCGCGCTTTTCGAGCACTTCGGTTTCGGCGTAAATCGTGTCGCCGTGGAAGGTGGGATTGGGGCTGACGACTTTATCGTAGCCGACGGTAGCGAGAATCGTGCCTTCGGTCAGGTCGGGGACGCTCAGGCCGGTCACCAGGCCGAGGATGAAAATACCATTGACAATCCGCTGGCCGAACTGGGTTTTGGATGAGAAATCTTCGTTGCAGTGCAGCGGCTGGGTGTTCATGGTCAGCATCGAGAATAGTACATTATCCATTTCGGTCACGGTGCGGCCGTTGGCGTGCCTGATTTTCTGGCCGACTTCGAGGTCTTCGTAGAATTTTCCGGGCATGGGAACTCCTTTTCTATTCACTCATCTGCGCTAATGTATTCGCTTTCTTTACGTGCTTTGCAACTTTGCGTGAAAATTTAGCTGACTTTTGTATTTTTTCTCGCGCAGAGCCGAAAAGACCGCCAAGTTTTTTTGTTCTTTTTGCGCGCTTTGCGGCTTTGCGTGAAAATCTTTACTCCTTGCTTTCCATCTCGACCAACAGTTCATCTTTCTCGACCGTCTGGCCGGGTTGGGCTTTGACCATTTTCACCACGCCATCGAACGGCGCGGCGACTTTGATTTCCATTTTCATGGCTTCGACCACAACCAGCGTCTGGCCTTTGGAAACGGTCTCCCCTTGTGTTACCTGCACGGCGCGGATTTGGCCCGGCATGGGGGCCGTCAGCGCGCCTGCCGCGTGCTGCGCGTGCCCGCCGCGTTTGGCTGGGCCGGTCGGTTGGGTCAACACGAAGGTCTGACCGTTGATTGTCACCCAGCGTTTGGGGCCGTCGCTTGAAACATGAGCGGTGAAAACGGACGGGGGAACGGATGGGGAAGCGGACGAATCGGAGAAACGGAGGTCGAGCCAGCCCTCGCCAACCCGCAGGATTTCGACGGCGTAGGTTTGGCCGTCCAGCAGAATTTTTGCTGTTTTGCCGCTCTGCGCCAGGTCGAGGCGGTAGGTTTGGGAAAGGTGGTCGAGTTGGATTTTCATGGCTAATTCCGAAACCCATTCCCGCTTTTCCACGGACTGAACGGGTCAGGCTCATATTGATTTTCGATTTTCGATTGCCGATTGCCGATTGCCGAGTCTGCAAGGGCGGCGGCGAGCAGGGCTTCGATGGGAATTTCTGCTGGCTGCCAATTGAATTCGGTTTCAACCCAACGGGTATGAATTCGGCCTTCGGCAAAAGACGGGTGAGCCAGGATGGCCTGTAAAAAGTCGAGGTTGCTGGTTACGCCGTGCAAAACGGTCTCACGCAGGGCGGCGCGCATCCGCCGGAGGGCAGTCTCGCGGTCTTCGGCGTGGACGATGATTTTCGCCAACAGCGGGTCATAAAAGCGGGTCACTTCCGAGCCGGTCACAATCCCCGCATCGACCCGAATGCCGGGGCCGCGCGGTTCGATGAACTGCAAAACCCTGCCAGTGGAGGGCAGGAAGCCGCCCGCCGCATCCTCGGCGTACAGGCGGCACTCGATGGCGTGTCCGCGCTGGGACAAATCGGTTTGCCTGAACGGGAACGGCTCGCCCGCCGCAACGCGAATCTGCCACTGCGCCAAATCCAACCCGGTGACGGCCTCGGTCACGGGATGTTCCACTTGCAGGCGGGTGTTCATTTCAAGAAAGAAGAAAGAGGAAAGAGCGGGGTCGAAGATAAATTCGACCGTCCCGGCATTGAAATAGCCGACGGCGCGGGCGGCTTGCACGGCGGCTGCGCCCATCTGCTCGCGGATTTCGGGCGTCAGCAGCGGCGAGGGGCTTTCCTCGATGATTTTCTGGTGGCGGCGCTGGACGGAGCATTCGCGTTCGAACAGGTGAACCAGGCTGCCGCGCTGGTCGCCAAAAATCTGGAATTCGATGTGATGGGCGTTTTCGACGTATTTTTCGACGAGCAGCCGCTCATCGCCAAAGGCATTTTGGGATTCGCGCCGGGCAGAATCCAACGCTTCGGGCATTTCCCGCGCGGAACGGACGACCCGCATCCCTTTCCCGCCGCCCCCGGCAGATGCCTTCACTAAAACAGGGTACCCGATTCGCTCCGCCGCTGCGAGGAACTCGGATTCACCCGAAAGATTCTCCTCCCCGGGAACGGTCGGCACGCCTGCCGCTTTCATCGTCCGTTTAGATTCGGCCTTATCGCCCATTGCCCGAATAGCAGAAGCGGGCGGGCCGATGAACGTTAATCCAGCGGATTCCACAGCCTCAGCAAAGGCCGCGTTCTCGGACAGGAAGCCGTAGCCAGGGTGGATGGCCTCCGCGCCAGTCGCTTTCGCAGCCTGGAGCACGTTCGGGATGTTCAAATACGATTCTCGCGGCGGGGAATCCCCAATATCCAGCGCTTCATCGGCAAAACGGGCGTGCGGCGCGTCCCTATCCGCCGCCGAAACCACCGCAACGGTTTTAATTCCCAGTTCGCGGCAGGCGCGCATTATCCGAATTGCGATTTCGCCCCGATTGGCGACGAGAATTTTATTGAACATTACAACTCCAGTCCCAGCAGGGGGATTTCCATTTCTTGCGGGGTCAGGCCGCCGTGGTGGCCGTAATATTTCTGGCTGAATTTATCTTTTTCGTACCACCAGACCGATTCGTGGCGGTACGCCAAAATCACAAGATTCCCGACCCGGGCGCGGAAAGCGTCTGAAATTTCAGGCCCAAAGTACCCGGCGGCAATTAAATCTTCGGTCTTGACCACATCCGCTTTGCCTGCCAGCCCCCTGGCGAGCAACTCCTGGGTTTCGTCGAGCAGTTCCTCCCGAACATACAGGAACATGTCGCGGCACGAGCCGCCGGGAACGAGGTACTCGCCCTTGCGGTTCGTTTTCAGGAATTGGCCGATTTGTGGGAAGGCGCGGTTCAGGTAAACGGTGGTCGCCGGGTCAATTTCAGATTGGCCGTGGTCGGCGGTCAGCAGGAGCAGGCTGCGGCCTTTGGCAAGCGGCGCGGAGAAGAAATAGCGTTCCAGGGCGTACAGGAACAGGTCGATTTCGGCTTCCACCTGGCGCGAGGCCGGGCCGTAGTCGTGGCTGACCGAGTCGATTTTGTCGTAGTAGAAAAAGTAGTAGTTCCTGCCGCGCGCTTCGTGGAGCGCCGTCGAAAGGTTGACCAACATCTCCGCCGGGGATTTGAAGCCGTGCGCGTTTGCCCCGTCGAAGACGATGTTCGAGTAGGTGGAGGGGGTATATTCGCGGTGCTGGAAGATGCTCGCATTGACGCCCTGCGCCTTGAGTTTTTGGTACAGCGTGCCGGTTGGGTAGAGGATTTTGGGGTCGATGCCGGTCGCTTTGAGTTGGTCGCGTTCGGCCGCGCCGGAAAACGAGAACAGGAGCGGCACAATCATCGCGTCGAGTTGCGGCTCGTAGTAATTCCACTCGAACACGCCGCTTTGCCCCACGCATTGACCCGTGTGAATGCAGGTCACATGCCCGGACGTTGTGGAGGGGAATTGGGATGTCCATTTGGCGGCCAGGCCATGCCGGGCGAAGCGGTCGAGGGCCGGGTGTTCGGCAAACTTCTTGAAATGCCGCCAGCCAAAGCCGTCGATGAAGCCCAGGATGACGTTATCGTACTCAGCCTGGAACGGTTCGAGGGGGCGCTGTCCATTGAACAGGCCGGTGATGATTGCGGGCAAAGCAGCGAACCCGCCGGGGCCGTAAGTCGGCTGGATAAAATCGGGGTTCATACGGGAATTATATCTCGACTCTTGCAGCACCTTGAATCTTGCTAACTGAATAGCCAAAAAGCAGCGCACATTGAGGTCAAAATTCTTCTCAATTTGTCAAAAATACAAAAACCCTCCAGCTGGAGGGTTTTTTGATTCGAGAGATTCGTACCGTTCGATGCTGAATTAATGCGCCAGCAGGCCGACCATCTCGTAGTATTCCATGTTCACTTCGCGCTTCCCAGCGATGACTTCTTCGAGCGGGATGTAGGCGATGCCGCGCCCTTGCAGGCCGGTCATCACCCCGCTCATGCCTGCCATCAGGGCTTCCACGGCTTTGACGCCCATCCGAGAGGCCAGCAGGCGGTCGTAGGCAGTCGGTGAGCCGCCGCGCTGGATGTGTCCCAGGATGGTGACGCGCGTCTGGAAACCGACATCCATATCTTCGAGGGCTTTTGCCAGTTCCTCGGTCTTATGCCCGGAGCCTTCGGCGTTGATGATGAAAGCGTGGGTCTTGCCGCGCAGGTAGGCGCTCTCGACCGCTTTGGCGATTTCTTCGAGCGTGACCGTTCGTTCGGGAATCAGGACAATCTCCGCCCCGCTGACGATGCCGGCCATGACGGCCAGGTAGCCGGAACTGCGGCCCATCGTCTCGACCAGGAAAACGCGCCCGTGCGAGGAGGCTGTGTCGCGCAGTTTATCGACCGCGTCCATGATGGTGTTCATGGCGGTATCGACTCCTATCGACATGTTGGTGCCCCAGATGTCGTTGTCGATGCTGCCCGGCACGCCGACGACTTTGACGCCCTGCCGATGCAGGGCCAGCGCGCCGGTCAGCGAACCGTCCCCGCCGATGACCACCAGCCCGTCCATGCCGGTTTCGTTCATTCGGCGGATGGCTTCGCGCTGCCCGCGTGGTTCGCGGAAGGCTGGCGAGCGCCGGGTTTGCAGGATGGTTCCGCCTCGCAGCAGGGTGCCGCCCACGTCGCGCGGGCCCAATTCCCGGAATTCGCCGTTCATCAGACCCTCGTAACCGTTGTTGATGCCAATCACCCGCGCGCCGTGCGCAATCCCGGCGCGCACCACCGCGCGGATGCAGGGATTCATCCCAGGGGAGTCCCCGCCTGAGGTGAGGACTCCGAATTTCATTTGTTTCTTGTCTAATGACATACAACGAGTACCTTAACTTTCTGAAGATGTAGGGTAATACTGCTTGAAAACCTGCCGTGCGTCATCGGTAGTGAACTTCCAGCATATTTGGGCTTTGCGAGTATGGCGAGCATGTTCCCAGACAGCAATCTGAAAACGGAGTCTCCAGATATCTGCGATTCGCCGGGAAAGGCACTGCTCGGGCAGAATACTTCGCTCGCCCTCTGCCATGTTCAGCCAGGAGGCATGAGTTGATGTAGCATCGCGCTGGTTTCTGCATCGGTTTTGCTTTCGTCAGCCTTCAGCAAGATGTGCGCTCGCCGGATGCCCATCGCCTTGTTCGGACCACTTGCAAGATATGTACCAAAACACATTATGTAGGACTTTGGCCTTTTCTGAAAAAGGCCAGGGCTGCAAAAGCAACTTGTGGCAAGGTATGAGTCTCGAAACTACAACCAAACACAGGAAAACTTTTGCCAACCCCATCTGCTGAAATTATATCGGTATTATCGGTTTTTGCCGCAGCCTTTACGGTGGCTATTTTTGCAAAATCTCTCACCCTGCGGTATGGCTCGATTATGGTTCCTGGCAGGCGCACGCTTGCCGCTGCTCGAAAGCCTGCGAATGGTGATACATAGCGCAGCCGCTTCGCGGGCCGCAACCAAAGGTTGCTATGATTTGCGCTATTAGCGCAAATCCTGCGCCATCATACTACAATACCAAAATTAAGGCCTGCTGCGCGAGGCGATGGATGACCTGTTGGTGAAGTATGGGGTGGATGAAATCGAATGCTGGGTGTAGTTGTGCCGTAGTTGAACTGCGGCACACACCTATGCAGCCGGGGAATTTCCTCCGGCTTTTTTGTTTATCGGACAAAAGCGCGTGTTATACTCGACAAACACAAGAAACTTCTAAAATCCGGCGGGGTTATATTTTCAAACCGCCGGTAGGATTGTCGAATTGGCGGAAACCATGCAAGACGACGAAATTCTGGCGCTGGCGTCCCGGGGAGACCGGGATGCGTTCGGGATGTTGTACGAGCGCTATGTAGACCGTATTTTCAACTACGTCTACTATCGCACGGGCAATACCAGCGATGCCGAAGACCTGACAGCGCGCGTCTTCCAGCGGGCCATGAACCACATCGTCAACTACACCGACCGCGGCGTACCGTTTTCGGCCTGGTTGTATCGCATCGCGCACAACCTGGTGGCAAACTGGCACCGCGACCGCAGCCGCAGGCAGGAAATCCCGCTTTCGGATGCGCCGCTGGTGGCGAAGGGCGAACACCCGGAACACAACCTGGTCCACACCGAACAGCAGGAAGCCCTGCTCCGGCTGATTCGCTCCCTGCCGGCAGAGCGCCAAACGCTCTTGATTTTGAAATTCGTCGAACACCTTTCCAACGCCGAAATCGGCCAAATCATGGGACGCAGCGAAGGCGCGGTCAAGAGTTTGTAT
Source organism: Anaerolineales bacterium (assembly GCA_034434035.1). Lineage (GTDB taxonomy): Bacteria > Chloroflexota > Anaerolineae > Anaerolineales > Villigracilaceae > UBA5195. The sequence continues at coordinate 17,721 of DAOTZM010000096.1, forward strand.
CACCGCACCCTGCTCTCGTTGCGTGACCAGATTGGCAGTGTAGAGGAATATAGCGGCTGATCTCTCGGAACCAGTATCTTCTCAATATTTTGGGGAGAGAAGCATCGTCCCGCGAGCGCTCAGCCGCGCGGTTGGAACGGCTCAACCAGGTTTTTCAAGCAAGCCTCACCTGCGCTTGTCGCGCAGGCGCAAGTGTTGGGACGTTTTCCCATTTTTTTGAGAAGATACCGAAACCATATTTAGTGGCTCTGAAATTTATCCC